>SXIP01000201.1 GCA_005772825.1 Methylococcaceae bacterium | reverse complement strand
GCCCTGGCGATGGCGGCGGCCATCAAGGGTTATAAGATGACGTTGATCATGCCCGATAATATGAGCGAGGAACGTCGGGCCTCGATGAAAGCCTATGGGGCGGAAATCATACTGACGCCTGCGGCAGGCAGTATGGAAGCGGCGATTGATCTGGCCCGAAAAATGGAATCGGAAGGCAAGGGCCGGGTTCTGGACCAGTTTTCCAATCCCGATAATCCGCGCGCGCATTATGAAGGCACGGGGCCTGAAATATGGCGCGATACCCAAGGGCAAGTCACACATTTTGTCAGTTCGATGGGAACCACCGGCACCATTATGGGGACGTCGGCATTTCTCAAGGAACAAAATGCGGCGATTCAGATTATCGGTGTGCAGCCGGAAGGGGAATCCAAAATTCCCGGCATCAGGCGCTGGCCCCAGGAGTATTTGCCGAAAATCTATCAGGCGGATCGGGTGGATCGCATTATCGATGTTGATCAGTTATCAGCAGAAACGACCACCCGCGCTTTAGCGGCACAGGAGGGTATTTTTGCCGGGATTTCTTCGGGCGGCGCTGTGTTTGCGGCATTGCGCTTGTCGGAAGAGGTCGAGAATGCCGTCATTGTCGTTATTATCTGTGATCGCGGCGACCGTTATTTATCGACAGGTGTTTTTCCCGGTTAACCGCCTCTATGCAGGAGCGAGAGCATTCGCTCCTGTAACGCTAATGATACGTCTCCTCACGGCGCTTATTATTTTTTTCAGTTACAGCGCCTATGCCCTGGAAAGCGCATCGCTGAATATAGCGGCGATAGCGGCAGGGCGGTGGACATTGGAAAATATCCATATTGCTTTAGGTAGTTCTGCGCCGGGCGCGCAAAAACTGACGTTAACAATCGAACAAGCAAGGCTGCCGAAACCTTTCGATGACCTGTCCCTGATTAATATCCGCTGCGCTGTCTTTACCTGGCAAAACAGCGAGCTATCCTGTCAACAGGGCAGGGCCGAGGTGCGTTCCAAACGCTGGCAGTCGCCGTCCGCCAATTTCTCTTTTTATAGCGCCGGGAACAACAGCCGGTTCAAGTTAACCGATTTGCGGCTGGCCGGCGGCACCATCAATATTGACGGTGAGCAACAAGGCGAGCAATGGGCCTTGCAGATGAATGCCAAAGCGGTGCATGTCGCCGCTGTGCAAAAATTGTTGCCGCAAACTCTGTTTGGTTTGCAAGCGCCTGATGTTAAGGAAGGGAAGATCAGCTTCGCATTGAAGGTGTCGTTGAGTCAGTCTGTATTAACAAACCTTGCGTTAACTGCCGAGCTCGATGGCTTAAGTACACAAACCAAAGACGGGCGGCTTGCAGGCGAAAAAGTCTCGTTGGACACTCGCTTGGTCGCTGAAAACAATCAGGGTTTATGGCAATGGCAAGGCCATGCGAGTTTAAGCGGCGGCGCGTTGTATGCAGAGCCGCTTTACCTGGAAGCGGGCGGGCAGAGCATCGTTCTTGATGCGCGTGGCGACTGGAACCCGGCAAGCAAGGAGGCCGTAATAAAGACGGCAACATACCGGCATGGCCTCGCTATCGCATTAAGCGGCAACGCCGTCGTGCTTACTGATGAAGGGCTGGCGCTTGAAAAGGCAGAGTTATCCCTGCGTAGCGCAGATTTGCAACACTTGTCCGAAGTGTATTTAAAACCGTTTTTTGAACAAACCGCATTGGAAGGTATCACACTAGGCGGACAGTTGGATGCCGATGTTACGATTGCCGGACAATCATTAAGCACTTTGACGGCACGCATCCATCAGCTTGATGTTAACGATGCGGCGCGGCGCGTACAAATTCGGAATGGTCACGGAGAGATAAACTGGTCCGGTGATGAGGCGTTTAATCAATCCTCAACATTTGCCTGGCAGCAGTTACAAGTACTCGGCTTGCCTGTAGGGCGCGCCGGGCTTTTATTTTTAAGCCGGGCACACAGTTTCAAATTGCTTGAAAAGACGCAATTGCCGTTTTTGGGCGGCACCATCGCTGTCAATGCCTTCGGTTGGCAAACAGGGATGCGGCAGGAACCCGATATTGTCTTTGAAGGCGCGTTAAACGATGTGTCATTGCAACAATTGTCCCAGGCCTTAAATTGGGCGCCGTTATCAGGCAATATCAGCGGTAATATTCCCAGGGTCGATTACAAAAATAATAGATTGAGCCTTGATGGTGAGATCAGCATAAAAGCTTTTGACGGCGTTATAAAATTCACTAACCTGGCGGCATCGGGAATATTCACCGGTCTTCCGCAGTTTTATAGTGAGCTGGAAATCGACCAGCTGGATCTTGAACAATTATCCAGCAAGTTTGAATTCGGCAGTATCACCGGCAAATTGTCCGGCTTTGTCAGAAAACTGACGATAGAAAACTGGAAGCCTGTTACTTTTTACGCGTGGTTCGGAACGCCCGATGACGATGATTCCGTCCATAAAATCAGTCAAAAGGCGGTGAAAAACATCGCCAGTATTGGTGGCGGGGGCGTTTCGGATATTGTGTCCAGAAGCTTCCTGAACCTGTTTGAAACGTTCAGCTACGATAAAATCGGTATGGGTTGTTATTTGCACGAAGGCGTTTGCCAGTTAATGGGCGTGGAAGCGACCAATAGCGGTTATACCATTGTTAAAGGCGGCGGACTGCCCAGAATCGATGTGATCGGCTATAATCCGCGCGTTGACTGGGATGTCTTGATGGAGCGCTTAAGTCGTATTGGAACATCAGACGAAGTAATCATTAAATAATTTGGAGAGTGTTATGAAACAACTATCGGTATTCGCCGTGTTATTGTTGACCGCCTGTGTCACCATTAATATTTACTTCCCTGCCGCCGCCGCTGAAAAAGCAGCTGATGAAATCATCAAGGATATTCAAGGCATCACACCCCCAAAAACAGAAGTCGAGCCCAAGGCGAGCCTGCCTGATTGGCAGACGGCTATGTATCGGTTGATCGATGATGCCATCAGTGTGGTTGTTTCTCCGGCGCATGCCGATGAAGCCGACCTGACCATCGATAGTCCTGAAATCAGGAAATTACGAGCAACGATGGAAAGCCGTTTCGCCACACTCCGGGGGTTTTACGCGTCCGGTGCAATCGGCATTCAGGCCGACGGTTTGTTAACGGTCAGGGATGCCGCCAGCGTGCCGCTTAAGGACCGGAATCAGGTTAGTAAACTGGTTGCGGCAGAAAATGCAGACCGGCAAAATCTCTATCTGGCAATTGCCAATGCCAACGGACATCCCGATTGGGCCGGGCAAATCAAATCAACCTTTGCCGCCCGCTGGGTCAGTAATGCGCAGCCGGGCTGGTGGTATCAATCGGGCGGAAGTTGGAAGCAGAAATAAGTGGTGGGGTTTTACCTTGCTTAAGGCGGCTTACTTAACTCGCAAAAATAACCAAGGACATAATCGTTCCCACGCTCCGGCGTACCCTATGGGGCATAAATGGGAATGCGCGGGCCAACGCTCCAGCGTTGTGTAACATCAAAATAACAATGACTTAGCCCGTTTTATGTTTCGCGACGCTAGAGCGTCTATTACTGCATTCCCACGCCGGAGCGTGGGAACGATAAGCAAGATTGATCTTATAACTGAATCCGTTTACACCTTATTAAGGCAGCCAATAATTTTAAAGCCCCACCGGTTACTATCGATTTAATCAGGTGGAATCAATTAGCTAACATTTGGAAAATAGACCCTGCATGGGAAGAAGAGCAAGAAAGAAACCGTTACCCGAAACGCCGGTTAAAGTCACCATTGAATCGCTGGCCCACGATGGCCGCGGTGTCGCGCATGTCGACGGCAAAGTGATATTTATCGACGAAGCTTTACCGGGTGAAGACGTCGAATTTATTTATACCGAAAGCCGCAAGGATTATGCCGAAGGCAAGGTTGTCACGCTGTTAAGCCGCGCCGAGGACCGCGTTGATCCACAGTGCCTGCATTACGGCGTATGCGGCGGTTGCAGTTTTCAGCATGTCGAATCCTCGGCGCAGATCAGGATCAAGCAAGCCTTATTGGCCGAGCACTTCCGGCGCATAGGCAAAGTCGATATGCCCGAGCCCTGGCAACCTTTGCAAGGCCCGCATTGGGGCTATCGTCGCAAGGCGCGCATGGGCGTCAAGTATGTTGCTAAAAAGAACCGGGTGCTGGTGGGTTTCAGGGAAAGACGTCACCCTTACCTAGCGGAAATCGACAGTTGTATCGTCATGCACCCGATCGTCGGCACGCGCTTGCTGGCCTTGGGCGAGATGATAGAAGGCCTCTCTATCCGGGAGAAAATTCCGCAGATAGAAGTCGCCATCGGCGATGAACAATGCGTATTGTCGATCCGCGTACTGGAACCGCCCACCGATGCCGATCAAGAACGTATGAAGGCGTTTGAACGAGAGCACAACATAACCTTATGTCTGCAATCTAAAGGCCCGGACACCATTGTGCCGCTGGATGGCGAGCCGGAAGTGATTCCGGTTTACGCACTGCCTGATCAGAACATCGAGTTTAAATTCAGGCCCGCGATGTTCACTCAGGTTAATTATGAAATTAACCGGCAAATGATCAACCGGGTATTGGAAACTCTGGCGTTGGATGAAAACGACACGGTGCTGGATTTGTTTTGCGGCCTGGGAAATTTTACCTTGCCGATGGCGAGATTCGCCGGCTTGGTCGTCGGTGTCGAAGGCGATCAACCGCTGGTAAATCATGCCCGTGAAAACGCCCGTTACAACAATATCAGCAACGTTGAATTTTACGCTGCCGATTTAAGCAAGGATATCAGCGACCAGCCCTGGGCCAACCGGAAATACAATAAAATCTTGCTCGACCCGTCCAGGGCAGGAGCCTCTGAGGTCTTGCATCATTTTAAAAAATGGCAACCCGAGCAGATTGTTTATGTGTCCTGTAATCCGTCCACGCTCGCCCGTGACGCCGGCATTCTGGTCAATGAACTGGGTTATAAACTGGTCAAGGCCGGCGTGATGGATATGTTCCCGCAAACCGGGCATGTGGAATCGATGGCTTTGTTTCGGAAGGCGTAGAGACGTAGCCTGTCATCGCATCAAGCTAAGGGATTTGTCCACGGAAAACACGAAAATCACGAAAAATCGTAACTACTCAGCTCGTTCCCAAGCTCTAGAGGCTGTGAAAGTATTCCATTTTAGATCAGATTAAAGATATAACCACGAAGACACGAAGATCACGAAGTTTTCAATATATTGAATTAAATAGATATTTTTCTTCGTGTTCTTCGTGCCTTCGTGGTGAAAAATGTTTTTAACCTGATTTCCGATAATACTTTCACAGCCTCTCTAGCTTGGGAATGCGGTTTCGGAAGCTCTAGCTTCTCGGATTTGGGTTCCCAAGCGGAGCTTGGGAACCAGCGATAGGGGGCTGATTAGATATAAAAAACCAAGCAATATTTTCGTGGCTTTCGTGTTTTTCGTGGACAACATAAATCTTGAATTAACTTGATGTCTACAGCCACTATCCTGCCCAATACATTCACCGTTTCAACATTATGAAAACCGATTTTCTTCTCGATATTTCAATCAGTACGCAACAATTATCCATCATTAAAGATAGCCGGATCATAAAAACTTATCCGGTTTCCACCGCCAAAAACGGCGCCGGCGAACAGATGGGCAGCGAATGCACGCCGACAGGCTGGCATCAAATTCGGGCGAAAATCGGCGCCAACCAGCCGCTGTACAGTGTTTTTAAAGGCAGGCGCGGTACCGGTGAAATCTACAGCCCAGAACTCGGCCGGCAATACCCGCAACGCGACTGGATATTAACCCGGATTCTCTGGCTGGGCGGGCTTGAGCCGGGCAAGAACCGTTACGGCAAAGTGGATACAACCTGGCGTTATATTTATATCCACGGTTGCCCGGATGAATTAATGAAGGGTTATCCCGATTCGCACGGCTGTGTGCGTATGAAAAACGCCGATGTGCTGGATTTATTCGATCGCGTGGAAGCCGGAATTAAAGTTTATATCCATGAATAAAAAACGGATAGTTTTGGGCCTGGAGTACGATGGCAGCGGCTTTGCCGGTTGGCAATGGCAAACCAACCAACGCAGCGTGCAACAGACGCTTGAGCAGGCCTTGTCGAAAGTCGCCAATCATCCTGTGACTATGCAGTGTGCGGGCAGGACCGATGCCGGCGTGCATGCGCTTGAACAAGTCGTCCACTTCGATACCGTGGCGACGCGTGATCTTCATGCCTGGCTGCTCGGCGGCAACAGCAATTTGTCCGATGATGTCAGGATTACCTGGGTGCAAGAAGCCGTCGATGATTTTCATGCCCGATACAGCGCCATTGCCCGGTTTTACCGCTATGTCATCCTGAATCGCCCGGTCAAATCGGCGTTGTTACGCAAGCAATCGACTTGGTGTTACGGCACCCTGGATGCCGACAAAATGCATCAGGCCGCGCAACACCTGATCGGCAACCATGATTTTTCCTCGTTCCGGGCGCAGGGCTGCCAGTCAGTTAGTCCTTGGCGCGTGATGTACTTTATTGACGTATACAGGGACGGCGACAAAGTCATCATGGATATTTCCGCCAATGCGTTTTTGCATCACATGGTCAGGAATATTGCCGGGGTGTTGATGGATATAGGTCTCGGCAAACAGCCGGTGGACTGGACTCAGGATTTGCTTGAACTGAAAAGCCGCAAATCGGCAGGTGTGACCGCACCGCCGGACGGTTTGTATCTAGGAGCAGTTTATTACCCTGAACATTACGGCATTGCCAAACATCCCGTGTTTAATAAATTACCGTCGGATGCCAAGCGCTTTGACTAACTTAAAGTTGCTTTATCAACACAAGCCCCTATAATTGCCCCCTGCTTTCAGGTTCCGTAAGGTTCACGCCTAACGGTTAAACGGGAAGTCGGTAAGGTTATTATTGCCAAATCCGACGCTGCCCCCGCAACGGTATATAAGTCAAAGAGTCGTCTTATGCCACTGTGACATCATGTGCATGGGAAGGTGACGATTCAGGTTCACGCCACTTATAAGCCCGGAGACCGGCCCGAAAGTATAATTCGGTACAGCGGAGGGCTGTCTACGAAAAAGACGGCATACTGCGCGTTCCTGTCTTCTTTTGTCTTCTGTCCCCCCGCTGTAATACATATCCACTATGCGCGGGCGGCGCAAAGGACAACCATGCAAAAATTATTATTCAGTACATTACTCATTACGGGCTTTACTGCCCAGTCACTCGCTCAGGAAACAGCTGCTCCCGATTCATTGGCGCTTCCCGATATGGTGGTGACCGCGACGCGAACCGAAATTGCTAAAAATCAGTTGGCCGCCGCAGCGACCGTTTATACAAGAGCCGATATTGAACGGCTGCAAGTAAAAACCTTCCCGGATTTATTGCGCGGTACAACCGGCATCGACATGACCCAACAGGGCGGCGACAGCAAAACCACCAGTGTGTTCATGCGCGGCACCAATTCCGATCATGTGCTGGTGCTGATCGATGGTATCAAGGTGGGTTCGGCTACGTTGGGGACATCACCCTTTGAATTTATGCCCATCGACCAGATTGAACGCGTCGAGATTATCCGTGGGCCCCAATCCAGCTTATACGGTTCCGAAGCGATTGGCGGGGTTATCCAGATTTTTACCCGCAAAGGCGGCCAAAGCGAGAAACCCAGCGTCACGCTGGATGTCGGTGGCGGTAACTATGACACCGTAAAATCAAGCGGCACGGTCAGCGGCAAAGTGGGAAATAGCTGGTATACGGCCGGCGCTTCGCATTACAACACCCAAGGATTCAACTCTCGCCAGCCGACATCGGGTTTTTTTGGCGTCGATCAACCCGATGCGGACGGTTACTACAATACGGCCGTCAACGCCCGTGTCGGCCACCGTTTCGACAATAATGCCGAGATTGAAGCGTCTTTTATGCGCTCCCAAGGTAAAACCGAATACGATGGATCGTTTCAAGACAAAACAAATTTTATCAATCAGGTTGCTGCGTTATCCGGCAGTGCCGACATACTTGATAATTGGCGCTCAACCTTACGGCTTGGGCAAAGTTTCGACAATAACGACCAATTTGCGCCTGACAAATCTTTTGCTTCCAATTTTTACACACAACGCTGGAATGCTACCTGGCTGAACCAGATAGCCTTGTCGGATGAACACCAGTTCGTTTTTGGTTCCGATTATCGCCTTGACGAAGTCGATAGCTCGGATCTGGATACTTTCAATCCTGGTTTTGACGGTTTTAAGGAAAAATCTCGTTATGATGTGGGGATTTTTAGTGAACTGCACAGCCGGATTTTTGACAATCATTTTATCAACGCCTCATTGCGTTGGGATGAAAACCAGGCCTTTGGCGATTATGTAACCGGTAGCTTCGGCTGGCGTTATAACAGCGCCATCGGCATCAGCCCGTTCGCCAACTTCGGCAACGCCTTTAAATCACCGTCTTTTAATGATTTATATTATCCTAACTACGGCAATGCCAATTTGCGGCCCGAACAATCGACTTCATTTGAAGTCGGTTTGGCGGGCGATCACAAACAACTGAAATGGGAAGTGCGCGCCTACCACACCGACATTGATAATTTGATTACGCCTTACTTTAATCCCGTTACCTACGAGTTCAGCGCTCAGAATATCGGCAAAGCGCAAATCGACGGCATTGAAACTGAAATCGGTACGCAATGGTTGGGATGGAACGGCAAGCTCAGCATGAATTTGCTCAGTCCTGTTAACCGCGAAACCAATGCCAGATTGCCCAGACGCGCAGACAAAACGCTGTCGTTTGATTGGTCTCGTTCTTTCGGGCAATTCGATGTCGGTGCTATGGTGGTCGCGCAAGACGGTCGTTTTGATGATCCTGAAAACACCGTCAAAGTGGCCGGTTACGTCACCGTGGATTTGCGCACGGCCTACCATTTCAACAAAAACTGGATGCTGAGCGCGAAGTTGAACAATCTGCTGGATAAACAGTACCAAACCGTATCTACTTATAATACAGCGGACAGGAACTTCTTTCTTTCAATCCATTATAATAACTGACACCCGCCTAAATATAATTAATCCCCCCATTTTTGGAGAAAACACGATGAACATAAAACAATGGCTGCAAGCTGAGTATTTACCGGTACCGCTGATTGCGCTGATGGTGCTGACACGCTACCATCATTTCGGCGATACCCTGCATTTGCCCGATGCGTCGCTGGCGGTTTTTTTCTTTGCCGGTTTTTACCGCAAAAAGAGTTTTTTCGCTTTCCTGCTGGCTATGGCCGCATTGATTGATTATCTTGCCATTGCCAACGGCACCAGCGGTTGGTGCGTTTCACCGGCTTACGTTTTCTTGATCCCGACCTATGCTGTGATGTGGTTTGCCGGTCGTTACTGTGCTACGTTTAAATCAATGAATGCATCAGCACTGGCCGTATCGCTGGGCTTGCTAACGCTGGCGACAACGCTGGCATTTGCCATTTCCAACGGCAGTTTCTACCTGTTTTCGGGTCGTTACGAGGCGATGTCATTAGCGGACTATGCTGCGCGGATAGTTCAGTATTATCCGCTTTATACCGGTTCCGCACTCGTATATGCGCTTCTAGGCTATGCAATCGTCATCTTATTCAAGTTATTGCCTGAAGCAGGGATTAATCGTAAATCCGTTTAGGTTAACGGGTTTTTTGTTTCAACAGATAACATCTTTTGCAAGGATGTTATCTACCCCGCCTTAAAACCGGGTCATTTAACGTATTATATCCGTGTGACAAATGCCGCTATCGGATAAAATGACCGGTCCGTAAATCCTGCTTGGGTGATCGCGAAGTATATTTTGTTTCTTTCAGTTTTCACTACGCTGAAGATGCAACAACCTCCGGATTCAACATAAATAGAGAAGTAACATGTCAAAAATAAAGACCTTTGAAGGCGTTTTTTCCGCGCAAGGCGGTAAATTCTGTCTTGTCGCCTCCCGTTTTAACAGTTTCATTGTCGAACAGCTGGAAGGCGGGGCGATTGACGCGCTGGTGCGTCACGGCGCCGATAAAGCCGATATTCATCTGGTCAAGGCGCCCGGTGCGTTTGAGTTACCCATGGTGGTGCAGCGCATAGCGGCAAGCAAGAAATATGACGCCATTATTGCATTGGGCGCGGTGATTCGCGGCAGTACGCCGCATTTTGAATATGTCGCTGGTGAATGTGTTAAAGGCCTGGCGCATATATCCCTGCAATATGATGTGCCGGTTAGTTTCGGTGTGTTGACCGTTGATACGATAGAGCAGGCAATAGAGCGTGCAGGCACCAAAGCCGGTAATAAGGGCGCGGAAGCTGCGTTGTCAGCGATCGAAATGGTGAGTTTATTTAAAAACCTGGAAAACTGATGAGTCAAGCGCGCACCAATGCCAGAAAAGCCGCTGTACAGGCGTTGTATCAATGGCAGATGACCGGGCAGAATCTCAGTCAAATTGAATTGCAGTTCCTGGAAGAAGAGCGGCTGAAAGACGCCCAGAAAAGTTATTTTACTGAGCTGTTTCACGGCGTTCCCAAGAATCTGGAGTCTATTGACCAGGCTTTGGCCGAATTTGTCGACCGGCCCGTCGATTTGATCGATCCGGTGGAAAGAGCCATCTTGAGGATAGGCGTTTACGAATTATTGCATCGGCTGGATATGCCCTATCGCGTGGTTTTAAACGAGGGTATTAATCTCGCCAAGTGTTTCGGCGCCGACGGCAGTCACAAGTACGTTAACGGTATTCTCGATAAAGTCGCCCGGCAAAAAAGAACCGTGGAACTCAACAGACGGAAGACGGAAAGCAAATGACAGGAGATCTTCCTGTTCCGTCTCCCGATTCGTCCTCTCTAACCGAGTTTTCCCTGATCCGGCAATTTTTTACCCGACAGGCGGTAAAAAATTCGTCTACCCGTCTGGGTATCGGAGATGATTGCGCCTTGTTGGCTATTCCTGACGGTTATGAATTAGCGTTGACCACCGATACTATGGTAGAAAACGTGCATTTTTTTGCCGGAGCCGACCCGGAACAACTGGGGCATAAACTGCTGGCCGTTAATTTGAGCGATCTTGCCGCTATGGGCGCACAGCCCTTGTCGGTAATGCTGGCGTTGACTTTGCCAGTCGTTGACGAGCACTGGCTGACTGCCTTTGCCAAGGGTTTTTTGGCTTTGGCGGAGCGGTATTCGGTGGATTTAATCGGCGGCGATACGACATCGGGTCCATTGACCCTTACGGTTCAGGCAATGGGTTTGGTGCCGCGGGGTAAAGCGCTGATGCGTTCAATGGCAAAGCCGGGAGACTTAATTTTTATGACCGGGTTTTTGGGCGATGCCGGGCTGGGGTTAAAAATAAAGCAGGGTTATCATTGCAACAATCCCGATGCGGCGTTAATGCGCTTTAACCGGCCTGATCCCCGCGTTGATGCAGGCTTGGCGTTACGTGACATTGCGACTGCCTGTATCGACCTGTCGGATGGCTTGGCTGGTGATTTGGGGCATATTCTGGCGCAAAGCAACGCAGGCGCCTGCCTGGATTGGGAAGCCTTGCCGCTGTCGGAGGCCGTATTGGCGTATATTCAGGACACCGGCGATTGGTTAATGCCGCTGACAGCCGGTGATGATTACGAGCTTTGTTTTACCGTCAGCCCGGAAAATACGGCGGCGTTCGAGGCGGCTTGTCAGTTCGCCTGCAAAAAAATCGGCGTTATAGAGTCGGAACCGGGATTGCGATTGAACAAGTCGGGACACATTCAAGCATTACAGGTAAAAGCGTATGAGCATTTTTCTTAATACCTCATTGGGTAAAAATAAACTAAGCCCGAAACAAATTCTGTCCGATCCCATCTTGTTCCTGGCTTTCGGTTTCGGCTCCGGTCTTGCAAAAAAAGCGCCCGGCACTTTTGGCACGGTGGCGGCCATTCCGCTGTATTGCCTGTTTGTCCAGGCGAACAGCATTATTTATAGCTTGTTGACACTCATTGTCACGGTTAGCGGCGTATGGATATGCGACATTGCCGCAAAAAAACTCGATGAACATGATTTTGGCGGCATTGTTTGGGATGAAATCGCCGGTTTCCTGATTACAATGTGGCTGGTTCCCTTTACCTGGCAAAACTTGGTGCTGGGTTTTATCTTGTTCAGGTTCTTCGATATTATCAAACCGTGGCCCATCAAATGGATTGATCAAAAGGTACAAGGCGGTCTGGGTATTATGCTTGATGATGTTCTGGCGGCTGTGTTTGCCGGTGTCTTGTTGCTGTTGTTTAACGAATCCGGCTGGCTGATGCATCCGTAACGGAGAGTTATTTTGACAGGCCGTTTATCCGGCCCTGAAATTAATTTTAGAAAAAATTTCCGGTGTCGGAACTTTTTATAGGCACCCCAGTCATAAAGCCGACGCCTTCTACGGCGTTCGATCAGTCGTATTTCCCCTTGTTTACCGACTGATTTTCTCCTCAAGCCCCAAAGTTATTCTTCAGACTTTGGGGCTTTCTTTATTCAGGCTTCCCGGCTATTTTCCTGATCCTGATTAACCAGGTTAAACAAGTGATCGAGGGCTTTATGCACTTCATCAACGCCGGTTTTTTTCAATGATGAAAAGAGCTGTATCGACAACGGAAAGTGAATGTCCTTTAATTCATTCTGCACCTGTAATAAGGTGTTTTTAGCTGCTCCGTAAGTCAATTTATCGGCTTTTGTCAGTAAGATATGCAACGGCAGGTTAGTGTGCCGACACCATTCCACCATCTGCCAGTCGAACTCGGTCAAGGGATGGCGCACATCCATGACCAGGATAATGGCGCATAAGGATTTGCGATGGGTTAAATAGGTTTCCATCAGCTCATGCCATTTTTGTTTTACCGCTAACGGTACTTTGGCATAGCCGTAACCGGGTAAATCAACAAAGCGTCGTTGCGGGCTGATTTCAAAGAAATTGAGCATCTGGGTTCGCCCCGGCGTTTTGCTGATACGCGCCAATGCGTTCTGTCGGGTCAGGGTGTTAATAGCGCTGGATTTTCCGGCATTGGATCGACCTGCAAAGGCAACTTCCAGGCCTTCATCGGCCGGTGTATCCTTGAGGTGCGGCGAACTGTTAATAAATTTTGCCTGGGTGTAGATTGGGTTCATCGGTGTCTGTTCATCGGTGTCTCGCTTAAGGGTACCAATTAAGGTAGAATTTGACTACAGTTTAAGCAGCCTTTTAATTTTCAAAGGCTACCAAATAATTACTCTAATAAGAAGGGGATACCTGATGAAAAAAAAATTGCTGAAACTTTCACTTGCTCTGGCATTAGCCGGCACTTCGACTATTTTACATGCGGAAGTCAATATTAACGCAGGAAAAGAAAAAGCGGCGTCCTGCATCAGTTGTCATGGAGAAAATGGTAACAGCATGGTACCAACATTCCCCAAGCTTGCCCAGCAACACTCGTCTTATCTGGTAAAACAGTTACGCGCATTTAAAGACGGCAGTCGCAAAGACCCGATGATGTCCGCGATGGCGATGGGATTAAGCGATGAAGATATGGAGGATGTTGCCGCTTACTATGCCGCTCAAAAAATTTCTGCAAATACATTGCCCGTGGTCGATGACGATGATGATGCAAAACCGGCCGCAGACGGCAAAGACCCTGTACAGGAATTGATAGCCCAAGGCAGTGACTTGTATCGCAACGGTGACTTGAACCGCGCAGTTTCAGCCTGTATCGCCTGCCACGGGCCTTTAGGCGAAGGCAACAAACCGGCGGCATTCCCGGCGTTGAGATCGCAACATGCCGATTACCTGATCAAAGCCCTCACTGATTTCAAATCCGGTGCTCGCAGTAACAATCCCGAAAATATGATGCACATGATTGCAAAGAAAATGACCGATGCGGAAATCAAGGCCGTTGCTTATCATATTTCGATGATGAAATAAGCTTAATCTCGTGGAGAACTTTAAACAATGTTAAAAAAAATGACTAAAACCGGTTTGTTAATCCTGATGTTTGCCTGCTCTGCAATGCTGAAAGCAGAAGAGCCGGGTTATCAAGCTCTCTCGCCCGCCCAGCCTACCCAGCATGCCGATAAAGTCGAAGTGATCGAGTTTTTCTGGTACGGCTGTCCGCATTGTTACAGCTTTGAACCCTTACTGAATAAATGGGTGAAAAGCCAACCCGCAAACGTCGAGTTTATCCGTCAGCCGGCTGTATTCAGTGACACCTGGGGTAAACACGCCAAAGCCTATTTCACTGCCGAAGCTTTGGGTGTTGTTGATAAAGTGCATGCAGACATTTTTGATACCATTCAAAACAAAAAAGAGAAACTTGAAACCGAAGAACAGCTAGCCAAGTTTTTTGTTGCTCATGGTGTCGATGAAACCCAATTCCATGAAGCCTATAATTCATTTCTGGTCGATTCCAAAATGCGTCAGGCAACTGCGATAGCGGCTCGTTATGGCATAACCGGCGTCCCTGCTGTCGTTGTTAACGGTAAATACCTGACTAACGCCAATTTGGCGGGTTCTCACGAGAAAATGATAGAAGTTATGGATAAGCTGATTAAGCAGGAAAGCGCGGCAAAATAGCAACCATAGCAGTATGCAACAAAGCCCCTCCCCCAATTGGGAGAGGGGCCGGGGGAGAGGGCAGATCACCACATCAAATCATCAGGAATTTGGTAAGCCGCATAAGGATCGTCACCAGACACTTCAGTTCCGGCAACCGCTTCATTGCTAACCATCACACAGGCCGGATCGCGCAAGCTGATTTTTGCCGCCGCTTCAGCCGGGACTACTTCATACGATTGCCCCAGTTTTACAATAGCCAGTCGGCCGTTGATAATTTGCCGGCGCATGGCTTCCGAGACATATAGCGTTTTCATCTTGTTGCTGTCATTAAAATTATAGGCTACACCATCGGGATCTTTTGCTTGCCGGTTTGATTCAATCAGTTGCTTGACCTGGGCGGCTATCTGTTTTTGCTCTTCCTGTTGCTTTTTTAGTTGATTCAATTCGCGGTCTCTTTCGACTTTTTCCGCTTGCGCTTTTAGGGCTAATTCCTTGGCTTCATCGACCACGACTAAATTATTCTTTTGTTGTTGCCGGGCTTGCTTGAGCTTATCGGACTTTGCGCTTTTAGCCTGAGCCGAACTCACTAAACCCGATTTTAACAACTGATCCTGTAACGATAATTTTGGTTTACTCATCATGCAACTCTCTTTAAATTTCAGGGTTATGTTATTTTAACAATCAACGTCAGTGTATGAAATGCCGGGCAAGGTCCGAGATTGCGTTTGCGTGGGTGGATTAGTGATTAATTTTAATGGCATAATACTAAAACTTCGCAATCCAGGTGACAGATAATCGAGAATTGTAGTTTTTGAATTGTTAAAAAATCATGACGACCCCTAACTCAAAACAGGGATCCTCAGTCACATACCCTGTTTGTCCTCACTTCACTCCAACTAAACCGTTATAAACATCATGGAAATACAGACTACCGCCATACCCGACTTGCTTATTTTTGAACCCAAAGTTTTCGGTGATGACCGCGGCTTTTTTTATGAAAGCTTTAATGCGCGCCGATTTAAAGAACTGACCGGCCTTGATCCGGTATTTGTTCAGGACAATCACTCCAAGTCCGCTAAAAACGTGTTGCGCGGCTTGCATTACCAAATTCAGCAGGCGCAGGGCAAACTGGTGCGCGTGGTCGCCGGTGAGGTTTTCGATGTCGCCGTCGATATTCGTCGCAGTTCGCCTACCTTCGGAAAATGGGTCGGCGTTACGCTGTCGGCGGAAAACAAACGCCAATTCTGGATTCCCGAAGGTTTTGCCCACGGCTTCATCGTGACCAGCGAATCGGCTGAATTCTTATACAAAACCACCGATTATTGGGCGCCGGAATATGAGCGCTCCATACTCTGGAACGATCCCTCCATCGGCATTGAATGGCCGATAGATGCAGAGCCTATCTTGTCGGGCAAGGATCAGGTCGGCAGCAAAATGGCGGATGCCGAGGTGTTTGCATGAAAATCCTAGTTACCGGAGCAAAAGGCCAAGTCGGTTGGGAGCTGACCAGAACGTTATTGCCGTTAGGGGACGTCATTGCGGTCGATCGCAGCCAGGCCGATCTCAGTGATCTTGACGGTTTACGGCGCTTGATGCAAGCGCAGCAGCCGGATGTCATTGTCAATGCGGCGGCTTATACCGCTGTCGATAAAGCCGAAACAGAACCTGATTTGGCTTTTCTGGTTAACGGCGAGGCGCCCGGCGTATTAGCCGAAGAAGCGAAAAAAAACGGCGCATTGCTGATCCATTATTCAACCGATTACGTCTTTGACGGCAGCAAGGATTCGGTTTATACCGAACAGGATTCAACCAATCCCCTGAATGTCTATGGCGCAAGTAAACTGGCCGGAGAACAAGCCATTCAGGCCGCCGAAGCCGATCACCTGATTCTTCGCACCACCTGGGTGTATACGGCCAGAGGCCATAACTTTTTAAAGAGTATTTTACGGTTGGCCGCAGAACGCGAAGAGCTCAAGATCGTCGCCGACCAGATCGGCGCGCCGACCTGGGCCAGATTAATCGCCGAAACCACCGCGCATGTAGTGCGCCAATCGCTGCTTGAACGGCAGCAGGGCCAATTTAATTCAGGTATTTATAACCTGACCTCATCAGGTGAAACATCCTGGCACGGTTTCGCCCAAGCCATCGTCGAATACGCCCGTCAGCAAGGCAATCAAAACTTAAAAACCCGGAACATCCATCCTATTCCCACCACCGATTACCCGCTACCGGCAACCCGCCCCGCCAATTCGCGCTTGTCCGTTGCAAAATTAGAGCAGCATTTCGGCTTGCAAATGCCGAATTGGGAAACGGCGATGCGGCTTTGTATGCAGGAGTTGGTGTAGGGTTGAAGTGGGGTTTGTTGTGTTTCCTTACATGCATGATCGGGAACATAAATGAGTAGCCCGGATGGAGCTTGCGAAATCCGGGTCTTCGTGACACCGATGTCCCGTATTCCGCTTACGCTTCATACGGGCTACTTTCTTCTCAGAGTGATAATCTGAAAGCTCCTTCAAATAAAGAACTGCTTAATCAAAATGAAAAATACTGCAATATTAATTTTAGAAAATATTTGGTGGGATTTAAATCAACAGAATAGTAGCCAAGCGTCCGTGCTACCTTACTTCGAAGGACTGTCCCGCTCGAATGAGGATATTCAGATTTACTATATGACCTTTATCGATACAAAGGGTTTTGAAAATTCCTTAGCTCATTTGCTGACGGCTCCGCAAGAGCGGCTATTTATCTATGTTGCATCTCACGGTTATGGCGCACGTTTAGGTAACTCAAACTTCTCAAATATAAGTGCCATTATAGGTGCCGCCGTAAGTGCAGATCGGGGAAAAAGGGTTGAAGGGGTAATATATTTGGTGCATGTGAGATCGGTGGTTCTCACAATGATATTTCCCTCGAAATGCTCTATTGGCGGACAGGTATCGCTTGGGTATTCGCTTACAAAAGCATAATGAATTGGATGCCTAGCACTCTTATGGACCTTAATATTATGCACACTATGTTACAACTGGATAGGCAAAGCTTGTGTCATCGCCAACAGATTGTTAGTTGTGCGGCCTCCGCATTAATGCTATTTAATCCAGTTGAGAAAATAGGCTGGAGTAGATGTGCTTATCAGAACGGTGATGCTGCTGATATTACTGTAAAGGATGCGATTCGTTTTTTGGTTAAACCTCGCGGTAGTGGCAATGTTTTTCAGGACGACACTCAATTGTTAATTGATACGGCATATTGACAAAGCCTTACGCGGGACGGAGCCCGGTAGATCGGGCACATGCTGTCTCACGCGGGACGGAGTTTGCAACTCCGTCCCGAACGTTTTGATGCAGCTCGGTCCGGCACATGCTGTTCGTGCCCGACATCATCGCTAGAATCGGTGTCTCCAATGCCCCGTATTCCGTTTACGCTTCATAGTGGCTGAGTCACTTTATCCAATAACAATGTCCAAATTTAAAGAATCAAACCATGCGTGTGATTTCCAAGAGACCTATTAGAGAATTCTGGGAATGTCATCCGGAATCCAAATCTGCTTTGGAAGAATGGTTTCACAAAGTAAGTCAATTTACGGTAACTTCATTTTCTGATTTGCGGAAAATATTCAATTCAGCGGATTATGTCGATGGCTACACATTGTTTGATGTTGGCGGCAATAAATATCGGATTGCAACCGTTATTCATTATGACAAACAACGGCTTTATGTCCGGCAAATAATGACTCATGCAGAATATGACAGGAATAACTGGAGAAAAAAATGAACACTGTACTTGATATTGAAAAACTTGTCCCAGCCTGGCAAGCGCTCAGATTAGTCGCCCCGGTATCGCATATTGAATCTGAAAGTGATTATGAGCAGGCGACTACATTGCTGAATAATTTACTCGATGTTGTTTTGGATGATGCCAGCCATCCTCTCTATTCACTGGTTTCCGTCGTTGGAGACTTGATCGAAGCGTATGAAATCGATTTGGAGCCTTTATAGTCCGGTAGGCCGAGCACATGCTGTTCGTGCCCGACATTCATCCATGCAGGACGAGAATTGCAATCCTGTCCCCGACATTTTAATGTTGCCGCTATCTTTACATCATGCAAGAAAACCTGCGGACGCGGCAATATGCCCGGTCCGACTGTGAGATAAATTATGGATACATCGTTAATAGAACACGAAGCTCTGCTTTTACCCGTGTCAGAGAGGGCCAAGTTGGCTCATAAACTGTTGTTAAGCCTTGATAGCTTATCTGATTCCGAGATAGAAGTGGCTTGGCTTGATGAGGCGGAACGCCGTGCCAATGACATAGATCAAGGTTTGGTGAGGCTGATTCCTGCTGAAGAGGTTAGTCGTAAAGCCCGGAACTTGCTGAAGTGAGTTATTATTTTCATCCGGGCGCTGAAGCGGAGCATTTTGAATCAATCGCGTTTTTTGAGTCCCGACAGCCGGGGCTTGGTGCTTCCTACCTCTCAGAATTCGAAACGTTGATGGCTAACGTTGTCCATGTACCGCACCGTTATCGAATTGAGCGCCAGCCAAACATCCGGTGCGTTTCCCTCCAGCGGTTTCCCTTCAAGGTCATTTTTCGCGATGTTGAGGGCGTGGTTCAGGTTCTCGCCATCTCACACAAGCGACGCAGGCCTGATTATTGGCTGGGCACATGCTGTTCGTTCCCGGCATTCAACACTGCCCATGCAGGACGAGGTTTACAATCCTGTACCCGAACATTTTGATGTTGCCGCTATTTTTAAACCATGCTAAAACCTTGGTCCGAGTAAACGCGCCATTGAAAGTAGGTACAACCATGAAATTGCAAGTTGTGATTTTTAGCTCTCTAATGAACATGTGTAGATTCAGCATTGCTCTCTGGCTTTTGCTGATACCTACACTCACGCTATGCGCAGAACAACTCTGGACAGTGCGGCCCGATGGCGTTGGTCCGGCAAAAGTCGGTATGTCGCTCGGTGCTGTGAGCAGCGTTCTGAATGAGCATTTGATCAGTCCGGCTGACGTTGGTTTAATGGACTGTTTCTTTGTAGAACCAAAGGCGCTGAGTGGTATAGCGCTAATGTTTGAAGAAGGGGTTCTGACAAGAATAGATATTATGAGTCAACTTCGTAAAACATCGTCAGGTGTCGCTCTTCAAGACGCCGTTGCCAAGGTGGAAGCCATCTATGGCTCTTCTCTTGAGAGGGAGCCCGATCATTACCAGCCTGAGACCGAGAGCTATCTCACTAATTTGTTCGAGTCTAGTAAGTTAGCCATGCGCTTTGAAATTAGTGAGGGCAAAGTTAGGGCTATTTACACAGGTTTTGTTCAGCAGGTGCAGTATTATGATGGTTGCTCGTGAGTCGGGTATTGCCCCTGATCTTCCATTCTTCTAACGGGACGGAGTCAGTTCTGTGGTCTTGCCTGCCAGACATCTTCTGATCGTGCCCAAGATTGATCATACCAATGTCGCCGGAAAATCCGGCTAGAAAACCGAGTAGTCTTGCCTCGTCTTCCATTTACGTTTCATACAAACTTGATTCTTTAAAGGTGTTTGTCTGCTGTCGAAGTTGTATTTATTTTAAGGCGTACTAATATAACTCAGTGAAATAACAATAAAAGTCAGGCGCTGAAATTGAGCGGGTGGAGTCGGCTTCACCCATTCAAGAAGAGTGATTGACATTTCACATCATCGGGGACAGTCTTTATGACACAGAAACAACTTATGGCAGTAGCCGCTCTGGCGGTATCCATATTGACATTTACCGGCCTGGTTCGGGCCGATTCCGCAGTTGTGGTCAATCCGAACAATGGTCATAGTTACCAGCGTAAGGATACGGCGCTGACCTGGGACGCAGCAAAAACCGCCTGTGCCAGCTTATCTGCGCATCTGGCGACCAGTACCAGCCAATCGGAAAACGATTGGATTAACACCAATATGGCAAATGGAGTGCCGATATGGTTAGGAGGTACGGACGCTGTCAAAGAAGGAACTTGGCAATGGATAACAGGGGAGACCTGGGACTATCAAAATTGGGCTCCGCAGGAACCCAATAATGCCGGCGGCGAGGATTTTCTAATGATGAATTTTCCAGGGAAACCGGCAGGAAGTTGGAACGATTATGGCGGTCCCGGCAGCTATAGCACAAAAACAGAGCCGTATCTCTGTGAATGGGACTTGCAGACCACCTGTGATAAAGATTGCCCCGCTCCCTTTGTTGTCAATCAGTTCTGGACAACAGCATACGGGCCTGCCGCAGCCAATGTCATATTGACGAAGAGTAATTTCCTTGCCTGCACTTCGTCGTCTTATGCGCTTTGTTATTATTCCGGCGTACCTCCCTTGCCCTGCACCGTTTCCAAATCCGATCCAACGGTTGCAAATTGTCTTTGCGTTGTCGAATCGGGTGCCTCCTATGTTGATATTAACTCCATCAGGAATACCGAAGCTTACATTGAAACTATTCGTACCTGTGGATTGGACGGCTCATCGTGCAATCACTTGGGTAATACGAGTTTGGGGGTCATTGCGCCGGTCTGTGATTATTTGCAAGCAGGCGCCAAGGGTATAACGCCGATGGACCCGAAATCCGAGTTAATTTCCACATTCAGCAATGTCCCGGTGGGTGATTACCAGTTAGGTCAGACGGATTGCTCGCCCGCTCCTTATGCTGGTTGCATGACAGCGTCCTGCACGTTTGAGTTGGATGGCAACGGCAATAAAACCGGGAATGCCAACTGCGAATGCCCTATTTACATAGGGCATTATCAAGTTGGGCAGAATGATGTGAGTTGCGATGCCGGCAGCGGCTATGTCTGGTCGGCCGCCTATTCGCCCAACCCTATCAAATTACCTGTCCTCTTAAGCCCAAAACAGTGATAACTTACAACCCACGAGGTTTTTAAAACCTCGTGGATCTTTGTTGAACGTCAAAACCAAGTTGAACTGTGTCGCTTTTTCAGTTGCTATGGCTGTGCCTGTCGCCTATCGGATCCTAATGGGAGCCGCTATACAAGCTTATTTGATAGCGCGGAAGTTGTATTCCATACCTTCAGCAGACAGCCTGCCGCCATCAGCGTTCCAGACCAGGAATGACCCGCCGATTCGGGTTGCGGTTGTGCCCCTGGCAACAAAGCCTTTATAGAGTTGAAAGGGCTTGCCGGTGGCCGAAAGTTTACGGGAAAAAACGATACGTCCCGTTTTCGGGCAATAGTAGCCTTCAATAGGATTCCCGAAAATATTGCCGGTAATCTGATTGCAAAATGCAGTGCCAGCGGCTTGGTTGATCACAAGTGGCCCGCTGGTTTGGTTGCTTATGGCTCGCCAAGTGCCATTGACACTTGCGGGATTGGCTGCTTGAGCGTTATTTAGCCAACATAGCGTAGCGCCGCAAAGGGCTATTTTAAAAGCGCTGGTAAAAAATTTGGTTTTCATGATGATTCCCCAATTATGATTCAAGGTTGAATAGGGTTATTTGCCGCCTGTCGATTTTTATCATAGCATCTGAAAATTGATAGCTATTAAAATGGATAATGCGTCTGTCTATCTCGAAGCATCGAAGTTAAATTCGACCGCTTCATTAGCAAGTCTGCCGCCTGCGGCATTCCAAACCGTAAAGCTGCCGCCTAGCCTATCTATTGTGCCGTCCCTGGAAACAACAGCATCATAGACTTGAAAAGGAACGTCGTTGTCACCTAGCCGGGCAAAAACCAGATGGCCCGAGTATTGGCAATAATAACCCTCGATGGGATCATTGAAAATGAAACCAGTGATGGCGAAACAATATCCGTCGCTGGTTGCACCTTGCGATATCTCAAGTTCGCCAGTGGTTGTGTTCCCTGCGGCAAACCATATCCCGGTCAAATTAGTGGGGATAGCTGAATATGCAGTGCTAAACCCTAAAAGGGAACACACGCAAATGCCGATGGTACAAATACGTTTTACAAATGAAGTTTTCATAGTTAAATCCTCTCGTATTAAAGTAAAGGTAAGGGGAGGCGCCGCTGTTTGAACCCTAGCGAAGCCACCGACCTCTGAAATAACCGGCGCCCAAAAGCGCAGCGTCCCTTGGACCGACTTGATACGCCAGGCAACCAACCTTAACTCCAAAGCCAAGCCGCCACCGGCCAAAAACAACAGCCAAGCCACCCCGAACCGCCTAGCTTTTATGGTAGACACTCTCTTAAACGACTGTCTGTCTTTTGGGGTCCACGATAAAAATTAAACCCAGTCAAAATTAATATATTTCGCTCGCAGGAACACAGGAAAGATCGTTAAGACTGGGCATTTCCTTACCGCCCAAAAAACACATCGCAAGGTTTATCTTTGGCCTTGAAAGTGATATTCACCTACCGCACCAGAGCCTGCTGCGGCATCTAACGCGTGAAATGTGCCACCCATTCTAAACGGCAAGCCAGAGACCGCATCGGAAACGTTGCCGACCCAGGTTTGAATCTCCACTCCCGACGCATTTTTACGTGCGAACGCGATATGTCCTGTTGCCGGACAGTAGTAACCGCGCACCGCACCGCTAGCCGTTGTGCCTGGATAAATAGTGCCGTTGAGATCCCTGCATGCCGCAGTGCCGACGCTTTGGGCGAGATCCAGGAAACCGCTGTGTTGGTTGCCGATAATGCTCCATCTGCCGGTCACGCTTGAGAGTGGGGCGGCATTGGCGACACTGCCCCAAAGTAACGCAGCGGCGGCTGTGGCTAAGACCAAGTTAGTTTTTGCTTTCATGTTCATGATAAATCTCCAGTAGTAGTAAATAGATGATAGCGTTTCAAAACCGAAACCATATGTTTGAATCAAAAATCGGCAATAATGTACGCGACTTCAGGGTTTGCCACATTACACGTAGTCGAGTTAATCCGCACCCGTACCATCCGCCCAGTTTTGGCTGCGTCCAAAAGCAAATCGGACATCGATTGATAGACAGCTTGGGTTGAAGTGGTCGCCGTGGGACTGATGTGATAATAGGTCGTACCTGCCGGTAAACCATTGGTAACGCCTAACTTTAGGCTAAAGAAAGTGCCTTGTGGAGTACCGGTTGTCGCTTGCGGATAAATCCGGGACACTTGGCCAAAATTTTCGGAAGGTTCCCAGCAAGCCGCACTAGCGCCGAATGAAAGAGCCAGCAAGAGTGCAGTCAAAACGGATTGTGAAGTTTTAGTTTTCATAAATATTTTCCTAAGTGGTTAAGTTTAAGAGGTGATGGCTTTTGTTTCATAAGCACCATCGTTCATTGAGTCGAAGCCATTTTCAAAACGGTTCAAATTTTTTTATAAATTTAATAGCAAGCTGAAAACAATGGCTTTTTGGATAATTTATGAAAAGAAACAGACAGTGATTAAGTTATCAACTCCGACTGTTACGGTGTAAAATTAGGTTTAAAGTGTTCGCAACCCAACGCCTTTATCGTTCCCACACTTCGGCGCGGGAATGCCGCAAGGGGCACCAGCGTCCCGTGTCGCCGGAAAGACAGGGCTTCGTTTCTCTGCGAATGGCTATCCAACACTAATATCTAATTGACGTTATCAAAAATTGTTTGAACCGAAACCTAAGATCAGGCGACTCAATATGGTGAACAGATGGAAATGACCGAAGGGCAGATACTGGACTTATTGGAGAAAATTGCCAATCGAACGCCCAAAATCATCAGCGAACGCGCCATCGAGACTTTATATCTCGAATTCAACCGCTTGGTTAGGAACTATGTCTGGAAATCCATCAGCCAAGATGACATGTTGATTGAGGAAGTGATCCAAGACACTTTTCTGGAAGTATGGAAACATCCAGAACGCTTTCGGGGCGAAGCCAAATTTAAAACGTGGCTGCTCGGTATCGCCCGCCATAAGGCACTGGACTGTCTGCGTAAGCACAGGAAAGACCATGACACTTTGGAAGAGATAGAAGAGAGTTTGGAGTCGGGTGAGATAACAGCGGCGGACATGATTCAAGAAGAACAAGTTCAGAAAGCAATAAAGGCCTGTCTGGAAACCTTATCGGCAAATGGTAAATTATCCAGCGAACACAAAGAAGTCCTGCACCTTGCTTACATTGAAGACCAAGACTTGAATGAAATGTCGCAAATCCTGAATTGCTTGGAAAGCACCATCAAAACTCGGTTGCATTATGCTCGGTTGCGTATCAAAAACTGTCTGAAAAAAAGATTATATGGGGATGAAGGTCGTGGATGAAAACCAACAAAAAGCTCAATTTCAGCACTGGTTGCCTTTTTATGTGAATGGCCGATTGGAAGAGGTTGAGCGTGCCTGGATGCAACGCTATTTGACCGAACATCCTGATGCGGCAACGGAATTGCACATCGAAAACGTATTGAAGTCGGCATTAATCAATGAACTGCCCGAGTTTGCCCTAGATCAAGGACTCAACGAATTTATGGCTCGGCTACGTTCCGAAACTGACAAGGCTACAAAGCCTGCTTTTTTACAATCTTGCAAGCTTTTCATGCAACAGTGCCATAAAGCCGTCGGCCCGCTATTTTCCAATCCTCGCTGGGCAATGGCGGTATTGGTCATGCTCGTCCAAACCGGAATGATTGGAGTGCTGTTATCACAACGTATGCTTCCGGTGCCAGGGCAAACGGAATGGCGGTCGGTTGGCGGGAATACCCAGTATCAAGGGCCGGTGTTACAGGTGACCTTCAAGCCCGCCGCAACCGAGGAAGACATGCGTTTATTGTTGGTAAAGATTCGGGGATCATTACTGGGAGGCCCCGGCCAACTGGGCCACTACATCGTCAAAGTGCCGGGAGACAACCTTGAAGCAGCCCATAAACAAGTGCTGGCTTCGGCCATTATCGAATCCGTCCAGATACTCCCGGAAATGCCGGATGAGAATTAAAAACGCATTCTGCATGATTGAAAGGCGATGAAACTGAATAGACCGGGATTACTTTTGGCCCGCAGCCTTGCCCTTATTGTCTTAATGTTAGGCGTTACCAGCCATTGCTTTGCTGCAAAAAAACCGACAGCGACAAGTCCAATCTCTGAACTGAAGGAAAGGGTTGCTCTGGTCATCGGCAATAGCCGGTATCCGACCGGACTCCTCAAGAACCCAGAAAACGACGCCCTTACGGTTGCGAAAACGCTATCCGGCCTTGGCTTTGAAGTCGATTACTATGCCAACCTCGACCAGCAAGGGATGGTGGAGCATATTTTTAACTTTTATCATCATAAGGCGGCAAAAAGTGCGCTACGCCTAGTCTATTACGCTGGGCATGGCCTTCAATTTGAAGGCAGCAACTACCTCATTCCAGTCGATGCGAACTTGGCAGTCACTTCCGAAATCCCGCAAACCAGCTTTTTATTGGACGAGTTGCGCCGCAGCCTTGATGGCTTACCGCAAGGCGCGAGCATTATCATCCTCGATACCTGTCGGGTTACCTTATGTCCGGTCGGAAAATGCCGAGGTGTCATGAGCAGTTTAGGGCTCACCGAAGAACGTAAATCAAGCGGCACCTTGATCGCCTATGCCACCGGCCCAGGCCGTCCGGCCAGCGACGGCAAAGAATCCGAGCATAGTCTCTATACCCAGATGCTAATCGAGCTTATGCCGATACCCGGACTTCCGGTGGAAAAATTGTTCCGAAAACTGACCGAGGAAGTGTTCCACCGTAGCGGCGGCTTGCAAAAACCGGAATTTGTCGATGGTTTGATGGGGGCTGAGATTTGCTTTAAGACCGGGCCGTTGGGGCAATGCCCCACAACCGAGTAATCTCAATACACCCAAGCATCCCGGCCTTTAGGTGGAAGTCCGCCTTTGCCCACTCGGACTAAGGAACTACCCGCCCCCAAGGAACAATAGGCCTGGTTAAGGAAACCGCTATCGAACTGGGGTGAACCTAAGTTGGCAAGTACGCCGCTCAAATTGAGTTGCGGCGCGGTCGATTGGATTTGACCGCTCAAACCGCTGGGGGCGGCGGCTTGGATGACGTTGAGGCCAAAAGTGCCGGGTTGCCAAACGATGGGCTGCGAACCGCCAAGAATGAGCATGTTGCCGCTCGGTAACAATGCCTTTAAGTTCAGGTTAATGTCGCCACCCGAACCTCCCAGAGCGGCCGTATTGGCCTGTATCAAGGTGGTTTCCATTACTAATGCATTTGCGCCAATCGTGATATTACCGCCATTACCCGTTACTCCTCGAACGCTCGTGGTGATTTCTGAATCTTGCAAGCGTATCAACTCGCCGCCGGTAATCGATATCGCCCCGCCATTGCCTTCATTTGCATTTGTGGTAATAAATGAAGGGGCCATCGAAAGCGACCCTGTAAATTTGAGATTGATGTCCCCCGCCTTAACCTTGCCCAAGGATTCGGAGGTTATGTGGCTGTCCGTTAGCACAATGTCGTGGGCGCGTATGTTGATTCTGCCCGGCTTTATTTGAGCAGCGGTTTTTGTATCCAATTGATCCGCTTGATTTTTAATTCGTATCGAACCGGATGAAAGTTCTAATCGATCTGTGACGGTAATATCAATTTTTCCCGTTTTTCCGCTTGAAAAACTGCCTTTAGAATCTGATGAAACTAATCCGTCATCACTGATCGACATGTTGCCAGCATTGATGATAACACTGCCTGCACTGCCGTCGGATGCTGTTGAGGTGGTAATTAAGCCGCCATTCGTTACATTTAGGTGGTTATTTGTTTTTATTGCTACAGTACCTGCGCTACCGGAAGATGTTGTTAAGGCGGTAATTCTGGAGGCTTTTCTGCTGATTCCACCGTCGATATTCAGGTTGTTTGCCGTTAGCTGAATCTGGCCACCCTGCTCATTGCCTTGAGTAAATGCCTCGATTCGTCCACCGTCCTTAATCGTTATATTATCGCTAGCATAGATTGTAATGTTGCCCGCTTTGCCTAATTTGGTCGAATCAGGAAAGAAACGAAAGCTGCTTGCCGCTATATCCGAGTCTTCGCCTTCAATAACAATATTTTTGGATGAAATTTCAATATTCCCCGCTTGACCGCTTGCTAAAGTCAAGGCTTCAATTGAGCCATTATTTTTAATATTTAGATTGCCGATTGCCTTAATAGTGATATTGCCCGCATTTTTGGCGTTCAGGGTGAGCGACTCAATGCCGGTCGGAACATTCTCTCTTCCTCCATCAATGGTTATGTTGTTCGCCGACATTTGAATATCGCCTGCACCGCCAACGCCTAAAAATGAAGGTGTGCCTATCAACGCACCGTTTTTTAGATTTAGATTTTTTTCAGCTTCGATAACAATTTTACCCGCTTCACCCGAACCGAGTGTTCCAGACCCTATTCCTGAACTTATGCCACCTGCATCAATATCAATATTTCCGGCGGTAAGATGAATGTCTCCGCCGTGTCCTTCATCAAGCGTGCTGGCCGTAATTGCGGCTCCGTTAGTAAAAGATAGCCTGTCGCGGACTTCAAGAACAATATTCCCTGAGCGTCCTGAACCCCCTGTATCGGTGGTGAAACCTCCCAGAAAATTGCCGCCACCATTAATACTCATATCGTCAGCCGTCACACGGACACTGCCGCCATCTCCGCCGCCGCCTACAAAAGCTGAAACCAAGCTCGTATCCAACTTTAAGTGGTTCGCTTGTATGGCAATTCCTTCTTCCGCTGTGGCATGCAAAGCACCGAGGTTATCAGCCGAGATAAAGCTTTCTTTGATGGAAATTTTGTTGCCCCAAAAAGTGATGCCGCCTCCGCCATTGCCGGAACTGCTTATAGAAGAATTGCTGATAGCAAGGTTTCCTGAGTTGGCTTCTGATGGCTTACTGTCTGGCATAAGTAAGTCGGTATTGATGTTCAAGTTTGTACCGCTTTTAACCGCCGCCATCCGAATATGACCCCCTGTGGTTGAAATGTCTGCGCCATCCAGCCGAATTTGCTCCGCCGTAAAATCCATATCTTGACCTGGCTTAACCGATAAGCTTGCGCCTTCTAATTTGATAAGACCATTATTTGCGATTGAAGTAGCCAGAAAACCGAAGGCGGACGGAGCTGCCGCGCTCAGTTGGCTCGACGCTGGCTGACTTGCGCTGAATTTGCCGCCACCTCTAAAGGTTATTTCATCCGCCGTACTGATATGAAAAGCGGCTGGCACATTTACGCTAGCTTCTTTTCCGAAGACCACGCCGGACGGATTGATCAAATAAAAATCAGCATGGCCGCCGGGGGTTGATTTTAAGATGCCGTTAATGTCGGAACGCGATCCGCCGGTCACGCGGGAGATCACATTATCGAGCGAATTGACTTTATTCTCTGTAAACGTGACAGTTTGGCCTGATTCAATATTGAATTTGGAAAAGCTATGAAATAAGTTATTACCGACGGTTTTGCCATCGTTTTGTTTAATGGTTACGTCTGTTTTGGAATTGGGTGCGCTAATAACGCTGGCGGGCAATCCTAATGTACCATCTGTGGCAATTCCGCCTGCCGAAAATGCGTTGCTTATAAAGGATAAATTTCCCAATAGGAACAAACTTATAGTTAATCCGTAAAATTTTTTATGTTGCATTTGATTTTCCTCTCTTCAGCGAAAGCCTAACTTATGACTTAATTTAGTTTTGTTCAAGAAAACCTAAAACGCATTCAACCGAACCTGAAAATGTATGCCGCTGTCTTGGATGTCGTTGTTCGTTTTGGGCGAAGGTGTGTTGAGCGCATAGCCGTAAAAAAAGTCTGTAGACAGGATGTTGAACTTCCAATTGAAGCCCAGCCCGACGGAATAAAGCACTCGCGGCTGGTCGTCATCATTGCCGACAACATTCCAAGCTTCGCCGTAATCGAAGAAAGGGATCAGCGTCAACTGATGCCCGTAATCGGGATCACTGTCGGCAAGCAGAGAATAATGGAATTCCAGGCTGAGGCTGTAGCCGTTGTCCCGCACCAGATGGTTTTCCCGGTAGCCGCGTACTGTGGAAACACCGCCGATGGCGATTTGTTCGAGAGGCAACAGGGGCGCGTCGCTGAATTGGGCGTTGCCGCGCAAGACAACTTGAGTGCCGTTGTCCATCACACGATAGGCGTACTGGCCTTGGCCCAACCAGGAAAAGAATTCGCTGGACGGAAACTTCTTGGAGGTAAGAGACGTTGCACCCAAGGCATCCAAGCCGACATTGAAAGTTGAACACAGCACCACGGCTTGGTTGTCGCCCCGCCACAAGCCTTCTTGGAACAGGCGCAACACGGTAGCTTGGTTTCGTCCTGTTGGTTCGCCTGGCACGAACGAAAATGGTAGCCCGAGCAGGCTGGATTCGTTTTCCCGTACCGCAAAAATGAAACCTAAGGTCAGCCGTTGATTGAGTTTGTTGATAAAGGGATGGCTGATTCCACCTTCCAAATTATGCACTTGGCTTTGTATGTCCAAGTTTTTGATCGAACCTTCAATGACGGTGGAATCGCCCTCATCGAAATGGAAATACCCTAACGTGCCTTGATCCGACAAGGGCAGGCTAAAACCGCCGGAATAACGATTGGAACCTTCGCTATTGATGAAAGTGAAATCCAACGCATCGCCCAGGCTGGTTAGGTTACGCACCCAGCCTTCCAAGCCGAAGGCTTCGCCCCCGATGGAGGGCGGACGGTAATTGTCGCCAAACAAGGTCAAATGGTAAGGCTTGGCGCGGGTGACTTCCACATCCAGGACGCTTTCGCCGGAGGATTTGCCCGGCAATATTTTCCCATTCATCCGGCTGATCAACGGGTCGGACAGCAGATTTTGGAAACGGTCTTGCAGTGCGTTCAGGTTGAAGGGTTCTCCCTGGTCGCCTTGCAGTCGGTTACTGATGTAGCCTTCCCGCAGCCTTTCTTGTCCGCTGATTATGATTCCATTTAATCGGCCTTCTATGATAAGGATATGCAATTCGCCATTGTTGATGGCATCTTCGGCAATCATCGCTCCGGAGTTGATGTAACCGTGGTCGATGTAAAATTGGGTGAGTTTTTGCCGCAGCTCTTCGATGTCAGCGATGGAGACATCTCGCTGCTCGTAGTTTTTGAGTACATCGCGCAATTCCTGCTCGGGGAATACGGTATTGCCTTCCAGGGTGATGTGCCGGAGGTAGATTTTTTCGCCGCTATTGCGGAAATTGGGGCTGAGTGGGACAGGCGGCAAGGATAGTACGTTGTCCTTGTTATCAGGTTTTTTTGGAATGGTCGGTAAAGGCCGCGCGCTGGGCCGATCCATGGATTCTGCGCCACCAACTGCCCAGCTTTTCGCTGCAAAAAAAGCAACAAGATAGACGAGGATTGTTATTGTTCTAACCATAGCCCCATAATTTCCTGATAAAAGGAGTTTTTAGGATAAAGATTTTTTCCAACTATTTTAATATTGGCTTGCATTAATGTTCAGTCGGTACAATCTCAAAAACTGTTCAATTTTTTAACAGTGCGTCGATGTGCCCTGGTTTCATAACCAATTGCCCACTAAAACATAAGGTGCCCAAAAAAACGGGTGCTCCAGCTTCTTGTTGGCGATCAAACCCCGTTGAGCCTTCTGTAACGCTTGCGCTTTGTTCAGGCCTGGCTGGTTGAGTGCCCTATAAAATTCGACCATCAGCAGCGGTGCCGCTTCATCATTGGCGGGCCAAAGCGTGCCCAGCGCACTCCTGACTTTCGCTTTGATCGCCAAGCCACTCAGACCCAATGGCGCACGGTCATCACCTTCGGCAGTTTGGCAGGCACTGAGTGTGAGCATCTCTAGCGGTTGGTTGGCGAACTTGCCGGAGCGAAGCAAGGTGTCCAATTGATTGAAATTAATGACATCATCATAAGCCAAGATGAAGCTCGACGCAGCATTCGGGCCAGTTATCAAATGCGAGGCGATATGTACGATCGAATAGGGCTCGCCTAACAATTCTTGCCGGAAGTTTTCGACTTTAAAACCTTCGTTCAACAATACCGTTGCCGGAATCGTCGGTCGCAGGTTGTTAATTTCCGTCAATACACCGGGGAGGCTCAATGCTTCCATGATTTTCTGCCGAAATTGTTTGTCTCGAAGATTTGGGTGTTGTTGGGATGGGGATTTTAGTGTCGATCTTGTCGTATCGGCCGTATCGGGTAGAGACAAGGCTCGGCTGCGGTTATGATTGGGTGCCGACAGGCCGCGAATATCAGAAAAGCCAAGTTCGTTGATGACGGCTTCGGGTAGATGGTCGATGACGTTTCCCGGTTCGCTGAGGCCCACGATCAGGGATTTGGCCTGATGCCGATGCAAGGGCGAAGGCTCAATAATAGACAGCCCAGGGGAAATGCTTAAGGCATAACGCTCTATCAGGTAATTTTTCCCATCATGAAGGGCGGCGAAGGGGACCAGCCTCAACACGCTATCAGGGACTATGACCAACGTTTGTACGTGATGCTTCTGCAAATAATCTTCTAAAGGGGCAATCAGCCATCGGTATAAAGGCAAGGAATATTCATTCACATTAGGCTGGCCGCCACGAAGGGCACCAACGAGCTTGTGGACGGCCGTTTGCAAGGTTTTCGCGCTGACTTTACCAGTAAATTGCTGGATTTCATTGTCCGTGCTGACCAATATTTCCAAACGATCAGGCAATATGATGGGATAAAGGATTGCCGTGTTGGGTTCGATAGCTTCCAACAAAGCGCTACGGGTGGGTTGGATGGCGCAGCGGCCACCCAAAAAATCTTCCAGTTCCGCTTGCTTGACAAGTTCGATGACGTTCCTGGCGCGGCGTAACAAGGCCATCTTGTCAGCTTGCTGTTGAGAGTTTGCTTGCTCCAGGAGCAAGTCGGCCATTTGTTGGTAAAGTGGCTCAAGCGTTGCCCTAAACGAAGATTGCCCATTGCGGTATGTCAAAGGAATATCATGGCGAATGCTTTCAATATGATTAATCGCCCGCTGATAGGCCGCAAGTGCATAGGGAATTTGGTGGCGAAGCCGATATAAGCGGCCATGCCGCCACTCCAATTCCAATAGCAGGTCGGGTGCATCAACCGCTTTTATGGCTTCAAAGCCATCTTGATTTAACTGAAAGGCTTCATCGTAGCGCTGGTCTTCTTCGTACAGTTGCGCCATTTCCCCCAGTATTTCGGCAAGTAGCCGGGGCGATGCAACGGATTTGGCTTCAACGAGGGATTTGTAAGCAAGTGTTCGCCCTTCTGTCCCGAGTTGATGGGCTAGTGTGGCGAGGCGGACAAGATAGGTGGAACGCACTGCGCTGGATTTGAGAAGCCATAAGCGCTTTTGGATTTCATTCAATTTCGGCAAGCGGTTAAGCCGCGGCAGCATTTCAACTTGTTGCAGATCAATCCCAGCCCTTAACTCCTGATCGTTATCGGCTAGCTTTAATGCCTTGGTGAAATAGAGCTGGGCTTCCTCTGGCTTTCGTTGCTCTATCATTAACGAACCCAGTATTGTGTTCCATCGGGCTTGCTCATGGCGGTCGCCTTTCCCTAGCGCCAACGCTTGGCGGAGCAAGTCTTCTGCTTCCGAATCATGATGTAATTGGTAATGGGTTAGTCCCAATGTGCCGTTTGAAAGAGCTTTCTGCTCAGAAGTCGTCGACTCTTGAATGGCTAGTTCCAGCACTTTTATCGCTTGAGAATAGCGACCTTGATTTAAGAAATCCTGACCTTTAGAAAGACTATCAGTCGAACTTGATTTTTCAGCCAACGCGATGCTTGAAAACAAAAACCAACAGACTATCAGAAAAATTCTGTACATAACGTAAAAAAGCCCTCGGCACAAGCAGTTCACTCTAATCAAACGGAAGCTTAGAAATAATCACTTCGCCCTACAAATTGGCATTATTTATGCGCTGGAAGTTGGAAGATTGATAAATCTAAATTTGAATGTTTCCAGCACCTGCTTCATGACCGAGGGCAGGATTTCAATATCCGGTACTCCCGCTACTCCCGCTACTCCCGCTACTTCCAGATACTGACAATATTGGTGAAGTCATCCGTCCACGGTTTCATGTCGAAGTACAAGGGCATTTTCACCCAGTTGCCGAGCTCGCTGGTGCTGAGTCGATCCAGCGTTTCGGTTTTTTGGGACATGACCACCCAGTCTGTGGCAACGACCAGCGGGATTTCCGTTAGTGGCTTGAATTCCTGTATCAGCGAAGCCAGATGCAGGTTTTCTGCATGGATGGACAGGACTTTTTTCAGCAATAAATGCCGGTTGGTCATGTGAAACGCCAGTATGCCGTTGGGCTTGATTTTCTTGAAATACAGCTGGATAACTTCCCGAGTCAAAAGATGCGTTGGAATGGCATCGGAACTGAAGGCGTCTATCACCAGTAAATCATACTTTTGATCCGGTTCCTTTTCTATGGAAAGCCGGGCATCGCCTATGCTCATCGTTGTGTTAAAGCTGCAGCGGCTAAGGTAGGTAAAATAAGCCGGGTTACTGGCAACTTCCACGACCAACGGGTCAATTTCATAAAAGGTCCAGTTCTGTTCGGGCTTGGCGTAACAAGCCAGCGTACCTGCGCCTAATCCAACGATTCCGATGGTCCATTTTTGATTGACGTCATCAAATTCCTTAAACAATTGTCCGATAGGTCCCTGATGGCTGAAGTACGTTAAAGGTGTTTTCGCCAGGTTGGCCGCTAAACGCTGTGCGCCGTGTTTCGTGGTGCCGTGAAAAAGCTCGTGATAAATTTCAGGTTGACCTTGTTCGTTGGTTAACACACTCTCACGCACGCCCAGTACGCCGAAAAAGGTGCGTTCCTGGTAAAGCGTATGCGACGACAGGCTGTGCAGGCTCACTGCAAGAAAAATGATAACGCCGGCAGACATTGCCAGCGGCGCGGGTTTGTCCCTGAACAGGTAAATTAAACAGGTCAGGATAATTAAGGTAACGACGATCACATCGAAATACTGGAGCAGGTCGTTGATGCTCGCATACAGGACAAATCCGGCAATGAGCACCAGGACAGGGGGTATCAGCGATAGCAACAAACCTTTATCGATTGCCGGTTTCAGCCCAGGACGCAGCAGTAAGGCCGCAACAATCATGATCGGGTATTCATAAATACCGTTGAAGATAAACGGCGCCACGAAGGTGTTAAACATGCCGCCCAACATCCCCGCAAAAGACATAATCAGGTAAAAACCGGTTAAATGCTTGGTATGCGGGCGCATTTTCGCCAGTCCGCCGTGGCAGACCATGACCGCAAAGAAAAAAGAGATCAGGTGCAAGACCAGATAACCCCAATAAGGCAAATCCGCCGGGTTGATAAAGGCATAAGCGATAAAGGGCAGCAAAAACACCGGTTGCAGCTTGACCATCAAGCGATAGGAGACATCTTCCCATTTTGAGAAAACGATTACGAAAGACAATAAATACAGCGTTAAAGGGATAATCCACAGCAGGGGCACCGAAGCAATATCGGTACTGATGAAATTGGTCAGTCCCAACAGTAAGCTTGACGGCACGAAGGCTAGGGCGAACCAGTGCAGTTTTGTGTAAAAATCGGGATCTTTGTCATCGGCAAGTGTTGATTTATCGTCGGCGTCCATCCAGTCGTCGGCAAAAACGATTTCTTCAGCAAGGTCTGATTGTCGGTTGGATTTCCAAAGCATGAAAGCGCAACCGGCGATAACCAAACACAGAAAAAAATAGCCGAAGCCCCAATAGGTTTTCTGGTCATTAAGTCCGATAGCCGGTTCGATTACGAAGGGATAGCTCAGTAACGCGATCAGACTGCCGGTGTTACTGGCGGCATAGAGATAATAAGGGTCGTGGCTGGTGTGATGGCCGACATGGGCGAACCACTTTTGAATCAGCGGTGCGGTGGTTGATACGACGAAAAAGGGCAGTCCGATCGAGACTCCCAGGACTCCCAGCAACCACAGTGTCGGATTGCTTTCAGTCGGTGGCGCGGTGTTATCGGGCAAGGCTAAAGGCAGCGCCAGAAAGCTGATCAATATGATAAGGGTATGTACCTGAATCTGGCGATGTTGGCTGAGGCGAGTGGAAATCGCATGCGCATAAAGATAACCGAGAAACAAGATACTTTGATAAAACACCATACAGGTGTTCCATACTGCGGGCGATCCGCCCAGTAACGGCAATAAAATCTTTCCGAACAGAGGTTGTAAAACAAACATCAGCGACGCGCTGGTAAATAATGTCCCGGCAAATAATACGATCAGGGAAATACTGCGGTCGGTTGTAACTTCAGAGTGCTGGCTCATTGTCTTTCTTAGCCCTTTAGACTTGTTGTTTTTAATGCGCTAATGATAAAGCATTTGCTGCTTTATGGCGTACCTGAATATAAGTTTAACAAGTCTGGACGATACTCACACTACGTTAAGGCCGTTAAATTGTAACTACTCGTTCCCCAAGCTCTGGCTCATCGTTATACATAACTTCACGTAGGCCGGAATAAGGCTGTCCGCGCAGTAGCGCAGGACAGGCGTTTCCGGCACTTCGAAGCCGCGTGATGCCGGAAACACACGCCCTTGCTGACGCCGGGCGTGCTTATTCCGGCCTACATTCAAGTCTTGAACAGACTTGTGTATAAAGATGAGAGCCAGAGCTTGGGAACGAGCGTTAAGGGGCTGAGTGGTTACAATTTAAGATATTTTTAGCGAAACAGGGCGGGGTATTTGGGATGTATTTACAAGCCGGGTTAGCGTGGTGAAATGTGATAAGCCGGATTAAGGCAGCCGGGTTGTGCGATTGAGAGAAAGAATCTACCAGATCCGTAAACCTGGTAGATCAGATATGGCGGAAAATCTTATTCGGAAAGGCGTTTGCTGATTCGGTAGTAAGTTTCTTTAAGCTCTTCGCCGATGACTTTGGCCTTGGCGATAAACTCTTCGGAGGTTTCCACTGAATCATCGGCAATTTCAGCCGCTTTGGTTTTTATTTGACCCCATTGTTTTTCAGCTTCTTCGAACTCTTGTTTGGCTTCCATGGAAGCCAGGTGCAATTTTAAATTGATTTCATCGCGTTCTGCTTTCAGCTTATCCAATAAACTGCCGAAATCTTCTTGTACTGACATGATTCACCTCACAACGGTATGGTTAAAAATTCCTGGTGACCAGGAAAAAAATGACTTTCAGTTTAAAGTGTAATCTCTTTAACACAAAAAACCATTTAGTTTTACAAGCTTTTTGTCAATATAGAAAGCTGAATTGATAAAACGACATTCGGCTCCCTCTCTTTAAGGGAGAGGGGGAACAATACAGCTGTCGTTGTTACTGATGTTTCGCCGGTTAATCTCCGGTGTTAAAACAATCCGCTAATCCGTCCGTCATCATCGATATCAATCCGTTCCGCCGCCGGGATTTTCGGTAAACCCGGCATGGTCATCATATCGCCGGCGATGGCGACGATAAAACCGGCTCCGTTTGCCAGCCTGACATCCCGGATTTCTACCGTATGGCCAGATGGCGCGCCTTTAACGGTGGGATTGGTTGAAAACGACATTTGGGTTTTCGCCATACAAATCGGGAATGTGCCGTAATCGGCATCCCATACCGCCAGTTGGGCTTTTACTTTGGCGCTTGCCGTAACGCCTGCCGCACCGTATAACTTGGTGGCGATGGTTTCGATCTTGTCCCACAAGCTTAAGTTTTCATCGTAAACATAACTGCAGCCGGGTTCACGGTTATCAACGATATTAACGACGGCATTGGCGAGGTCAACAGCGCCTTGGCCGCCTTCCGCCCAATGTCTGGAAACGATGCAATTTGCGCCTAATGCCGCGCATTTTTGTTGCAGCAAGGCAATTTCCGCATCGGTATCAAAGGTGAAGTGGTTGATACATACCACGCAAGGCAAACCGTAATGCTCGGTAATGTTGCGGTAATGACGTTCAAGATTGGCAAAGCCTTTTTCCACGGCGGCCAGGTTTTCCCGGTTTAAATCTTCTTTATTGATGCCACCGTGGAATTTAAGCGCCCTGATGGTGGCGACCAACACGACGGCCGAAGGCTTTAAGCCGGACATGCGACATTTAATATCAACGAATTTTTCTGCACCGAGATCGGCACCGAAACCTGCTTCCGTGACGACATAATCGGCCAGCTTTAATGCAGTTTTAGTCGCGGTTACCGTGTTGCAACCGTGCGCAATATTGGCAAAAGGGCCGCCATGAATAATTGCTATATTATTTTCCAGCGTTTGCACCAGGTTCGGTTTGATGGCGTCTTTTAACAAGGCTGCCATGGAGCCGTGTGCATTCAGGTCGCGCGCATAAACGGGCGTCATCTTGTCGGATTTATAACCGATAACGATACGTCCCAGGCGCTCTTTAAGATCGGTGCGACTGGTGGACAGGCATAAAATAGCCATGACTTCGGAAGCAACGACGATGTCATAGCCGTCTTCGCGCAAATAGCCGTTGGCAACGCCGCCCATGCCGACAATGATGTTGCGCAAGGCGCGGTCGTTCATATCGACCACGCGTTTCCACTGGATGCGCCGTGGGTCTATGTCCAGCTCATTGCCGTGATGGATATGGTTGTCGATCAGCGCCGATAGCAGGTTGTGCGCGACGCCGATGGCGTGAAAATCGCCGGTGAAATGCAAGTTAATATCTTCCATCGGTACGACTTGCGCGTAACCGCCGCCCGCCGCGCCGCCCTTGACGCCGAAGCAGGGGCCTAAGGACGGCTCGCGCAGGCACATGATGGTTTTTTTACCCAGGCGGTTCATCGCATCGCCGAGACCTACGGTCGTGGTGGTTTTGCCTTCACCTGCCGGTGTCGGGCTGATGGCGGTCACCAGAATCAGCTTGCCGTCTTCTTTGTCGGTCAGGCTGTTGATATATTCCAGCGATATTTTGGCTTTGTAATGACCGAAGGGGTCCAGGTGTTCGGCCTCTATGCCATAGTGTTCTTTAACCAGGCCGATGATCGGCTTCATATTGGCTTGTTGGGCGATTTCTATATCAGACATCATTTTTCCTGAGTTGATGGATGGTTGTTTTGGAATCGGTTCAGTCATTTGCCTGGGTAAATCGGGGTTGTTGTATAACTGGATTTACCGGCTGAATTCATTACACGCAGACGCGTAGAATAATCAAAAATAGTTTTTCCGCAATAATAACCGTACAAAGACTATGGTGTCGGATTGAGAATTCCATGCAATGACGTGTTGCCCTCATTTCCGGACAAATAGCGAATGCCTTAGTGTATTTGAAGTGGTGTGGATGCGTTTGGCATGTATCTATTTAAGCATTAAATTGACGGGCAATTTTTACGCCGTTGATGGGTATTTCGCCGTCATTCAGTTGTTGTGCAAAAAACGGTATCAATTTCTGCATATTTTTAATATAGGCTCCCTTCCATAGGCTTCTTAACCTGTCCCTGGCCAACTCGTTAATATAAACGGTTCCCCGCTTTTCAATCAGCACCATTGCGACATCGTGATTGTATTCGGTGACTGCAAAGATAAAATCATCATTGTCGTCAGACATCGATATTTTCATATCCACTATCATTTCTTCCAGCTCATACTCGTACAACGCATATTCCATCCTGCCGTTATTAATCAAGGCGCTTTTCAGCAGGCTTTCAATTGTTTGTTTTTTCATTATCGGGTTAATTTTTTTTGCGGGGTAGCGCGGTAAAAATGTGGGCGGGATTGATATATACAATCCCTTTATTGGTGGATGATTGATCTATGGTATAGAGGATATATAACGTATTCAGTCAAGTATATGACCGGTAAAAGGATTTTAACCAGCAAGAGTTAGCTATCAGTGAACGATTAACGCTCGTCAAAACACGTCCAAAACCGAATCTAGTTTCTGTTGTGATTTTAACCATCCGGCAATGTTATGTGTATCGGTTTCCCATGGATATAAATTGACATTTTTTAAATTTGCCAAGCGCTCTGCTGCGACTTTATCGCTGTGGTGATTTTTCGCGAAATGAATATGTATTGAGCTGGAGTACTCCGATACTTGAAGAAGCTGTTCATAGTTTGTTGAATCATTAATCATGAGGTTTCTATAAAGCAGGAAGCTACTGATAAAGACATGCATAGTGTGGCGCTAGCCGTCATCAATACATAAGATTAAAATGACGTCTAGAAGCCGTTTCCGTATGGTTTAATTGATATTACGGACAGACTAACAAATGCGAATATTTTACGCTAGTTTTTGTTCTGTAACGTATTGATTATTAAATTTAATCCGTAATATCGGAAGTATAAGGCAATCAACTATAAACCGGAAACCTCGCACACAGATTGCCGACTTTCTCCCGCACCGCCGCCAATACGCTTTCATCGTCCATATTGTCCATGACATCGCACATCATCTGTGCAATTTCGGTTACTTCTGCTTCTTTAAAGCCGCGAGTGGTGGGCGCCGGTGTTCCGACGCGAATGCCGCTGGTGATGAACGGGGATTGCGGGTCGTTAGGGACGGCGTTTTTATTGACGGTGATGTGCGCCTTGTTTAATGCGGCATCGGCGGCTTTGCCGGTAATGCCTTTGGCGACCAGGGACACCAGCATCAGGTGATTGTCGGTGCCGCCTGATACAACGTCAAAGCCGCGCGCCATGAATACCTTGGCCATTGCCCGGGCGTTTTTGATGACCTGTTGTTGATAGATTTTAAATTCCGGCTCCATCGCTTCTTTAAAAGCGACGGCTT
>SXIP01000200.1 GCA_005772825.1 Methylococcaceae bacterium | reverse complement strand
TTGAAAAAACCAAAGGTGCGTTTGTCCGGCGTAGCTGTCAGGCCAATAAGGTAGGCATCGAAATAGTCAAGCACCTGCTTCCATAGGTTATAGATGGAGCGATGACACTCGTCGATGATAATAAAATCAAAGGTTTCGATGGGAATAGTCGGTGTGTAACGCACTAACTTGGCTTGTTTCGATGTTTGCTGAAGCTCGTTAAGCGAGACATCTTCGGCTGAATCATCGATGGGTTCACCCGACAATACCGAATACATGCGCTGGATGGTGGAGATGCAGACCTGCGCATGGGGATCAATGGTCGAAGAGGCCAGACGCTGCACATTATAAAGTTCGGTAAATTTTCGTCCGTCGTCAGGCGGCGAGTAGGCCATGAATTCCTGATGCGCTTGCTTGCCCAGGTTGCGGGTATCAACCAGGAACAATATGCGTTTGGCTCCGCCGAACTTTAGCAAGCGATAGACCGAGGTAATGGCTGTAAAAGTTTTGCCTGCGCCGGTGGCCATGTGGACAAGGGCGCGGAGCTTGTTCTGTGCAAGGGATTTTTCCAGCCCGGTAACGGCGCTGACCTGGCAATTGCGCAGGTTGCGCTCCGGTAACTCAGGCATTTGCTCGGCCAGTCGACGACGCAGCGTTTCCGGCTGGGCTAACCATAAGCTGAGTTGTTCCGGCTTAAAAAAATGGAACAATTCGCGTGAGCGGGGTCTGGGGTCGCGGCCATCGGTAAATCGGATGATCTGGCCTGTACTTTCAAACAGGAAAGGCAGCGGTGTGGTTTTTACTCGCCATTTCAGGGTGGCGTTGGCATAGCGCTCGGTCTGCCGCTCTGTCACAGTGAGGTTCTCGCCTGCTTCATCACGCTTGGCTTCGATTACTCCCACGGCTTCGCGATTAACAAACAGCACATAGTCGGCAGGTCCGGTGTCGGTCGGATATTCACGCACGGCAACGCCCAAGCCTGCGCCCAAATTGATGCGACTCATATCCTGAATCGTCCAGCCCGCCAGCTCGAGTTTCTGGTCGATCAGCCGACGTGCTTTGACTTCCGGGGGCATGTTTGTTGGTTCTTGATCGATTTTCACTTAATTTAGTTTAGGCGATTTCCAGGAATGAATATTCTTCTCCGGAAATCGCCTAATCACTTACATAACCGGCGGGAGGGGGCCTTTAGAACGGAATATCGTCATCATAAGGCATATCGAAATTGTCATGACTGACGCTTTGCTGTGCCGATGACCGGGCTTGTCCGCCCGATGAGGGTTGATAGCTTTGTTGAGCTTGGCCGGAGTCGTTGCGTTTGCCTATCAGGTCGATAATATTGGCATTAAGCTCCAGGCTGGTTTTAGTGGTGCCGTCATTGGCCTTATATTCATTTTGGGTGAGCTCGCCCGATACAAACACCTGCTGGCCCTTTTTCAAGTAATTTTGCAAAGACCCTTCGGCGCGTTTGCCGAACAAAGCCACGCGCACCCACAAGGTTTGCTGCTTATCGCCAAAACCGACATTATTGGCGACCGTCACACTCAAAACCGCCAATCCTGCGGGCGTATATCGCACTTCCGCATCCCTGCCGACAGTGCCGGTAAAACTAAATACATTGCTCATTGTTATCTCTTGGTTGAATGAATAATAGCGCTATTATCGGCTGGTTTAAGTTTCTCGACAAAGGAAAAAAGCGGGCATCAGCATATTGATTATCCCGCCTGATAATATTTTTTCTCCCGTGGACAACTATAAACAGGAATCTGGCTGTTAAATTGACTTCCAGCGGTATCACACCCTCAGGCAAGGTGTTCGAAACAACATTTTTTAAAATGTGACGCAGTTGATAATTAATGTTATTCTGAAAATGCTCATTAGTTCTGCTCAATGATGACCCATGCTTGCATTGATGGACGAGCCTCAACGGCGCTTCCATTCTTCGATGTTGTAGATGCCGTGAGGATACGGGAGCATTCGATGCGCAATACAGATGTAGTTGCAGTGGCAAAAAGGATGCTGCCGTGCAACAACGAAATATATTTGTCATAACATTGAGTTAGATCATTATGAATACACCCTTGCAAACGACTCCGCCCGGTCACGGCATCAAATTAACCTCACTAACCTGCGTCCTGCTCGCCATGCTGGGCACGCCTGTGACTGCCTGGAGCGGCCCGACCCTGGTGGCGGACAGCTATGTATCGACACCCTTTGTGCGTGGTGTCAGGCATGGCGCCGCCCCCGATCTGCTGGTCAGCAAAACCAATAGTTCATTCTTGCAGTTTAGCGTCAGCAATTCGCTGCCAAGCGGCATCATAGCCGGCGATATTAATAAAGCAATGCTGAAGGTTTTTATCAGCAAGGTTAACAGCGCCGGTATCCTGACTCTCCGGCAGGTCGCCGCCCCGTGGAAAGAATCCAGCATACCCAATGCCGGTACTCCTCCCGCATTGAATACTTTGAAGAAATCTTTCAGAATCCCCAAAAACTATGCCGGGCGCTGGGTACTGCTTGATGTCACCGATATGGTCAAGGATTGGGCGACCATCCCGCTCAGCAATCGCGGACTTGCCTTGACCGTGGAAGGACGCAGCGCATTAGACGCCGTTATTGATAGCAAGGAGAATACCGCTACCTCTCATGAAGCTGTTCTGGACGTGGTGTTGAATAAAACTGCCGGGGCTACGGGGGCAAAGGGCGACACCGGAGCAACCGGGGCGCAAGGCGCCACCGGCGTTGGCTCGCAAGGTGCAACCGGCGCTACTGGCAGCAGCGGCGCAACGGGTGCTACTGGCACAACCGGCGCTACTGGCACAACCGGCGCTACTGGCACGACCGGCGCTACTGGCACGACCGGCGCTACTGGCACGACCGGCGCAACCGGAGCTACTGGCACGACCGGCGCAACCGGCGCTACTGGCAGCAGTGGCGCAACGGGTGCTACTGGCACGACCGGCGCAACCGGCGCTACT
>SXIP01000018.1 GCA_005772825.1 Methylococcaceae bacterium | reverse complement strand
TTTAAAAGCATTTTTTCCTTAATCTATTCCCCTCTCCCCAACCCTCTCCCCCATGGGGAGAGGGAGCTTTCTTCCTTAACTTAACGGCAGTGAAGCTGGAGCTCGGGAATCGGCGATGACTGGGCCTGAGTAGTTACCAAAAACAGCCGGCGCCTCCAGATTCTCCAGTCTTGCAGTAGAGACCTTTGTGCTGATAATTCCCCCCCATGGGTTTAATGATATGGATACAACAACGCCGCATTACCTTAATTTCAAACTGGTTCATCAATTAAAAAGACGTATCCGAATTATCGCGCCGGTCTTGAAGAACGATCAGGAACGCGCCTACATCTTTGAGATTCTGCTGAAAAAACGTCCAGAGATCAAGCGGGTGCGTTCTACCTTCGCAATAGGTTCCGTGGTGATTGAATTTGATTCTGCCCACCTGCCTGTAAACAATTTATTGATTTTAATTGACGCCGTGTTGGGGAATATTGCCGCCAAGCCCGGCGCCGTTATGACTGAACAAAAAACAGCCGAAGTTTCGGGCCCCGTGCAGGAAATTGATCTGGCCGTCGAAGGCATGACCTGCGCGTCGTGCGCATTGCTGCTGGAAATGGTGCTGAAGCGCGATCCACGGGTCAAGCGGGCCAGTGTCAATTTCGGTACGGAAACCCTGACCGTTCATGGGCAGCTCAATAAGGAGGCTGTTTGCGCCAAGGTCGATAGTCTCGGCTATAAGGCTTTTTCAATGGATACGCTTTCGCAGCGTAAAAAAATGATTGAGAAAGAGCAACTACGCATTGATTCTGCGCGGCGTCGGTTTTTCTGGTCGGCGCTGTTGAGTGCGCCGGTCATTGCCGTGGCGATGACGATGTCGCGCTCGCGCGGGCTGCATTGGCTGCAATTTTTATTGACGACGCCGGTGGTATTCTGGTCCGGCAAACCGTTTTTTGTTAAAGCGCAACGCCTCGCCAAACACCGTGCCGCCAATATGGACACGCTTATCGCATTAGGCGTGGGTTCCGCCTATATCTATAGCCTGCCGGCTTTTTTCCGCCGACAAGGCCATATCTATTTTGAAGCCGCCGCCGCGATTATTACCTTTGTGTTATTAGGGCGTTACCTGGAAGAACGGGCTAAAGGTAAAGCCGGTGAAGCGATACGACAACTGGTTGATTTGCAACCGCAGACCGCTACCCTGATTAAGGACGGCAAGGAAATGACGGTGGATGTCGAAACCTTGCAGGTCGGTGATATTTTACTGATTCGTCCCGGTGAAAAAATACCTGCCGACGGGGACATTATTCACGGCCTGTCTACGGTCGATGAATCGATGGTGACCGGTGAAAGCATGCCTGTGGTTAAAGAAATCGGCCATCGGGTTATCGGCGGCTGTGTTAACGGCAGCGGTGTGTTACGCATCCGGGTGACGGCGGTCGGCATGGATACCGTGCTGGCGGGTATTGTCCACATGATCGATCAGGCCCGTTCAACCAAATTACCGATTCAAAAACAGGTCGATCAGATTTCCGCTGTGTTTGTGCCCGCCGTCATGGGTATTTCCGGTTTGGCCTTCGCCGCCTGGATGTTGAACGGGGCGCCGTTTGCGTTTGCATTCGGCAACGCTATTACCGTGCTGTTGATCGCTTGCCCCTGCGCACTGGGATTGGCTACCCCTGCCGCGATTATGGTGGGCACCGGGCAGGCGGCCAAAAAAGGCATTTACATCCGTAACGGCGAAAGCCTGGAAGTAGCGGCAAAACTCAATGTCATCGTCTTTGATAAAACCGGCACGATTACCGAAGGCAAGCCCAAGGTCAGTGATTTACTGAATCTTTCATACTTGAGCAACGCTGAAATCATCACGCTTGCGGCATCGGCTGAAAATAATTCCGAGCATTTTCTCGGTAAAGCCATTGTTGACTATGCGCATGAACAAGCGGTCGGCATAAAAGAAACCAGCCATTTTTACAGTGAAACCGGGCGCGGTATCGCCGCAGGCATGGACGGCAAAAAGCTGCTGTTGGGCAACAAGGCCTGGATGGATGAACAGCACATTGACGTGTCGGGATTGATCGCAGCGGCAGGCGATTTTGCCGAACAAGGCAAAACGCCGGTTTATATGTCTATCGATGGAAAGGAGGCCGCCGTTTTCGGTATTGCCGACAAGCCGAAGCAACAGGCCGGGCAAGCTATCGCCAAATTACATAAGCTGGGTATAGAAACGCTGATGGTCACCGGCGATACCGAGAAAACCGCGCATTATATCGCCGCCAAAGTCGGCATCGAACAGGTGATCGCCAATGCGAAACCGGAGCAAAAACTGGCGATTATCGAGCGCTTAAAGGCGGAAGGAAAACAGGTCGGCATGATAGGCGACGGTATTAATGATGCGCCTGCGTTGACGGCGGCCCATGTCGGTTTCGCGATCGGCAGCGGTACCGATATCGCCATTGAGTCGGCGGATTTAACGCTGGTGCAGGGTGATATCTCCAAAGTCGCCGACGCGATTGGCTTGAGCACCGATACGATTCATATCATTAAACAGAACCTGTTCTGGGCCTTTGCCTATAACACGATCGCCATCCCGGTGGCCGCAATGGGCAAGTTGAATCCAATGGTGGCTTCCGCCGCGATGGCGTTGAGCTCGGTCTCGGTGATTGTTAATTCATTACGCTTAAGTAAAAAATAGGACTACAGATGGATCATTCAACGATGGATATGGGCATGACTCATGTCGTTGCCGCTGCGGGAGGATTTGATTACAGCCTGGCCTTTATGGCCGGGGTTTTGGGTAGCGGACACTGTTTGGGAATGTGCGGCGCTCTGGTTTCAGGATACTTTATGAAATCAGGAGCCTCCAGAAGTTATTTCCCGTATTTTGCCTATCAGCTTGCCCGGATATTCGTTTACACGATGGTCGGATTTGCTGCGGCGGCGCTTGGCGTTGTGCTGGTTTCGAGCGGCGTATTCGGTAAAGTGCAAAGTATTTTGCAAATGTTTATCGGTACTGTCGTGATCATTCTCGCCCTGGGTATTTTAGGCTGGCTTCCTTTTCAGGGTTCGGTCAGGCTGATACCGATGGATGCATTGCGTAAAGGGTATGCCGCATCAAGAACCAAAGGTCCCATACCCGGCGCGATGATTGCCGGACTGTTAAACGGCTTGATGCCGTGTCCGTTAACCTTCGCCATGGCGGTCAAGGCGACATCAGCCGCGACTATCCCGGAAGGCGGTTTGTTAATGCTAACCTTTGGCGCCGGTACATTACCGACCATGTTGTTTGTCAGCGTCGCTTTCGGCAAGATGAGCGCTCATTTCAGAGGCTTAATGTTGAAGTTTGCCGCATTGATTATGATTGTCATGGGCTGTAATACCATCTATATGGGCTTGTCGTTTTACGTCGCGGAAAGCTTCCATCAACATAATTTCATCCACGATATAAAAAATGAAATTGACGCCGTTATTGTCTTTTTGCAACAGATGGTCGATTACTATGCCGGCATGATAAAAAGCATTCAGGAGCAGTAAAATGCAACAAGCGGATTTTATCGCCTTGGGTTTCCTTAGGAACATGCATGAAATAACTTGGACAGCTTGTTCCCTGCGGTTAGGGAGAGGGGAATCTAATGATCAAGTTATTTCATGCACATTCCTTATCAGGATTTGCGTATGGCTAAACTGTCAACCCTAAAACTCCTGATTTGTCTGGTATTCTGGTTTGCAGATCAGGCATTCGCTGTCGAATCGTCCGATCTTTTGCCGCCCGAGCAGGCTTTTAACTTCAGCTACGAAGTAAAAAAAGCAGACCGGCTGCACTTATCCTGGGATATTGCTGACGGATATTACCTGTATCGCAACAAATTCAAAATCATCTCGCTGACGCCCGGTATCCAAGCCGGAGAACCGGTTTTTCCCGCTAGTGAAACCAAGCAGGATGTTTTTTTCGGCAAAGTGGCTGTTTTTCGGGGCCATCTGGAATTGGAAATCCCGCTACAGCGTGACGGTTCAAATGCCGATAAGCTGATTTTAGACGTGCATTACCAAGGCTGCGCCGATGTTGGCGTTTGTTATATGCCGATGCAGCAAACTATTTCTTTCGATTTGCCGGATGAACCTTTTAACCGGAAGGCAAGTGCTGCCAAAGCAGACAACGCCGTTCCTTTTATGTCCGAGCAGAATCGTATCGCCGCTTCATTACAGTCCGGTTCCGTCTGGTTCATTGCCTTGAGCTTTCTCGGCTTTGGCATATTACTGTCTTTTACTCCGTGTGTGTTCCCGATGTTGCCGATTCTTTCCGGCATCATTGCCGGGCAAGGTTCAAGCCTGAATACGCGTCGGGCATTTTGGCTATCCTCCAGTTATGTGCTGGCTTCGGCATTGACTTACACGGTTTTCGGCATTCTCGCAGGGCTGTTCGGCGGCAATCTTCAGGCTTTGTTTCAGGAACCCTGGGTGATTGGGGTCTTTAGCGGGCTTTTTGTACTGTTGGCGCTGTCGATGTTCGGCGGCTTGCATTTCCAGGTGCCTGTGTTGATACAAAACAGGATCATGGCCCTCAGTTCCAGGCAGCAGGGCGGAAAGTTGCTGGGTGCGGTGGCAATGGGCGTCTTTTCGGCGCTGGCGATAGGGCCTTGCGTTACGGCTCCGTTGACCGGGGCCTTGATTTATATTGGGCAAACCGGTGATGCTTATTTGGGAGGCTTGGCCTTGTTTGCTTTGGGATTAGGCATGGGCTTGCCGCTGCTTGTGATCGGTACCTATGCGGGCAAATGGCTGCCCAAAGCGGGCGCCTGGATGAACGTCACGAAAAGCATATTCGGCATCGGCCTTTTGGCCGTTGCAGTGTGGTTACTCGGTCGCATAGTATCGCCGACACTAACCTTGGTGTTATGGTCGTTGCTGGTGAGTTTCCCCATTTTGTTATTGATAGCTAAAAAACGCTGGAAAGGGGCCGGACTACTGGCCGGTGCTTACGGCGTGTTTTTGTGGGTGGGCATTTCCACGAACCAGGCCGACAGCATTAAACCGCTACTCTGTAGCGTGGCGGTTGCTTGTAAGGAACAGTTGTCGCTGACGCTGAAGTTTAAAAAAATCGGCACCGTGCAGGAATTACAACAAAGTCTGGCAGATGCCCATGCGAACAAACAATGGCTGATGCTGGATTTTTATGCCGACTGGTGTACGGCATGTACGGAAATGGCGCTTTCCACCTTCGCCGATGCCGGGGTTAGGGCCGCGTTGTCTCAAGTAGTGCTGGTGCAGGCAGACGTCACGCAAAATTCCCCGGCGGATCAGGCCTTGTTAAGACAATTAAAGCTGATCGGGCCGCCTGCGATTCTTTTCTTCGGGCCTGATAAACAGGAGCGCAGTGCTTACCGTGTGGTCGGTTTACTGGAGGCGGATCAATTCCTGGACATCATTGACCGGGTTCTTGACGAGCCGGTTTCATAAGGTCCGCATAATGCTTACCGGCGCAATAACAATCACATCGGGATAAAAACTAATGACACGCAAGCGTATTTTAATAGTAGGCGGGGTTGCCGGCGGCGCGACTTGTGCGGCCCGGATTCGGCGTTTATGCGAAGCCTGCGAAATCATTATTTTTGAGATGGGTTCGTACGTGTCTTTTGCCAATTGCGGGCTGCCTTATTTTATCGGGGACGTCATTGTCGACGAGGAAAAATTGCTGGTAGCAACGCCCGAGTTGTTTAAAAGTCGTTTTAATATCCAGGTCTGCACCGATACAGAAGTATTGTCCATTAACAGGGCCGACAAAACGCTGGAGGTACGAGACCTGGCAACGGGCCGAAATCGGCTCGAACGCTACGACGCCTTGGTTTTATCGACCGGTGCTTCCGCTGTTTGGCCGGATATTGACGGTATCCATCTACCGGGCATTTACGCATTGAGAACGATCCCGGACAGCCGAGAGATTCGCGCGGCGTTGGACACGATGACCCGCGCCGTGGTGATGGGTGCAGCCGACATTCCGCACCCAACCAGGTAAAAAATACATTAAACTGCGTGTATCAATTACGCACTATGAAAACAGGCCTTGAACGAAGACTCTTCTTACAGCAGTTACAACTTGGATCATTTAGGCCTCATAGCCGGTATGGTCG
>SXIP01000199.1 GCA_005772825.1 Methylococcaceae bacterium | reverse complement strand
GGACCGGATGCTGGATATGGGTTTTATCAAGGATATTCGCAGAATTATTGCGCTGCTACCGAAAAAGCGCCAAAACCTGTTGTTTTCGGCGACCTTTTCCGAAGACATCCGTAAACTTACCAGCGGACTGCTGGTTAACCCGGTAAAAATCGAAGTAGCGCCGCGTAATGTCGCCGCCGAAACCGTTGAGCAGGTCGCTTTTCTTTGCAATAAAGCCAACAAAGCCGAGCTGCTTTGCCATTTGGTAAAAACCAATGACTGGCAGCAGGTGCTGGTATTCACCACCACCAAACACGGCGCCAACCGGCTCACCGACAAACTCAATAAAGTCGATATTAAAGCCGCTGCGATTCACGGCAATAAAAGTCAGGGAGCGAGAACCAGCGCGCTGGCCGGTTTTAAAGCCGGTGAAATCAGGGTGTTGGTCGCTACCGATGTCGCGGCGCGCGGTATCGATATTGCGCTGTTGCCTCATGTGGTTAACTACGAACTGCCGCGCGTACCGGCCGATTATGTACACAGGATAGGTCGTACCGGGCGTGCCGGAGAAGAAGGCCAAGCCATATCGCTGGTCTCGCATGATGAATACGATGCCTTGCGGTCAATCGAAAAATTGACCGGTAAAGCGATCAAGCGCGAACAAATTGCCGGCTTCGAAGCGGCTGAAGTGGCTCCTCCTATGCCCCCCGAACCGCCGCGCGCTCCTCGTCCTCCGCGCAGAAACCCGAATCAGGCGCGCAAACCCGCCGGCACTTCGGCAGCCAATAAGCCCAGAACAAGAAGCAGCGTCTAAAACGGCAATGATGCCTCGCCAGTGTAGAGTCGGTACCCTTGTTTCCAGCCGCCATGCGCCCCAATAATGACCAGGATAATGCGGCCCTTGCCTTGCAAATCAAGCAATGGGGTCGGGAACTCGGCTTTCAGCAGATAGGCATCGCCGATACCGATTTATCGGAAGCCGAGACGCATCTCAAGCACTGGCTGGCCAGAGAGTTTCACGGCGACATGGATTATATGCAGCACCATGGCGACAAACGCAGCAGACCGGGTTTATTACAGCCCGGCACCCTCAGCATTATTTCCGTGCGCATGGATTACCTGCCGGAATCGGCTGCCGCGATGAATCGGTCGCTGGATGACCCCTGTTCGGCTTATATTTCACGTTATGCGCTGGGTCGGGATTATCACAAGCTGATGCGTAACCGCTTGCAAAAGCTGGCGGATAAAATTCAAGCCGAGGTTGGCGATTTCGGTTATCGGGCCTTTGTCGACAGCGCGCCGGTTTTGGAAAAAGCCATCGCCGAAAAAGCGGGGCTGGGCTGGATAGGCAAGCATTCCAATCTGATTAACCGCAAAGCCGGGTCATGGTTTTTTTTGGGGGAAATTTATACGGATTTGCCGCTTCCCGCCGACGATAAGGCTGCGGCGCATTGCGGGTCCTGTAAGGCCTGTCTGGATATTTGCCCCACTCAGGCCATTGTTGCGCCCTACCAAGTGGATGCCCGGCGCTGCGTCTCCTATCTCACTATTGAATTACATGGCTCGATTCCCGTTGAGCTAAGGCCGCTGATCGGCAACCGTATCTATGGCTGTGATGATTGTCAGATTATCTGTCCGTGGAATCGCTTTGCCGGTATGACGGCTGAACAAGACTTTAATCCGAGGCATCGGCTAAACACCCGGCAATTACTGGATGTTTTCGCCTGGACCGAGCAGGAGTTTTTAATGAAAACCGAGGGCTCGGCGATTCGACGCATCGGTCATGAGCGCTGGCTTAGAAATATAGCCGTGGCCTTGGGCAATGCTCCGGCCTCGCCAGCGATTGTCGAAGCTTTAACAACCCGTCTCAATCATCACTCCGATATGGTCAGGGAACATCTGCAATGGGCGCTCGATCAGCAACAGGATCGTGCAGGGGGATCAGGGAAATTAACAGCGCAATCTGCGGGTCGTGATTCACTGTAGAGAGGCGAAGGGGAGGAAAAGCTTCTTGACCTCCCCCTCACTTGGCCCGTAAATATATAAGGAATGGGCTTGAATGTTGTTTTATCGGCTTGGAGTCTTTATGTAGCGCGATCATCTTCCGACAACGCCGTTACCGAGATAAGAGCCGGCAGCGGCGCCGATTCCTGTAGCGAGCGGGTCGCCTCCGCCCAACTGGTAACCAAAAACACTGCCTATCACACCACCGGCCAAGCCGTTCGTGGAAGGTGCATAGGATTGATACTGCGGTTGCGGGGCGTAATAGACCGGAGCGGGTTGCGGATAGTATCGAACAACTTGGCGAACAACAGGCCGCGGCGCCGGATAATATCTGACCACTTGACGGACAACGGGCCGTGGCGCCGGATAGTATCTCACTACATCACGATAATACACTCTATCGGGGTGGTGGTGATGGTGGTGCTCCCATCCATGATCATGATGCCCGTGATGATCACCTGCTGAAGCGTAAGATGAATAAAGCGCAACACCCAGTACTAATTGAATTATAACAAGCAACTTTTTCATAAGAACCTTCTTAAAGTTAAGTAATTTAAACCGTTTGAAACCAACCAACCCAGGTCGGTTAATTTCAACGTGGACAAATCATAAGGCTCTCAATATTAATGGCCGCTTAACACCCGGTTTGTTTTTCATCGAGGAGGCAATGAATAGCAACGTGGATTCAACTCCGAAGTGCAATCTTAACGAATCAAAGTTCATTCCCTGACTGGTTTCTTGTCCAGCTTTCTTTGCAAGGTGCGGCGGTGCATGTTTAACGCCCTGGCGGCGGCTGAAATGTTGCCGTCATGTTGCATCAGCACTTTTTGTAAATGTTCCCATTCCAGGCGTTTTATCGATAAAGGATTTTCGCTGATCGAGACTGAGGAATCGCCTTCATTTTTATGCAGGGCGTTGACAATTTCATCGGCGTTGGCGGGTTTGGTTAAGTAATGGATTGCG
>SXIP01000017.1 GCA_005772825.1 Methylococcaceae bacterium | reverse complement strand
GAGAGGGGACAAGTTGCACAAGTTATTTCATGCTCATTCCTTAGCAACACCTCGACCGCACCTTGCCAAAAGCTAAAAATTCAAGCAAAGTACCCACATGGAAAAACATCCTGAATTAAACACCATGACCGTACAACAAGAAAACAAGCTCATTGTAGCGACAAGCGCCGTTATACCTATGGACATCTTAACATAGCGGACTTTCCCCACACCAAGTTACCGCCTCCGTGCAATATGGCGCACGCATCCCGTTCCCAACCGTTCAAGGGACGAGTGTCTTCTTTCATGTAGGCACCCTTAGTAATTTAATGCGCATGCCCCAACTCAAACTGTTTTTATTAGCCCTGGGTTTCTATACCCGATTGCCTGTACCGCCAATGCCGGATTACCGGCAATTACCGCAATCGACTGTTTGCCTGCCTTTAATCGGCTGGTTGGTCGGCGGCATAACGGCCTTAAGTTTTTATTTCGCGGATTTTTTGTGGCCTCAAACCACCGCCGTGATTCTGGCCTTAATTGCCGGTATTTTCCTGACCGGTGCCTTTCATGAAGACGGTTTTGCCGATGTCTGCGACGGCTTCGGCGGCGGCTGGGGTAAACAGCGAGTACTGGAAATCATGAAGGACTCCCATATCGGCGTTTACGGTTTTCTCGGCCTGCTGTTGATTTTCTTGCTGAAAACCAGCCTGCTTGCCGCAATGCCTGCTGACATCGTGCCTTTGGTCTTGCTAAGCGGGCACAGTATCAGCCGATTGCCGCCCCTGTTGCTGATGCGGCGTTACAGTTACGCACGAATCGGTGATAGTAAAGCTGCGGCGGCTGTTTACCAACCCAATCGCAATGAATTGATTTTTTCAACAGGCATGGCCTTATTGCCAATGGCGTTATTGCCCGCGTTATGTTTATTGGCAATCCTGCCCGTTCTGCTTGTCACCTTATATCTGGGCCGATATTTTTATCGCATCATCGGCGGTTACACCGGCGATTGCCTGGGTGCCAGCCAACAAGTCGCGGAAACTGTTTTTTATCTGGCTGTCAGCGCTTTGTGGACATTTATTTAATCCGTCACACCCGAACCGCCGCTGAGCCGGGGTTGTGCTACGGCCAAAGCGATATCGCCCTGGCCGACAGTTTTCCTGAAGAAGCGCGTGCATTGCAACAAAAACTACCGGTGCTGGCGGAAAACCATAAAGTATTTAGCAGTCCGTTGACGCGCTGCCTGCAACTGGCCGAGCTGATTTCACCTAAGGTAAGCACCGATAAGCGCCTGCTGGAAATTGATTTCGGTGCTTGGGAAAATCTTCGCTTTGATGCGATCGACGCCGATGTCCTGCAACACTGGACCGATAACTTTGTACATGTTCCACCACCCAACGGCGAAAGCTTTAGCGACTTGTGCCGACGCGCGGACCATTTTTGGCAGGATTTACTAAACCATGAGGCCGAACAAATCCTGATTGTTACGCATGCGGGCATCATTCGCGCCTTGCTGGCGCAATTATTAAAACTGCGTCCGGCCAATGCTTTTCAATTTCGGGTTGATTTAGGCTCTGTGCATAAACTTCAGCATCTTAATAATTACACTTACATCAATTATTTGAATTTATAGCGTGTAAACTGGATTGATTGTTGTCCACGAAAGACACGAAAAATAAACAAGTAAAGATTTCGTGATTTTCGTGTCTTTCGTGGACAAATTCCTTACCCTAAGCAATAAAAGAGCCCCATAATGAAACCCTTAGCCGTTTTCGGCACTAGTTCAGACGCCGGTAAAACCACAGTCACGATGGCCTTATGCCGTATTTTCGCCGACCGGGGCTTACGCGTCGCGCCGTTTAAAGCACAGAACGTCTCCAATAATTCCGCCGTGACGCAGGACGGTCGGGAAATTTCCAGGGCGCAATACTTGCAGGCCGAAGCGGCGCGGGTTGAACCAAGCCATTTGTTTAACCCGGTGTTACTTAAATCGCACGGCAGCGGTGCCGTACAGGTGATTGTCAACGGCCTGGTTTATCAAAACCAGTCGGTCGCCGGTTATTATGACGCCATCGGCAACCTGCAACAGCAGGTGCATCAGGCATTTTCAGCATTAAAACAAAACTATGAGCTGGTCATTGCAGAAGGCGCAGGATCGCCGGTCGAGCTCAATCTGCTGGACAAGGACCTTTCCAATACCTTTATCGCCAAAACCTTCAATACCCAAAACATCCTGGTCGCAGACATTGAACGCGGCGGAGTGTTTGCATCGATTTACGGTACGCTGGAATTAATGGACCCTGTCATGCGCGGTAATCTGGTCGGCGTTATCATCAACAAATTTCGCGGTGACCGGCGCTTTTTTGACGAAGGCGAAAAGATTATCAGTGAGCGCTTCGGCGTGCCGGTGCTGGGCGTGTTGCCGTTTCATCCGTTGAATATCGACATGGAGGACTCGCAGTCGTTACAGAATTACCAACAACGCTTGAGCGCCGTCAAAATCCGCATTGCCGTCATCGCCTATCCCGGCTTAAGCAATTATAACGACCTGGATGTACTGATGGCGGACAGCGAAATTCATGTTGAACTGATCCATGCTTACCGTCCGCTGGAACACTTTGATATGCTGCTGTTACCGGGCAGCAAAACGGTGATCCGCGATTTGCAATGGCTGAAAACACAAGGTCTGTTCAAAGCCATTCAGCAATTCGACAAGCCGGTATTCGGGCTCTGCGGCGGTTATCAAATGCTCTGCCGACAACTGCACGACCCGGACGCACTGGAGCATGACATTGCAGACAGTGAAACCGGCTTCGGATTTATCGATGATGAAGTGCTTTATCAAAGCCCGAAAATTTTGCAACAAGGTACTTATTCGCTGTTTTCCCACCCGACGATAAAAGGCTATGAAATCCATTGCGGGCGTATGGAAAAATACCCCTTGTATTATCAGGGCGAGCGTTGTTCCGGCACGCATGTACACGGACTATTTGATGATGACGGGTTTCGCTACGCTTATTTTAAAGCCATAAACCCCGACTATCAGGGCTATCAATACAGGCGGTATCGTGAAGCGGAAATACAGGGTTTTGCCGACATGGTTGCGGAAAATCTCGATATGGCGGCTATTTTGCAGGCTGTACAACAAGATTGATGCTTATTGGATGTTAAACAGAAAAACATTACCCACATGAAAACACTATTTATCGGCGGTATAAAAAGCGGCAAATCCCGTTTAGCGGAAGCCTACATGCTGGAGCTGACCGGTTCAGAAAAGCCTTATTACCTGGCTACGACGGAGTTTATTGATGAAGAAATGCAAGCCCGCATCGACATTCACCGGCAACGCCGTAGTGAGTTGTTTATCACGATTGAAGAGCCGGTAAAACTGTTTGATACCCTGCAACAATGCCGTGGCCCGGTATTGATTGAGTGCGTATCGATGTGGCTGAATAACCTGCTCTATCATCTGGTTCCGGAAACTGCTATTTTGCAGGAACTGGAAGCCGTGATGCAGTTACCATGTGAGTTAGTACTGGTGCATAACGAAGTCGGTTTAGGCGTGATTCCCGACAACCCATTAGCCCGGCGGTTTGTAGATTTGTCCGGCAAAGCCGCCCAGATTATGGGCAGCCATTGCGAACAGGTGTTTTTTTGCAGTGCCGGGTTAACACTGCAAATGAAGGGCTGAGATGTTTAAGGCGCTTGATGTTCGGCTTTGCGTGGGCACATCAAGATCCACAAGATATACCCTACGGTTTCAAGGTTCTTATCAAGAACCGCGATAATAACCACCGGGAGAGCCTTGCCGCTTGACCGGCGATGATTCGTTCATAGAGCTTTGCGAAGCGCCGCGACGATAGCCGCGGGGGGGCGCTTGCCGCAGTTCCTGCTGCTCTTGCACCACAGGCAAGGGCTCGGATTCCGGTTCATTGGATGGGATTTCTTCCAACGGCGGTAGTCTTTCATAAAGCGCAACCGGATCACCGTCCAGATTTTTAAGCGCATCATTTAAGGCTTTTTGATCAAACTCGGGCATTTCCTGGTTATTGGCTTTCTGGATAAGGTTCAGCGCTACTGAGTAACGCTCATCCTGGCTCATTTCCTCGCCTTCCAGATCAGGATGCGCTTCAATGTAAAGCGTATTCTCCAACCAACCGACCTTGATGGGTTGCTTGACGATATAAACAGGTGTTCCAACCGGAACCGAGTTGTATAACGTTTCAATATCTTCAGGGTACATGCGCACGCATCCGTGAGTAATCTGCATACCGATACCATAAATCTTGTCAATATCGGTGCCGTGTATCCGGTATTCGCCCGGAAGATTCAAATAAAGAGCGTGCGCACCGAGCGGGTTGTGCGGGCCGGGCGGGACAACTTCAGGTAAAGGATCACCCATCGCGGCATGTTCGCGTCTGATCGACTCCGGCGGGTGCCATGAGGGATTTTTGACTTTTTTCGCAACGCTGGTTTCCCCTAAAGGCGTTTTCCAATCCTGTCTGCCTACACCGTGTGCAAAAGACATGACAGTACCGGGCTTATCGGCAGGGTAATAGTACATACGATATTCAGAGATATTCAGCGTAATACCCTTATGCGGCGTATCGGGTAAGATACGTCTGTTGGGCAAACGCACAATCTCGCCTTTTTTAACCAGCCAGCGATCAAGCTTTTGATTCAGCCTGACTATCTCCATTTGTCCAAGCAAAAACCGGCGGGCCACATCCAGCAAGGTTTCATTCTGATCCGCGCGAGTTAAGGCCACATTATCAGGGAATTTGGTCACTACCGTATCGCCCGCAGTTGGCGGCAATGAGTAGGTAGTCGCATAAGCATTGCCGTAGACAGCAAACGATAAAAGCGAACAGGCAAAGAGGGTACGGATATTCATTACGATACAATCTCGAGGGTATTTTAAAGAGGGAAACCGGGATTAACAGTTTGATAGTCGTAGAAGCGATTATAACTATCAGATGATTTTAAAGGCGTCCATTTTATCATGCGTCTTGTCATTAAACCATTGCCGATAGACCTTAGCCACCTGAAACACCGGCATCAAAACTGCGCAAACAGCTGTAAAATCATTTGTGGTCAGGATACCTTTAGTTTTCTTTGCACTGTTTGGATATTATTCTTATCACTCACGGGTGCGTTATAATCCGGTCGGCATAGTCGCACAGCAAATCTGATATTTAACTGAACAAACAAGGATAATCCATAATGTCATTGCAAATTTTTCGCACCAAACAAGTTACACCGGACGACAACACCGATCACGGGCTTAATCGTTGCCTCTCGGCATGGGATCTCGCCTTTCTCGGTGTCGGCGCCATTATAGGCACAGGCATATTTGTGCTGACCGGTATCGCCGCAGCAACCCAATCAGGGCCTGCCGTGGTGTTATCCTTTATACTTGCAGGACTTGCCTGCGCCTTCGCAGCACTGTCGTATGCGGAATTGTCTGCATCAATAGGCGGTTGCGGCAGCGCTTATGGATACAGCTATGCGGCTTTCGGTGAGTTAATCGCTTTTATTATCGGCTGGGATTTACTGCTGGAATACGGCATTTCGGTAGCAGCCGTTGCTAACGGTTGGTCAGGCTATTTTAATAACGCACTGACGGCCATCGGCCTGCCATTACCGGAACTGCTGACCAAAGCCCCCAAATTAGGCGGGTTGGTCAACCTCCCCGCTGCCGTCATTATCCTGATATTGATGATGCTGCTGATCATGGGCGTAAAACAGAGCGCCAAGGCCAACAACGCCATGGTCTGCGTCAAATTGATCACCATCACTGTTTTTATTGCGGTTGCCGCGTTTAATGTACACCCGGAAAACTGGCACCCGTTCATGCCCTTCGGCTGGTTCCAGACATTGCCGGACGGAAAAACGACCGGAGTCCTGGCCGGTGCATCGTTGGTGTTTTTTGCTTATGTCGGTTTTGATGCGGTATCGACTGCCGCCGAAGAAGCCAAAAATCCGCAGCATGATCTGCCTTTCGGCATCGTCACCTCGCTGGTTTTTTGCACACTGATTTACATTATAGTCTCCGGCCTACTCACCGGCGTCGTGCATTATAGCGATCTTAACGTCTCGTCACCGGTCGCCCATGCCCTGAGCCTGCTTGGATATAACTGGGCCTCGGCGCTGATTTCAACGGGTGTTATCGCCGGCCTTACGACCGTCATGCTGGTATTGTATTACGGACTGACGCGCATCATCTTCGCCATGTCGCGCGACGGCTTGCTGTCGTCTTTCTTTAGCGAAGTAAATCCCAAAACCCAGACGCCTGTTCGCGTCATTGTGCTGTGCGGCATCATCATCGCATTGATCGCCGGCTTTATTCCGTTGGGTGATTTGGCCGAACTGGTCAATATCGGCACGTTGGCGGCATTTGTACTGGTTTGTTTCGGCGCCATTGTGCTGCGTATCACCAAACCGGACATGAAACGCCCTTTCCGTACCCCGTTCAGCCCCTTGCTTCCGATACTTGGGATGCTGTCCTGCGGTGCGCTGATGGCATTCCTGCCTGGCCTTACCTGGCTGCGTTTTGTGGTTTGGCTGGTCATCGGCCTGATTGTGTATTTTTCTTATTCGGTTCATCACAGCAAGCTGGCGAACGCAGACTAAGATTTTCGACAACTGCGGGGTTCAACAACAGCTTTTGAACCCCGCAGCTAAGTTTCATGGCCTTAAGACGCCTCGAATGACACCGACAATTTCCCTGATAGAATCATCTTCAAGAAACGGGCAAATCGGTAATGAAAAACAATTGGCGGCAACGGATTCGGTCACCGGCAAACTCAAACCGGCATAATCCTGTTTAAAGACGTTTTGCTGATGCAACGGCACCGGATAATAAATGGCGCAGCCGATTTGCTTGTCCTGCAAGGCTTTTAACACCGCATCGCGCTTGTCGCATAATAACGTGTACTGATGATAAACATGAAAGCCCAAGCCATCTTCAAACGGCGTTGTGAGCGGCAGATCGGCCATCAGCTCCGAATAAAGATGCGCCTTCCGGCGACGCGCCTCATTGTATTGATCGATACGCTTTAATTTGGCCCGTAATATGACCGCCTGCATTTCATCCAGGCGGCTGTTATAACCGACAACATCGTGATAATAACGCACATCCGAGCCGTGATTGCGCAGTTGCTTGATTTTTGCCGCGCTTTCATCCGAATTGGTAACCACTAATCCACCATCGCCAAACGCCCCCAAGTTTTTACTGGGAAAAAAACTGAATCCGGCGGCATGACCTATCGAACCGCTTTGTTTGCCGTCAATGGCAGCGCCAAACGACTGGCAGCAATCTTCAATCAGTTTCAGATTATGCTTTTTACAAATCCGCTCAATTTCCTGCATATCGGCTGGTTGACCGAATAAATGCACCGGCATTACCGCTTTGGTTTTTGCTGTAACGGCCTTTTCTATCGCAGCGGGTGAGATATTAAACGTCCTGGGATCTATATCGACAAAAACCGGTATAGCGCCGACATATTTAATGGCTTCCGCCGTGGCAATAAAGGTGAAAGCCGTCGTGATCACTTCATCGCCGGCGCCGATACCTTCGGCAATCAATGCCAAATGCAGCGCATCAGTCCCTGAAGCCACGCCGATGGCATGTTTAACGCCCAAGTATTCGGCGGTTTCTTTTTCAAAAGCCTGTACGTTAGGCCCTAAAATGAATGAACAGTTTGCTATTGTTTCAGCCAGGCCACGCTCGACTTCATCTTTGATTTCGGCGTATTGAGCCTTCAGGTTTACCATGGGTATCATGTTGTTGCCTTTTATTGTGTGTGTTCCCGCTCTTTAATAAATCGGGGATGAATATTACCCTTAAACCGCCTCGCGCTTCGCCTCTTCGATCACGCTGTCAGGTACGCCAAGTTTTTTTAGTGCCGAAATTAGCCGGGCTTCTTTACTAAATGCCAACAAGGCTTCATCGCGGCGTAAACCTTCGCTCAGATAAGATTTTAATAATGCCTGATAACCGGAAAAGCCTTTGCAGGGCGCAATCGCCTTCATAGACTCCACCACATCAACAGGGATGCGCAAAGTAATTGAAGTCATTGGGCGGTCTTTGGTTAGTCGGGTTTTAAGCGGATTAGCAATCATAAAGTATACGCTCCGTAACAGTGGCCTTGCGAGCCGAAATCAGCCGGATAAACTCACCGTCAATCTCGATATGCACAACAAACAGTAAACGACCGGTTTCATCATAGCCGATCACCGCATCTCGTGCTTCATCATCGCCGCCTGCATCAACGAGTTTAAAAAAGGGATCAAAGAATGCTTCCGTAGCATTTTCAAAAGTTATACCGTCATGTTTATGGCAATTAATCGTCGCTTTACGAACATTCCAAACAAAGGTAACCCCATTTTTTTCAAAGCGAGTATCCATACGGGTCAAAATAATGTTTCGTATTGTAATTGTCAATACATTTTGCCGCCGACATTATACTTTACCGGAGCCTACGCCCAACAACTCGGTAATCTGTATCGCAGTTGCTAATGCCCTTCTTCCCGCCTCACCGGAAACCAACGGATTGACGCCGGTTTGAATGCAATTAACAAAATGCCTGATTTCTTCCAGCAAGGCGTCGCCGCTTTCAAAAACGGATTCTTCGGTTTCAATTTCAGGAATACCGGGAAACATTTCCTTTTTACCGGTGCGGTGCTTGGTCAACACACGATTCTGGAAATCCACGGAAACGTAAGAACTCGGCCTGAATAGGCGCATTTTACGCTCCAGCTTCATGCTGATACGGCTTGCCGTCACATTAGCGACGCAGCCGTTCTTGAATAACAAGCGGGCATTGGCAATATCGGTGCCCTGTGTTAACACAGCGGTGCCGCTGGCATCAATACGCTCAACTTCCGAATCGACCAGCGCCAGGATAATATCAATATCATGAATCATTAAATCCAGCACGACGCTGACATCATTGGCGCGCGGATTAAAAGGCGACAAGCGGTGCGATTCGATAAACAAAGGCTTTTCCTCCTTGTCCAGACCCACTACCGCCGGATTAAAACGTTCCAGGTGCCCGACTTGTAAAATCAGGTTTTTTTCTTTGGCAATGGCAATCAGCTCATCCGCTTCCGCAACGGTGACGGTAATCGGTTTTTCAACCAGCACATGCGCGCCGGCATTGAGAAAATCCCTGGAAACTACATGATGCAAGGTAGTCGGCACCACAATACTGACGGCATCGACCTTACCTAACAACGATTGATAGTCGGTCAGCGCCTGCGCACCATATTTGTCGGCTATTGTCCTAGCGGCTTCGGCATTAATATCAACCACAGCCACCAACTCACAATCCGGTAGCGAGGCATATTTTTCAGCGTGAAATTTACCCAGATAGCCGGTACCGATAACAGCGCATTTTAATTTTTTCATCAGCTTACTTTACAGTCAGTTCAACTTACAGCCACAGGATAAACTGATAAACGTCGAAGATAGATTAGCCTATCCGTTTTCCAGGGATACAGGCTTGCATTGTAAACGATGCGGATATATTCAGAAACTTTTGGCACGGAGAAAGATGCTGTCAGCCAAATCTATAGCCCAACTTATTTGAGTTGCCGGTTTCTTGATTGACGGTCATTCCCAAGCGCCGATTGGGAATAACCCTTCGGGAAGCTCCCAAGCAGGAGCTTGGGAGCCAGCAAATATATAATTCTTCACTGAATGGTAATGTTACCAAAGCGCGGAAATTATATGTAATGCAAAGCAATCCATTGCGAGTTTCCTTATTTAAGTTGCTGGTAATACTGCGCCAGTTCCTTGATTTCCTCATCCGTCAACTGTTGGGCGATAAGGCGCATGCGGCTGTATATATCGTTATGCCGTTGCCCGTTTTTGTAAGCGATCAAGGTTTTTGCAAAATAGTCGGCCTGTTGGCCCGCCAGCGCCGGGATGTCCATTTTTTCGCCTTGACCGTTGGCGCCGTGACAGACAAAACACGGCGGCAAAATGCGTTTATCATCGCCACGCTTGACCAACCTTTCCGCCACGGCAGAATTCGAGCCTTTCGATTTGCTTTCCGGCGCCGGTAACGAACCGAACCATGCCGCCAAATCAGCGGCATCCTGTTCGCTCAGGCCTTTAGCGACCGATGCCATCGAGTCATTAACCCGGTCGCCGTTAAAATAATCCCGCAATTGTTTGTAAGTATAATTCGCGCCCTGACCTGCCAGTGCCGGAACCGCCGGCAGCGTTTCATCATCGCGTATTTCTTCCTTAACGCCCTGTCCCATATCGCCGTGACAACCCTTGCAGGATTCGGCCAGCACCTTGCCCTTCTCGGCATTGCCGTTTTTAACCAGCGCCAGGGTTTCGGGTGTCCAGGCTATTTTCGAGGCAGGACCGGCATTAACAAGCGCAGGCGTGATAAGAGCCAGCATTAACAGCATTCGTTTCATGATTAATATCCCCATGCGCTGGTACCAAAAGTATCCATAAAAAAGAATTGCAGGATTGGAAAGCCGAAGCTAATGACCATTAAAACAGCAATCACTTTATTCCAGAGTGTAAAGCCATTCAGGTATTCAGGCAGGGATGTAACCGGATGGATCGGCTCGGCATATTCAACTTGCTGGTCAAATCCCTCCGAAGCAGGACTCAACTGGGTCTTGGCAAGGTTATAGATAAACAGGCAAGCCGAACCCAGCAGTATCAAACCGCCGAATATCATCATGAATTCGTAAGGTTTCCAGGCCAGTGTCAGCAGATTATTGTAAACCACACTGGAAATACGGCGAGGCTGGCCTAACAGGCCCAGTACATGCCAGGGCGTAGTCAAAATACTCATGCCGATAAACCATGTCCAGAGTTGGAGAAGCGCCAGCGAATTGGAAAACAGCGGCTTTCCTGCCAGCATAGGCCATAAATAATAGGCAATGGCAAAATACATAATGATGGTGGTGCCGCCAAAGATAAGATGAAAATGGCCGGGTACCCAGGCAGTGTTATGTATCATCGCATTCATCGCATAACTGGCATTGACAATGCCGCCGAAGCCGCCAAAAATCAGCATCAGTAACGCTAAAATGACCGACAGCACCATCGTATTGGTCCACGGCAAGCTCAGTATCCAGCCGAACAGCCCTTTACCGCCGCGAAGACGACCTGCGATTTCCAGCGATGCAATTACGGTAAAACCGGTTACCAAAGTCGGTATCGCCACCACAAAGGTACCGATACCGTGCAATAATTTCCAGCCTTTGGCCTGTTCCGGGTCCATATATAAATGATGAAAACCGATCGGCAAGGCAAACACAACCAATACGATTAACGCCGCTCTGGCTATCTCATCACTGAACAGGAAGCCGCCTGCCTGTTTCGGTACAAACACATAAAAAGCCGTGTAGGCGGGAATCAGCCAGAAGTAAACGATAGGATGCAAGGTCCAGGCGAACAAGGTTCTCGCCAGTCCGGCATCAATCGTATCGATCCAGCCCAAGGCCAGAGGAATCGCCTGAAAAAGCACTTCCAGGGCAACACCGGCGCTGGTCCACAACCACAACAAGGCATTGGCTGTCGTTGCAAACATCGCTAAAGGCACCGGTATGCCGGGATTGGCTTTCTTCCACTGGCTGAACATCACCAGCATGATGACGCACCAAAACCAGGAACCGACTATCAATAAGGTAGCGCCGATATAAAAAGCCGCATGAGCCATCATCGGCAGATAAAACGTGTACAGTACCGACGCCTTTCCGCCAAGCAAGGGAAGTGCCGCCAGTACAGTCCCGAATAAGGAAATCCCGAAACCGGCCCAGGCCAGCTTTATATTCCATATCGGTTGTTTCAGGCTGGTAGTGGCGATGGTGTAACCAAAGCCCATAATAAAAAAGGTCGTCAGCACAAACGCCATCAGTACGCCGTGAGTACTGACTGAGGCGAAATAGACACTGGGAGAATCCAGCGCGGAAATAAAACCGCTACGTTCCAGAACCTGGTATTCACCCATGAAGCAAGCCAGGATAAAGGCAATAAAGGCTACCCAGATATGACTTAAAGCCAGTTTTCTTGTCGCTGCATCATTCATTAGTTGATACTCCTTTGGCGGATGATTTTACCGGTGCCTTCCAGTTTTCTTTGGCGATGACGGAGACATTGCTCCACATGTGGTTATGGCCCAGGCCGCAATATTCATTACACAACAAAGGATATTCGCCCGGTTTCGGGAAGACGGTAGTAATTTCAGCAACGTAACCCGGAACAATCATCGTGCTCATATTGGTCATTGGAATATGGACGCCGTGCAGTACGTCCATGCTGACCCAGCGAAAAGTCAGCGGTGTTTCGGCAGGCACATCAATGTGTTTCGGAAAAAATGAATAACGCCCCGCTACCATTCTGACGACGACTTTGCCGTTTGCATCGACTTGCACGCCCAGGTTATCCTCGGCAAATTCCTGACTTAAATGCAGGCTGGCTGATTCAATCGTTTCCACCTTGCTCGGTGGGTTAATGCCGTGGAACAAGGCATCCAGGGTGATAATACCGACAAACAGACCGATAACCAGCAAGGAAATGGTTATCCATTTGCGTTCCAGTTGATCGACATGAATTGCCTGAAGTTGCGTACACACCTCCCGCATCAGAAGGCTGCACTTTTGTTTTATTGGCTCTATTTGCATAATCTTATCCTAGCCTCTCGGCAAAAATACGCCGTAATACAGGAATAACCAAGCGATAACCATGCCACCAATCACAGCCGACATCAGTGCAAAAGTCCCGACGGGCGAACTTTCGAGAATGCGGTTACGGTCTTCTTCACTCATTTGATCCATATCATCATCTCCAGTCAAAATTAAACTTAATTACCATTCTATGTGTAAGTTAATAACCTTGTAAAGATAAACTGCCTTTCCAGCGGCCAATCACCGATTCAAATCTATTTTATTTAACATTGTGGCAACATGATTGATTTCATTCGGTTGTTGATAGGCGATCCATTGCCAAGATTGCGCCTTTGTCATCAATCATTTGATGGCCTACGCTTAATTGCTTATGCGATCCGCAATAAGCTGAATCCCAATACCCCCCTTTCTACATATCGTCATTAGCAATAACAAGTCCGGCAAGTCTGTCTGGTTGATCGGCAAGTAAAATCCGGCCATTTAGCGGTGAACGGATAACGTCGCTAAATGAATCTACTGTAAAACAGTGCATTGACGAACTGTAGTTCAGCCTTTTACAAAGGTAGCCAGACAGGGTAAGCGACAGCTCCTTCCGGGCTAACCGTCTAATAACGACATGTTTTCATTATCATCGCCAATGTCCAGTACCGCCACATCGCGCAATTTTCTTTCCATCGCCTTAGTGCGGGTATCCTTCAACTTCTCCAGTGAACCGGATGCCGTCGTCAATTGTTTATGCACCAGCGCCAGTTGCTCCGAATAAGTGGCGAATTCGGTTTTAACCTCGGCCAGCACTTTCCAGACTTCGCTGCTGCGTTTTTGCACGGCCAGCGTCCTGAAACCCATGTGCAGGCTGTTTAACAAGGCCGACAAAGTCGTCGGACCGGTAATGGTGATGCGGTATTTGCGTTGCAGTAATTCAAACATCTGCGGGTGTCTTAACACCTCGGCAAACAGGCTTTCGATGGGCAGGAACATAATCGCAAAATCGGTGGTGTGTGGCGGATCGATGTATTTAGTGCTGATGTCTTTGGCAAAGCCTTCGACGGCTTTCAGCAGTAGCTTCTGCGCCTGGTCGATTTTTGTCGGCTCCGCCTCGTCATAAGCCTGCAACAGTATCTGGTAACTTTCCAAAGGAAACTTCGAATCCATCGGCAGCCAGACCGTTTTTTCATCGGACTTGCCGGGCAGTTTAACGGCAAACTCGACATTCGCTTGCGAGCCTTGCTTGGTGGCGACATTGATCGAGTATTGCTCCGGCGACAGGATCTGTTCCAGGATATTGCCCAACTGGTATTCGCCCAGGATGCCGCGGGTTTTGACGTTGGCCAGCACTTTTTTCAGATCACCGACGCCGATCGCTAAGGTCTGCATTTCGCCGAGGCCTTTATGCACCTGCTCCAGCCTATCGCTGACTTGCTTGAATGATTCGCCCAGGCGTTTTTCCAGTGTGCTTTGCAATTTCTCGTCGACGGTCTTGCGCATTTCGGTCAATTGCTGGGTATTGTCTTCCCGGATGGCTTTCAGTTGCCGGTCAATGGTATCCCTGATTTCCATCACGCCCGCTTTGGCCTGCGCAGTCGCGTCGGCTTGCTGTTTATTCAGCTCGGCGAATTTCAGGCTTAACTGGCTGTTAAACTCTTTGACGTTTTCCGAAAAACGGGTTTCAAATGATTTTAGCCCATCATTCAATTCTTTGCGGTTTTCCCTGGCGTCGGTGCGGATGCTTTCTTCAAAACCATCCAGTTTGCTCAGGGTTTTCTCCCTGAACTCATCCTGTTTTTTGTTCAAGGCTTCGTTGGCTGTCTGGAATGACGCAATAACCGTTTGCCTGAAATCGTTGCCGTTGTTAACCAGCTTTTCCGATAAATCATGCAACGCCGTTTTGAACAGTTCGAGTTGCCGGTCTTGGCTGTTGCTGTTTTCGGCGATCCTGTTTAGCAAGGTATCCTGGAAATTCCTGAATATCTCATGTGTCTCTTTACGATTCTCGAAACTCATGTCGCGCAATTCCTTGCGCGATTCTGCAAAGCCTTGTTTCAGAGCTTCTTCATGCAATTGCAAAAAGCGGACCAGTTCGCCTTGCATCTGCACCGGATTGTCGGCGGCAAGGCTGCCCACTCGCTGCAATATAAAAACGAGCATCACCAGCACAATCAGCAGCAAAATGCCTGCAATTGCTGCGGCCATTAATAAAGCGGTCATCAGTTTTCCTATGAGTCTATTTTGATAGTCCGGAGTTTACATCAGTGAATCGTGATTCGGTTATTTCAGGTTGAAAACTTGCTGAATAAGCGGCGTTAATCGATTGTAAACGCCATGTTGCCGGAGTTTTTACCTGCTGCCAACATGAATTCTATTGAAAAATAGGCTTATGCCTTATATCCTGAGCGAAACATTAGGTTTTTACTTTCACCTCAATTGGAACAATCATGACAAGCATCGAAAAAGCAGACGTAGAAGCCCTGTTAAAAACCTTTATCGACCCCAACCACGGCCTCGATCTGGTTTCGGCAAAATCGGTTAAAGCCATTAGCATTGACGGTGCCAATGTCAGCATCAAGCTGGAACTGGGTTATCCGGCAAAAACGATTATGGATGATCTGGCGAATGCAGTTAAACAACACTTGCAATCATTAGAAGGCATAGGCAGTATTTTTGTTGACGTCACGGTAAAAATTATATCGCATGCCGTGCAACAGGCATTAAAACCCCAGCCCAATGTGAAAAATATTATTGCCGTGGCGTCCGGCAAAGGCGGCGTCGGCAAGTCAACGACAGCCGTTAACTTGGCCCTGGCCCTGGCGGCGGAGGGCGCGACGGTCGGCATACTGGATGCGGATATTTACGGCCCCAGCATTCCGACCATGCTCGGATTGTCCGGTTATCCAGCCAGTGAAGACAAAAAGACCATGATGCCAAAAGTCGCTTACGACATACAAACCATGTCGATTGGTTACTTGGTTGAAGCCGACCAGGCGATGATCTGGCGCGGCCCGATGGCGACCAACGCCTTGCAGCAATTGCTCAGGGACACCAACTGGAGCGATGTCGATTACCTGATTATCGATTTACCGCCGGGCACCGGCGATATTCAACTGACCTTATCGCAGCAGATCCCGGTCAGCGGCGCGATTATTGTTACAACGCCGCAGGACATTGCCCTGATTGACGCCCAGCGCGGTCTGGCAATGTTTGCCAAAGTCAACGTACCGGTCCTTGGTATTGTTGAAAACATGAGCCTGCATATTTGCTCACAATGCGGCCACGAAGAAGCCATTTTCGGCACCGGCGGCGGCGTTGCAATGGCGGAAGTCAACAAGGTTGATTTTCTCGGCGCATTGCCGCTGGATATTAATATCCGTATCAATGCCGATTCCGGCAGGCCGACCGTAGTCGCCGACCCGGATGGACGCGCGGCGCAGATTTACCGGGAAATCGCCCGTAAGACGGCGGCAAAACTGGCGTTAAAATCGAAAGATTTCAGCACCCGCTTTCCGAATATTGTGGTGCAAAATACTTGAGAAACATGTCCGCAAAAGCACCTGCGCTATATTATAATTAGGCATTAAATCAACCGGATAGTTAAAACATTCAATGAGTATTAAGTCAGACAAATGGATACGCCGCATGGCGGAACAAGGCATGATAGAACCGTTTGAAAGCGGTCAGGTCAGGGAATCGGCGCACGGCAAAGTGATATCTTACGGTACGTCCAGCTATGGCTATGATGTGCGTTGTTCGGACGAATTCAAGATTTTTACCAACATAAACTCCGCTATCGTCGATCCGAAAAATTTTGATTCCAATAGTTTTGTCGATGTAAAGTCCGATGTTTGCATTATTCCGCCCAACTCATTTGCCTTGGCGCGCACTGTTGAATTCTTTCGTATACCGCGTGATGTATTGACGATTTGCCTCGGGAAATCAACCTACGCAAGATGCGGCATTATTGTCAACGTTACGCCTTTGGAGCCGGAATGGGAAG
>SXIP01000198.1 GCA_005772825.1 Methylococcaceae bacterium | reverse complement strand
GCACGCCCGCAGCCGCCGGCAGTCCGGCGCGGCGCGTGGTGAGCGTGACCTTGTCGGCGATGATGAACGACGAATAAAAACCGACGCCGAACTGGCCGATTAACTCGCTGTCTTTGGCCTGCTCGCCGGTTAAGGCTTCAAAAAACTGCTTGGTGCCGGATTTTGCAATCGTTCCGATATGCTCCTGCACCTCAGCGCGGGTCATGCCGATGCCGTTGTCGATGATGGTGATGGTGCGTTTTTCCTTGTCGAATTCGAGACGAATCTTCAACTCGCTGTCGCCTTCATACAATCCGTCATTCGACAAGGCTTCAAAACGCAGCTTATCCGCCGCGTCCGAAGCGTTGGAAATTAACTCGCGTAAAAAGATTTCCTTGTTACTGTACAAGGAATGAATCATCAAATGCAGCAGGTGTTTAACTTCAGTTTCAAACCCCAGTGTTTCTTTTTTTGCTTCAACAATCATTTTATATTCCTAATATATGTATATATTTGTGTTAATACTGAATATTTGGGGGCACATGATTTTTTTTCAAGTCCAAAACCGGAATACTCCATTCAAACCGTACTAATTTCTTCTACTTTAGGTAGCGCCAGCAATTGCTCAAGCGCATTGATGACTTTTTGCGGTTCCAGGTCATTCAGGCATTCAGTACCCCCCAATGGACATTCGCTTTTCTCACAAGGAGAGCAGGCCAGATCAAGCCTGACAATCCGCGCAGAGGCGTTTAACGGCGGAGTGCAACCCGGATTACTGGAACCGTACAATGCGACTTGAGGTTTGTTGAGTGCAGCAGACACATGCATCAACCCTGAATCGTTACTGACTACCGCTGCGGCCAGCGATAACAAATCCACCGCATCGTCCAGAGTTGTTTTACCGCACAAATTGTGACACCGATAATCCGTCGCCGCATTGATAGCATCGGCGCTAACAAAATCCTTAGAGGAACCGAACAACCAGACTACACCGCCCCGCTCTAACCACCACTTTGCAACTACAGCAAAATGCGCAACCGGCCAGCGTTTGGCAGGACCGCCTTCCGCGCCAGGACATAGCGCCAACGGAGCCTGTTCAGGAAGAGCGAGCTTGGCACGAGCTTGCTCGGCAGCAAGCGGATTGACAGACAATGACGGCTGCGGAAAGGGCGGCGGCACTAAGGCGTCGGCCTCGCGTCCCAAAGCGACATAGCGCTCTACCACGCGCGACAACACGCTTTTATCCAAAGGTCGCATATCGTTCAACAATCCGAAACGCTGTTCGCCAATATAACCGGTGCGGCGCGTACATCCGGCAAGAAACGGCGGCAACGCCGATTTCCAGGTACTGGGAATAACGATAGACCAATCATAATGCCGGTTGCGCAGGGCCAGCCCGATACGGCAACGCACCATAAAACCGAATCGCCCGTGACCCACAGGCATCAGCAAAGGCTCATTCACTTCAGGCATCCGGCGCAACAACGGGAATGTCCATTCCGGCGCCAATACATCTATGCAACTACCGGGATAGCGTTGTTTCAAGGAAATAAACAGACTTTGCGCCATCACCATGTCACCGACCCAGGCAGGCCCAACAATGAGGATACGACACTTATCAGTCCGGTTACTCGGTTTTATATCAATACTGTGTTGCAGCATATACGCAATGTTCCTTATGAAGCTAAAGTCCGGTTATTAAAAAACAGAAAGGGTAATAAATGGGATTAAGGACCAGAAACAAGTCCCCACAAAAAACCGATGTAGTCATCGTAGCATGGCGCAGAGCACTTTTACGATAGCACGACATTAATTCATGCTGCGGGCATGTATCAGAACTCAAGGAGCCAACATACAGTAGCAACAAACCTGAAATATCAAACAGCATTTCTAAACAATCAAATTCCTCGGGCTCTATCCTTGAATCCTCAATGTAATTATGTAGAAAGCATAAGCCGCGTTGCTTTTTGCCCAAATCAACACAGGAATTGTGAAGAATCGCTATGCAAACTGCTACAATGTTCTCATTTTATCCCGCACAAGAACTTAACAAATGGACATAATCCAACGTATTGCCGAAGAATTATCTGTTAGCAGCAAACAAATCAGCGCCGCTGTCGCGCTGCTGGATGAAGGGGCTACCGTGCCGTTTATTGCCCGTTACCGAAAAGAAGCCACGGCGGGTTTGGACGATACGCAGTTACGGTTTTTGGAAGAACGCCTGGGGTATTTACGTGAACTCAATGACCGGCGCAAGTCCATTCTGGAAAGTATCGACTCTCAAGGCAAACTGACGCCGGAATTGGAGAAAGCCATTAACGCTGCCGACACCAAAACACTGCTGGAAGATTTGTATTTGCCTTACAAACCCAAGCGGCGCACCAAAGCCCAGATTGCCCGTGAAGCCGGGCTGGAACCGCTGGCCGATGCGCTGTTAAATGACCGGAACTTGATCCCCGAGCATCATGCCGCAGGTTTCATCGATGCCGAAAAAGGCGTCGCCGATAGTGCTGCGGCACTGGAAGGCGCGCGACAAATTATTATGGAGCGTATTTCCGAGGATGCGGAAATCCTGGCCGAGCTGCGCGAGCGGGTCTGGCAACAAGGCATTGTTCACGCCAGCGTTGTCGCCGGCAAAGAACAGGCCGCCGAAAAATTCAAGGATTATTTCGATTATCAGGAGGCGATCAATAAGATTCCGTCACACCGGGCTTTAGCATTGTTACGTGGGCGTAATGAAGATTTATTGGCATTGAATCTTAAACCCGCCGCCGAAGACAAGGAAGAGCATGAGCGTTGCGCCGGCTTGGTCGCGCGTCGTCTTAACGTCACTAATGTTTCCTTACCCGCCGACGCCTGGCTGGCTGAAACCGCTCGTTTCGCGTGGAAAATCAAACTGTTCACCCGCATCGACCTGGACTTGAAACTGCGCTTGCGCGAAGCCGCGGAACAGGAAGCTATCCGCGTATTTGCCGGCAATTTAAAAGATTTGCTGCTGGCCGCGCCGGCCGGTGCCAAAGCCACGATGGGGCTGGACCCCGGCATCCGCACAGGCGTTAAAGTCGCTATCGTCGATGCCACCGGAAAAGTGCTGGTCACCGATACGATTTACCCGCACCCGCCCCGCAAGCAATGGGATGAATCGATAGCAACACTGGCAAAGCATATTCAAACTTATAAGGTTGATTTGGTCAGTATCGGCAACGGCACCGGTTCCAGGGAAACCGATCAGTTGCTGGCCGATGTACAAAAGCGCCACAGCGAACTTAAATTTAGCAAGATCATGGTTTCAGAAGCGGGTGCGTCGGTTTATTCCGCCTCGGAACTGGCCGCGAAGGAATTTCCCGAT
>SXIP01000197.1 GCA_005772825.1 Methylococcaceae bacterium | reverse complement strand
TTACTTGAAGCCGACGTGGCTTTGCCGGTTGTTACAGACTTTATCGAAAGCGTCAAAGCCGGTGCGTTGGGTCAGGAAGTACAATCCAGCCTTTCGCCGGGCCAGTCGATGATCAAGCTGGTTCAGGCGGAACTGGTTAAGGTCATGGGCGTGGCGAACGAGTCGCTTAACCTGAGGGCTCAACCGCCCGCCGTTATTTTAATGGCAGGTTTACAGGGCGCGGGTAAAACCACTACGGTCGCCAAATTAGGTCGCTGGCTACAGGAAAATCAAAAGAAAAAAGTCGGCGTGGTCAGTGCCGACGTATATCGTCCTGCCGCTATCAAACAGTTGCAAATGCTGGCGAATGATTTGTCCCTGGATTTTTTCGACAGTGATATAACGCAAAATCCGGTTGATATTGCTAGAAATGCGATTGAAGCCGCCAAGAAAAAATTTCTTGATGTCATTATTATCGATACCGCCGGTCGTTTGCATATCGATGATGAAATGATGGGTGAGATTAAAGCCTTGCATGCAGCGATCAATCCTATCGAAACCTTGTTTGTCGTCGATAGCATGACCGGGCAGGATGCTGCAGTCACTGCAAAAGCGTTTAACGATGCCTTGCCTTTAACCGGCGTCATTCTGACCAAGGCTGATGGCGATGCGCGAGGCGGTGCGGCGCTGTCTCTACGTCATATTACCGGCAAGCCGATCAAGTTTATCGGTGTCGGCGAAAAAACCAGCGCGTTGGAGCCGTTTTATCCTGATCGACTCGCTTCCCGTATCCTCGGTATGGGCGATGTACTGGGTCTGATTGAAGAGATAGAGCAAAAAGTCGATAAGGAAAAAGCCGAAAAACTGGTCAAAAAAATCCAGAAAGGCAAGAGCTTCGATATGGAGGATTTTCGCGAGCAATTAGTGGAAATGCAGCGTATGGGTGGAGTCAGTTCAATGCTGGATAAATTGCCCGGCGTGAAGATGACATCGGAAATGAAGGACCAGATTAATGACAAGATGCTCGCGCGTCAGATTGCCGTGATTAATTCCATGACCAAGCAGGAAAGACGCTATCCCGACCTGATTAAGGGTAATCGGAAAAAGCGGATCGCCGCAGGTTGCGGTCAGGAACTGCATGATGTCAATCGGATGTTAAAGCAATTCCTGATGATGCAGAAAATGATGAAAAAGGTAAAGTCCGGCAATATGGCTAATATCATGCGCGGTATAAAAAATAACGTGCGTGGCATGAGACGGTAATGATCGGCTGATTACCCGGCGTTTGTTGCGATGAACAAAAGTAAGGAATTATACAAATTGTTAATTTGTACTTCACTTATAGAGAAAATCGCGTAGAATAGTTTGATTAACAATGACTAAATGTTTTTTTGAGGAAATTAGATGGTAACCATTCGTCTTTCAAGAGGCGGCGCGAAAAATCGCCCTTTTTACCACGTTGTTGTAACAGATAGCAGAAGCGGTCGTGATGGTCGTTATATTGAGCGTGTCGGGTTTTTTAACCCACTGGCGCGCGGCAATGAAGAAAGATTACGCTTGGATAGCGAGCGCGTTGAGTATTGGAAATCCAACGGTGCGCAGGCATCCGATCGCGTAGCAAAGTTGATTAAAGACGCATTAAAAGCCGCTGCATAAACTGATTTGTCAGAGCAAGATTATATAAAAGTCGGGAGAGTCTCCGGCGTTTTTGGCGTAAAGGGATGGGTTAAGGTATTTTCTTTTACCGATGACAGGGAAAATATACTTGGATTTTCACCCTGGTTGTTAAAGAAAGATAGCGATTCCAGGCTGATCAAGGTTGTTGACGGAATGTTGCAGGGTAAGGCGATAGTTGCCCGACTGGACGGTATTAATGACAGGGATCAGGCGGCAGGTCTTATGGGTTGGGATATTTTTATAAGTCCCGAGCAGTTGCCGAAAGCCGCTGAAGGTGAATATTACTGGTCTGACCTGATTGGTCTGCATGTTGAAACCATTGAAGGAGTCTCCTTAGGCGTAGTCGATAGTCTGCTGGAAACGGGTGCAAATGATGTGGTTATTGTTCATGGTGAACGAGAACGGGTTATACCGTTTTTACAGGGACAAACGATCATTAAAATTGACCTGGAGACCGGCAAGATGATTGTCGATTGGGATCCTGAGTTTTAATAATAGCCTGATTATCCCGATCATGCGTTTTGATGTCGTCACGTTATTCCCTGAAATGGTGACTGCGGCTGCCGGTTACGGAGTGACGGGCAGAGCTCTGGATAAGGGTATTGCCAGCCTTTGTGTATGGAATCCGAGGGATTATACCTCTGACAGGCACAAAACGGTCGATGATCGCCCCTATGGCGGCGGCCCGGGCATGGTGATGAAATACCAGCCGCTGCATGATGCGGTTTGCGCAGCAAAGCAGGCGGGTGCTGAAGCAGCAAAAGTGATTTATTTGAGCCCTCAGGGTAAGCCGGTTACACAGGCTTTATTAGCTGAAGCCCTGGGTTTTTCACAATTGATTTTGGTTGCAGGACGCTATGAAGGTGTTGATGAGCGTTTTGTTGAAATGGATTGCGATGATGAGTGGTCAATAGGCGACTATGTTATCAGCGGCGGTGAACTTGCTGCGCTGATAGTGATTGACGCGGTAACCCGTTTATTACCCGGCGTACTGGGTGATGAAGGCTCTGCCAGACAAGACTCCCACAGCAACGGATTGCTGGATTGTCCGCATTTTACCAGGCCTGAACACTTGGCCGGGCATTGTGTGCCGGATGTATTAATGGGCGGCAATCATGCCGATATAGATCGCTGGCGAATGAAGCAATCATTGGGACGAACCTGGCAAAGACGACCTGATTTGTTAAAGGCTTTTTTACAAAGCAACCAATTAACCGCAGAGCAGGAACGTCTGCTGAAAGAATTTATAGTAGAATCGATTTAATTTTAAGGTGTGGTAATGAGCAATATTATTGATGTATTGGAAGCAGAGCAACTAAAGCAAATTCCTGAGTTTAATGCAGGTGATACCGTTGTTGTGCAGGTTAAGGTAAAAGAAGGCGAGCGCGAAAGAATACAGGCTTTTGAAGGTATCGTGATTGCAAAACGTAATCGCGGATTAAACTCTGCTTTCACCGTCAGAAAGATTTCTCACGGTACCGGTGTGGAACGGGTTTTTCAAACTCACAGCCCGCTTATCAGCGATATTACCGTCAAGCGTCGTGGTGATGTGCGTCGCGCCAAATTGTATTACTTGCGTGACTTGACAGGTAAAGCGGCTCGTATTAAAGAAAAACTTTAATCCGGTTGTTGACTTGCATGATAAAGAGGGCAGCTTAGGGCTGCCTTTTTTATGCTCGATTGCTAGAGACGTATGAATCTTTAATATTTGGATGGCTTTGGAGTTAAATAAAAAAGCCCGCTGAAAAGTCGGCGGGCTTTTTTGCTCTCATTGCAAGCTAATACATTATTTTTTGATCGCAAGAGTCCTGATTAAACTTGGAGATTAGTAATTCCATTGTAATTGGGCTCTGCCGAGGTCACCAGACGCTTGGCCCAGGTTGCTTACGTTGGTTCTGTCCATGGTTGAATAAGCCAAGGTCAGTTCCAGTGCTTTCATGATCTGGTATTCCACACCCGCTTCAATTTCATCTACTTCTACCCTTGGCGCGTTGTTGGCGCCTTTCCAGGCTCCGCGATAAGTTTGCCATTTGACGTAAGGAATCAGCACGCCATCTTCACGGAATACATGATCAATTTTATACATCGCTTGTACATAGCCGCCGCTGAGGCTTTGGCGCTCGATAGAGCCTTTGCCGTCGGGGTTTAAAGTTGCGCCTTTACCCCAATTCCATTCGGCCTGTAATCCGAAGGGTTGCGGGAAAAGGACGGCGTGTACCCCGACGCGATCCTCGCTTATGGTTTTGCCGCCCAAACTGCTGTCAAGATCTGTTTTTAATATTTTTTTGCCGCCATCAAACATGGTTAGGTCGGCGGTTGTTGTGTTAAAGCGACCGGAAAGCACATCGGCACCCACTTCCAATACCTGGCCTGTAAAAGGATAGCCCAGGAAATTCAGCTCAATCGGGTAGGTGGTATGGGCAACGCCATATAAATCGTCGTTGGTCTCAGCACGGTTGAGACCCTGGCCGTTGTATACACCCAAGCCGACAACACCATAATCACCCGAGGTTTTTAAACCTTTTTTGCTTAAATTTTTCCAGAGTTTTTGGACATGCTCAGGCGACCAGTAAGCAAATAAACCAAGATCGCGCTCACTAGGCACCGCGCTGTTAAGCGCATCGTTACGGTCCAGCGCCAAACGGTTTTGTGAGGATTGCAAATTTTCCCAGCCAAACGGCACTTTGGATTGACCGGCGCGGATGCGGTATTCATGGGTTTTGTCAAAGGCGATATCCGCATAAGCGTCGCGTAATTGAGCAAAGTTCTGTTGGCTGTCGCTAACATTGGAGGCAAAATCAGGTTGTATGTACAAAGATAAATACTCGTTAATATCGCCGGAAAAGACTAAGCGAACACGACGAAAAGAAAATCCGCTGTTATCTTTAATGCCACTGTCACCTACCGATCTCAATTCCGGGTCGGATGCTATCCTGTCACCGGATATGGGTTGGTTATAGCGAAGCTGTGTGTAACCGCGCAGGTTAATTTTGTTAAACCACTTTTCATCGTTCTTGGCTTTTTCCTCTCTATTAGCGGCAACGTGCTCTTCAAGCGCCTTGATTTCATTATCCTTTAATTCCAGATCTTGGCGGATGGCGGATATTTCCGCTGAAGTATCGGTTTTTTTTACAGGTGCATCTTCAACGCGTTCAAAAGAACCCATGCGCTCGCGGTTTGGACCGGGTTCCGCATAAATTTGTTTGGTCTGGGTGTCGACATAAAGATCAATGGCAAAAGCCCCTGATGATGCGCAGGCGCTCAAAACAGTAGCGACCGCCAAGGTAAGTTTGGAGAATTTCATGTATTGCTCACGGTTGTTATCAAGAAAACTGGAGCAAGAATATTGCAAAAACATGACATAATTATTACCGTTATATTACAGTAATGTTACAAAGCCATATGGGTGTGATTAATATGTTGCTTTTTTACAAAACAATGGAAGTGAGCTTTTTAATGCTTGATCAATAAAGGTAAAAAATTGGAAAGTTATCGGTTCTCTTTTTAGCGGCAAGTGTCTTGAAATTTCTTTATGGACAAGCAGTCCAGGTTTTCATTATTGGCATAGCGGATTCGCCACAGCCCTGCGTGACGGATTAGGTAGAGAGGCCGCAGAAAACATGTTTCTCTTCTGCTCGACCCTCCCTGCGGGAGAGGGGGCTGGAAGTGGCTCAGTCAATTCCGTCACCCGTATTATGAGGCGTGGTGAAAAATATGACATTGTCATAATCTTGTCATATAAAATTAATATTCTTGTTATCTACTTTATGTAAAGTTTGTCTATCACTAAATTATTTGAGAGTTGATAATGAAATTATCTTTTAAAACGAAGTCGCTGATTGTTGCGATGGGATTTGTTTCCGCGGCATTGCTAAGTGGTACGGCCGGAGCGGTACAGTCAGTTGATCCAGGCGTTCCCGAGTATCAAAAAGCCAGCGGCATATCCGGCAACTTGTCCAGCGTGGGTTCCGATACCCTGGCAAACCTGATGACCTTGTGGGCTGAAGAGTTTAATCGTTCTTATCCTAACGTAAATATTCAGATTCAGGCTGCCGGCTCTTCTACAGCGCCGCCTGCGCTAACTGAAAGCACATCAAATCTTGGCCCAATGAGCCGGGAAATGAAAGATGACGAGTTGGAGGCCTTCGAGGACAAGTATGGCTATAAGCCTACCGCAGTTCCTGTGGCTATCGATGCGTTGGCGGTGATGGTTAATAAAGACAATCCCGTTAAAGGGCTGACCATCGGGCAGGTCGATGCAATTTTTTCTTCTACCCGGAAATGTGGCGGAGAAACCGATATTGAAACATGGGGCGAGGCCGGTGTGCCTGAGTGGGCGGCAAAAAGCATTCAGTTATACGGACGCAATTCTGTTTCCGGGACTTACGGTTACTTTAAAGAACATGCCTTATGCAAAGGTGATTTCAAGAATAATGTCAATGAGCAACCCGGCTCGGCGTCCGTTGTGCAATCCGTGACTTCATCGGTTAATGGCATCGGCTACTCGGGAATGGGCTATACGACCTCGGGTATCAGAATGGTGCCGTTAGCAAAAAAAGCCGGTGAACCTTTTGTTGAAGCGACACCTGAAAATGCAATCGCCGGCACCTATCCATTGACCCGTTACTTGTATATCTATGTCAATAAGAAGCCTAACCAACCTTTGGCGCCGCTGGAAAATGAATTTTTGAAAATGGTGTTATCGAAAACCGGCCAACAAGTGGTTATCAAGGATGGCTATATTCCGTTGCCTGCAAAAGTGATAGAAAAAATACTGGCTACTATTAAATAATCCACTCCTTCGATGGCGGGAAGCGAGTTTCGAGTAACCTCTTCCTGTCTTCGCGATGAATGGAATTTATGGTCTGATTAATTGGACGCTCCTCTCCGGTCATTTAAGGATTAATTGAGATAAAGAACGACAGGGGACTGTTTTACGAACCCCGGTCGTTTTTTTAATCATCTTCGACTTTCAACTTTAGAATCCCTGCATGTCTGAAACCAACACGCACGTAAAATATTCATCGACCATTAAACAGAATTCCAGCAGCTATCATGAACGATGGCGACTCATGAAAGATCTGCTGGCTCGTTACGGTGTGATAGCCGGCGGCTTGTCTGTCATTTTCGCAGTTGTCCTGATTTTCTTTTATTTGCTGTATGTGGTTTTTCCTTTGTTTATTTCGGCCAAGGCGGAATTGATCAGTCAATACGATGTGCCCGAAAAAAGCTTGGGTAAAACGGTATTGCTGGAGATGGAAGAGCAAAATGAAGTGGGCGCCCGCTTTACCGACAGCGGGCAAGTGGTGTTTTTTGAGGCGGCGACAGGTAAAACCGTTCTGGTTCAAGCGGTCGCGATACCTCAGGGCGCGCATATCACCAGTTTTTCCCAGGGTAGCCCGGTAAACGAAGGTGCGGTTATTTATGGTTTATCCGACGGTCGGGCAGTTATCGTCAAGCACCAGTATAAAGTCACTTATCCGAATAATAAGCGTGTTATCACCCCCTCTCTCAAGTACCCGCTGGGTGAGCCGCCTTTGGTGCTGGATGATTCAGGTTCCGCGTTGGAGAAGATTGCCGTTAAGGTAGGCGAAGATGCAACCTCGATTGTTGTAAAAACCGCCGATACCCCCAAAGGTCCGGGTAAAATCCGCTTGGTCAATTTTGAAAGAGAGCAGTCATTGTTTGCCGATGAGGCCGCTTTAAAGCGTACGGACTCGGTATTGGATGTGCCGGTTGCCGGTATTGAAAATATTTTGATCGATAAGGAAGGAAGTAATCTTTATCTGGTGAGCGCAGATGGACGACTGAGCTTTTTTGATATTAGCGATAAAAGTAGTCCTGTGCTCAAGCAGGCGCAAAACGTGGTGAAGCCGGAGTATAAAATCAGCGCTATCACGTTTCTCAATGGTGATCTTTCGCTGATGATCGGAGATAGCGGTGGATTGGTATCGCAGTGGAGCATGGTGAAAAACGCATTGAATCGTCCTGAAATGCAAAGAATAAGGGCATTTAAAGTGTCGGATAAACCGATTGTTGTCATCAATGCGGAGCAGCGGCGTAAAGGATTTATGACGATAGATGCCGATGGCAATATGGGCATTTACCACTCAACCGCTGAAAGAGAGCTGATAACAAAACGCGTCAGTGATTCCCTGCCGTCAGCGGCGGTGTTGTCACCGAGAGCGAATGCGTTGCTGGCGGAGTCAGCCGACGGGAAAATGCATTTCTGGCATGTGGATAATGAGCATCCGGAAGTGTCGATACGGTCGCTTTGGCAGCAAGTCTGGTATGAAAGTTATCCCAAGCCCGATTATATCTGGCAGTCGTCATCGGCAAACAGTGATTTTGAACCGAAATACAGTTTGACACCATTGGTTTTCGGCACGCTGAAGGCTGCATTTTATGCGATGTTGATAGCGATGCCTTTGTCTTTAATGGGCGCCATTTATACGGCGTATTTTATGGCGCCCGGTATGCGCCAATATGTAAAACCGACCATCGAATTAATGGGCGCGCTGCCTACGGTTATTTTGGGGTTTTTGGCAGGTCTTTGGCTGGCGCCGTTTATAGAAGAGCACCTGGCGGGACTATTGTCATTGTTTATGATTATTCCTGTCGGCGTGATGTTGTTTGCCTACGCTTTTCAATATATACCGAAACCGATCCGGCAGAAAATACCGGATGGCTGGGATGCCGCCTTACTGATGCCCGTTATTTTGCTAAGCGGGTGGTTCGCTTTTACAGTGAGCGTACCTTTGGAGGCTTTTTTATTTCATGGCACATTACGTGACTGGTTCAAGAGCGAATTAGGTATCGGCTACGATCAGCGCAATGCGTTGGTGGTTGGTATAGCAATGGGCTTTGCAGTGATCCCGACCATTTTTTCGATTGCCGAGGATGCCATTTTCAGCGTACCGAAGCATTTGACGGTGGGATCTTTGGCCCTGGGCGCCACACCCTGGCAAACCATGACTAAAGTGGTTTTATTGACGGCAAGTCCGGGTATTTTTTCGGCGGTGATGATAGGACTTGGCCGGGCGGTCGGTGAGACTATGATTGTACTGATGGCGACGGGCAATACGCCGGTGATGGATTTAAGCATTTTTCAGGGTTTGCGTACATTGGCGGCGAATATTGCTGTGGAAATGCCGGAATCCGAAGTTGACAGTACCCATTACCGGGTCCTGTTTTTAGCCGCACTGGTGTTGTTCCTGTTTACCTTTATTTTTAATACACTGGCTGAAATTATTCGTCAGCGTTTACGCGAAAGATATAGCTCATTATGATTATGCCAACTAGAATGAAAGCGTGGTTTAAAAGCGGTTCTCCCTGGATCTGGCTGAATGCCGCAGCGGTCAGCACCTGCCTTATCATGGTCATTGCCGTGCTGGGTCTGGTGACGGTGCGTGGAATAGTCCATTTCTGGCCGGCGAAAGTAGCTCAATTCAGTTATCAGCAAGACGATGCGCTGCAAACGGTTATCGGAGAAATCGTCGATACCAGCGTTACGCCGGCGGCTATGGCTAAATCTTCAGGTTATAAAATGGCCGATAATGAAGAGTCATTGGTGCAGTACCAGATTAAAACCGGTAATCGCGATGTGAGCGGTACGGATTTTCGCTGGATATTGGAACGCAATGTCAAGCAACAGGATTATCCTGCCGAGATGATAGTCGTAGAACGACGGGAATGGGGGAATTTTTACGGACGATTGATCTCTGTTAAAGAGGCCGGCAAGATTATCGCGACGGGCGAACAAGCCTGGCCTGTAGTTCAGGAAAAACTGGACGCCGCTTTGCTGGTTTTTAAGGAAATAGCGCATCTTGAGAAGAAAGAAATCGGGTCTATCAACTATAGTCTTGAGCAATTAAGATTGAAACAAAGACGGCTGGAATTGAAAAACCTGCTGGATGATGCGGCCAAAAAACAGTTGGCTGATGAAAAAGCCGGTTTTGAAACGGAATATAAACAGTATCAAACCCAATTGAATGCCTTGTACCAGCAAATAAGACGCGATAGCCTGGTCGCCAAAACCGAGAGCGGCAGCGAGTTGGAAATCCCTTTAGCGAAAGTGGTCAGGGTTTACCGTCCCAATGCGATGAACCTGATCGACAAGATAGGTCATTACGGCATAAAGCTCGTTGAGTTTGTCAGTGACGACCCGCGTGAAGCGAATACCGAAGGCGGTATTTTCCCGGCTATTTTCGGTACGATTCTGATGGTTATCATCATGTCTATTATCGTTACGCCATTTGGCGTTATTGCCGCCGTGTATTTGCGCGAATATGCAAAACAGGGCTTCACGACCAGACTGATCAGAATTGCCGTCAATAATCTGGCTGGTGTGCCTTCCGTGGTTTATGGCGTATTCGGCTTGGGATTTTTTGTTTATATTCTGGGCGGCAATATTGATAGGCTGTTTTTTCCCGAATCCGCTCCTGCACCGGTTTTCGGCACTCCCGGATTAATGTGGGCGTCAATTACGCTCGCCTTGCTGACGCTGCCGGTTGTGATTGTGTCAACCGAAGAAGGACTGGCGCGTATCCCTTCGTCGATACGGGAAGGTAGTTTGGCGCTGGGTGCTACCAAGCTTGAGACGTTATGGCTTACGGTATTGCCGATGGCAAGCCCGGCCATGATGACCGGCTTGATTCTGGCGGTTGCCAGAGCTGCCGGCGAAGTGGCGCCGTTAATGTTGGTGGGTGTTGTTAAACTGGCGCCGACTTTGCCGCTGGACGGTAATTCCCCGTTTTTGCATTTGGACAGAAAGTTTATGCACTTGGGGTTTCATATTTATGATGTCGGGTTTCAGAGTCCTAATGTCGAGGCGGCAAGGCCTCTGGTTTATGCGACAGCATTCCTATTGGTTGTTGTGATCATAGGGCTTAATCTGGCCGCTATCGTAATCAGGAACAATCTCAGAGAAAAATACCGGGCACTGGAAGGTTAAAAAATGACGACTCAACAAAAACGAACACACACGATAGACATGAACTCTATTTTTAACAATAAAGGCGCATCGGAACAGCAACAGGAAACCTGCATCAAGGTAGAAAATTTAAACCTTTTTTACGGTGAGAAGCAGGCGTTGCACGGTATTAACATGGAAATGCCGAAGAAAAGAGTGACTGCCTACATTGGTCCCAGCGGTTGTGGAAAATCAACCTTATTGCGTTGTATTAACCGGATGAATGATCTGGTCGATAGCGCAAGAATCGAAGGCAGGATTTTGCTCGATAATGAAAATATTTACGACAAGTCCGTTAATGTAGCCGCATTGCGCAGGCGCGTCGGCATGGTCTTTCAAAAGCCCAATCCGTTTCCCAAGTCCATTTTTGAAAATGTTGCTTACGGTCTTAGAATTCAAGGCATTAATGATAAGCGAATACTGGAGGAAACGGTTGAAAATGCTTTGCGCGGTGCGGCGCTTTGGGATGAAATGAAAGATCGTTTAAACGACAATGCACTAGGCATGTCCGGTGGTCAGCAGCAAAGACTGGTTATTGCCAGAGCGATTGCCATAGAACCTGAAGTGCTGCTGCTGGACGAGCCTGCATCGGCGCTTGATCCTATTTCAACGCTCAAAATTGAAGAACTGATCAATGAACTTAAGGAAAAATACACTAGAGTTATCGTGACTCACAATATGCAGCAAGCTGCACGCGTTTCGGATTTCACGGCGTTCATGTACATGGGTGAATTGATTGAAATGGGTACAACCAGCGAATTATTTACCAATCCCAGAAAAAAACAGACAGAAGATTATATTACCGGCAGGTACGGATAATCCGGCAGGTATGAATCAGGAGCATAAAAATGGACAACAGTAAAATAGGTCACCATATATCCGGCCAATTTAATAAAGAGCTGGAAGATATACGCAATAAAGTATTAACTATGGGCGGCTTGGTTGAGCAGCAGATAGAGCTGGCCGTTCAGGCTTTTACCACCGGCGACATAGAGATGGCGGAATTGGTGATCAAGCAGGATAATCAGGTTGACGCACTGGAAATGGCTATCGATCTGGAATGTACGCAAATTTTGGCGTTGCGGCAGCCTGCGGCATTTGATTTAAGATTGTTATTGACCGTGATTAAAATCATTAACGAGCTTGAAATAGTCGGTGATCTGGCGGAGCGCATCGCTAAGATGTCCATCCAGTTGTCGGAGGCTACTGAAGGGAAGGTTGATCAATATTATGAATTGCAACACATGGCTACTTTGGTTAAGGAAATGTTGCATGATGCGCTGGATGCTTTTGCCAGGATGACCATTGACGATATTACCACGATTACCGGCATGGATGAGCGGGTTGATCGTGAATATGCCAGTATTATCAGGCAGCTGATAACCCAAATGATGGAAGATCCGAGAAACATTACCCGGACGCTCAATGTGCTATGGACGACCCGGGCCATGGAAAGAATAGGCGATCATGCCTGCTATATTTGCGAACACCTGATTTATATGATTAAAGGCGAAGCGGTGCGGCATTTGAGCCAGGAAGAACTGGAAAAAAGAGTCAAGGGATAACAACCGGTTTTTGTTTGCTAAAAAGGCGAGCTGTCTGCGGGTAGCTCGCCTTTTTTATTGCTTGCCGATAATAGCCCCTGGGTTACTTTTCAAGGCCGATAAAATCCCAAACCTGATGGGAGAAGGTGGAGTTTTTTTGCTCCGGTACCGGCGGGCCGTCCGGGTAGTTTTGTTCGTACACGCGAGTAACATCATTGGCCAAGTCTTTCATGTCAAGCTGGGTGTAAGCTTCCTGCATGACTTGCAAGGCATAGGGTACGGCCGGTGTGCGCTGGTATTTCTCAACAACATAAGACGCTCTGTTGGCGGCGGCAATATAGGCTTTACGCTTCATGTAATAGCGGGCGACATGGACTTCATACATCGCCATGTTGTTTTTAAGCGCAATCATGCGCAAACGGGCGTCGGCGACATATTTGCTGCCCGGATAGCGGCGTATCAGTTCGGCAAAATTGTCGTAGGCATCACGCGCGTTTCCAGGGTCACGTTGTGAGGTATCCGTCGGCAGGAAGCGGTCAAGAAAGCCTATGCCCCGGTTGTAATTGACCAAGCCTTTTAAATAATAAGCATAATCAACGCCGGGATTCCGTGGGTTGATTTTAATGAAGCGATCCGCGGCAGCAATCGCCCCTTCAGGATCGCCGTTTTTATAATAGGCATAAGCAACATCCAGCTGTGTTTGCGCGGATGACTCGCCGAAAGGATAGCGGGATTCAAGGGCTTCATAAAGCTTGATTGCTTTTTCATAATTGCCTGCATCGACAGCCGCCTTGGCTTCTGTTCGAAATTTTTGCGATGTCCAGTCAACATATTCATCGACAGTATCGGAATCACCGGATGTCAGGCTGCTAAGGGTCTCACAGCCCTGAAGAAGCAGCGTCAAAGAGCAGATAAATAAAAATTTTATTAAATTTAATCGCATAGTACTAACGACACGTTGTAATATAACAGGTTTTCTCGCGGATTAACTGCGCTACCTGGATGCTATGTATCCCGCGAGTATAACTTAACAATAGGTTATTCAGAAGAATTTGTTATGACGAAATTAACGGCAGTAGTGCCTTATGAAATGGCCGGCATGCGTCTGGATCAAGTGTTGGCGGAACTGTTTGCCGATTATTCGCGCAGTAAATTGCAAACCTGGGTTAAAGCCGGGCGGGTGCAGGTCAATGATCTGACGTTTAAGGCAAAAGACAAGCTGGACGGCGGCGAAACCATTACGCTCGATGCCGAAGCGGAAGTTGTGGTGGTGTCTGAAGCTGAAGAAATCCCGCTGGATATTATTTTTGAAGATGAAAGCCTGCTTATCGTCAATAAACCGGCAGGTTTGGTGGTGCATCCTGCGGTAGGCAACTGGAACGGTACGCTGTTAAATGCCTTGCTGAACCATGACGCCAGTCTGGAGACTTTACCTAGAGCCGGTATTGTCCACAGGATAGACAAGGAAACCAGTGGCTTATTGATGATTGCAAAAACCTTGCAAGCCCACAATAGCCTGACGCAACAGTTGCAGGATAGAGACATTATCCGTGAATATCAGGCCATTACCCGCGGGCGGATGACGGCAGGCGGCACTGTTGATGAACCGATTGCCAGACACCCTACCGATCGTAAACGTTATGCCGTTAAAGAGTCCGGTAAATTCGCTGTGACACACTACCGCGTTGTTCAGCGCTTTAGCCACTATACCCAGATTCAGGTTAAGCTGGAAACAGGCCGTACTCACCAGATCAGGGTACACATGGCGCATATCCGTTATCCATTGCTGGGTGACCCGGTTTATGGCGGTCGTTTTCAAATGCCGCCGAATTGCAGTGAACGATTGGAAAAGGAATTACGCAGCTTTAAACGTCAGGCATTGCATGCGGCGAAGCTCGGATTGCATCACCCTGTTACGGATGACTATCTGGAATGGGAACAACCCTTACCTGACGACATGACCCGTTTACTGGAAGCCTTAGCAGACAATGAGCAAGATTAAACCCTGGCTGGTTCCTGATTGGCCGGCACCGGCGAATATCCATGCAGCAACCACATTGCGTCATGGCGGTGTGAGTCTTGGTGCTTATGAAAGCCTCAATCCCGCCCTGCATGTCGGCGATAATGCCGATAAGGTTCGGCAGAACAGGCAACTTATCAATGAGATGCTGCAACTACCGGCAGAGCCTGTATGGCTGGAACAAATACACAGCAATCGCCTTATTAAAGCGGAGACGGGTGCGCCACTGCAGCAAGCGGATGCCAGCTATACCCAAGAGCCGGGCGTTGTCTGTGCGGTGCTGACGGCGGATTGCTTGCCGTTACTGGTTTGTGATGATGACGGAAGTCGGGTAGCGGCAATCCATGCCGGTTGGCGAGGTTTATTGGCGGGAATTATCGGCAATACGATAACAGCGATGCGCCCCCCCAATCCCCCCCTTTGCAAAAGGGGGGGATTGGGGGGGGTAATGGTCTGGCTGGGTCCGGCAATCGGCCCGGAGTGCTTCGAAGTCGGGTCTGAAGTGCGTGATGCATTCCTGGCTAAATCTGAAGCTTATACAGCGGCGTTTAGCGAGCAAGGTAACGGCAAATGGCTGGCGGATATTTATCAGTTGGCCCGCGTTGATCTGGCTACACTGGGCATAGTTAATGTTTATGGCGGTCATTTCTGTACTGTCACCGAACACGAACGTTTTTATTCCTATCGCCGGGACAAGGACACAGGACGCATGGCTACACTGATCTGGAGAGAATAAGGTAGTGAATTTATTGGTATTAATTATCATCTTTACGGCCATTGGCGGGGTTTTAAGCGTCATGGCCGCTGCAGTTTTTCTATTACTGTCGGATGAGCAAAGAAATAAGGTCTTACCGCACGGCATTAGCTTTGCAATCGGCGCGTTATTGGCGGTTGCTTTTTGGGGTTTGATTCCACAGGCATTTGAAGAAGTTAAGCCTGAACAGTTTCAGTCGTTATCTGGGACGATTTTGGCCGGTGTGCTTGGCTTTTTTGTCCTGGAAAAATTATTGATTTGGCGGCATTGCCACTATGGAGAGTGTGAGGCGTATAGCGAGGAAGCCAATCACGGACACGGTCACAGTCATAGTCACGGGATAGCCAAGTCGTCCGGTTCCTTGATTATTCTGGGTGACAGTATTCATAATTTTGTTGACGGCGTTTTAATAACGGCGGCATTTTTAACCGATGTTCATTTGGGGATAGTGACCAGCCTGGCGGTTGCTGCTCATGAGATTCCGCAGGAAGTAGGGGATTTCGCGATTTTATTGCACAGCGGTTACTCACAAAAAAAGGCGCTTTTTTATAATATTCTGTCCAGTCTGGCAACGGTTCTGGGTGGTGTGCTGGCCTATTTCAGTCTTGCCGATCTGTATGACAGCCTGCCGTATTTTCTGGCTTTGGCGGCTTCCAGCTTTATTTATATTGCTGTCGCCGATCTGATCCCTTCCTTGCATAAAAAGACCGATATGAAGACTTCGCTGGAGCAAATCGCCTTAATTGCTGCCGGTGTGCTGCTGATTTGCGTGTTACACGGTATTGCTCATGATATTGAGCTTTAGTAGCGTAGAGACGCGATAACTCGCGTCTCTAGCAATCGCATTTTCAAGTAATTACATCTGGTTCCGTTCTGCCTGTACGTTTTTTTATTTCACAAAACTGTTCCGCCAAGTTGATGAGTTCCGCCAGAGCCGCTTGCGCATCCTGATTGTGTTTGGTTGCATCCGGTTCAAATTTTTCCAGATAGATTCGTAATGTCGCCCCAACCGTTCCTGTTCCCGACAAGCGGAAGACAATACGTGATCCGTTTTCAAAGCCGATGCGAATGCCCTGGTTTTTACTGATGCTGCCGTCCACTGGGTCCGAGTAACTGAATTCATCGGCATACTTTACGGTATATTCGCCGAATACTTGACCCGGTAACGTGGGTAATTGATTGCGCAGGTGTTCGATAATGCCGTTGGCGATAGTGATTTCAACAGCTTCATAATCGTGACGGCAATAAATATCCCGACCGAATTTTTGCCAATGCTCCTGAACAATATCGGCAACGGATTGACGTTTTTTAGCAATTAAATTGAGCCAGAACAGCACCGCCCATAAGCCGTCTTTTTCCCGTACATGATCAGAGCCGGTGCCAAAACTTTCTTCGCCGCACAGTGTAATTTTTCCGGCATCCAGAAGGTTGCCGAAAAACTTCCAACCGGTCGGTGTTTCGTAACACGGTATCTTGTAAGCGGCAGCAACGCGATCTACTGCCTGGCTGGTCGGCATGGAGCGGGCAACACCGCTTAATCCTTTTGCGTAAGCGGGGATTAAATGGGCATTGGCCGCCATAATCGCCAGACTGTCACTGGGCGTCACAAAGATATTGCTACCGGTAATCATATTACGGTCGCCGTCGCCGTCAGACGCAGCTCCAAAGGTGGGCGCCGAAGCACTGAACATTCTCTCGGCCAGTTCATGTGCGTGCGCCAGGTTCGGATCGGGATGGCCGCCGCCAAAGTCTTCCAAGGGTTCCGCATTAATGACCGAGTCGGGCGTGGCGCCCAATATATCAACCAGAATTCGCTTTGCATACGGGCCGGTAATGGCATGCATGGCATCAAAGAGTAAAGTGATATAATTCGAACTGATACTTTGTTTAAGCAGGCCGAAATCAAAAATCGATTGCATGAGCTCGGCATAGTCCGTTACCGGGTCGATAATAGTGATCTTGATTCCGTTCACTTGCCGGGTGCCTATGTGATCCAGGTCAATGTCTTCGATATGAGCGGTTTTGTAATTGTCGATGGTTTGGCTGCGCTTGTAAAAGGCATTGGTGTCTTTTTCCGGGGCAGGGCCGCCATTACCGGCATTATATTTAATGCCGAAATCTTCGTCAGGGCCGCCGGGGTTATGGCTGGCTGAAAGTATCAGTCCACCGAAGGCATGATATTTTCTTATGATATTTGATGCCGCCGGGGTGGATAGTAATCCGCCTTGGCCTATAATTAATTCGCCAAAACCATTGGCGGCGGCGATTTTAATAATAATTTGTATCGCTACCCGGTTAAAATAACGGCCGTCTCCGCCTAATACCAGTGTTTTCCCGGAAAAGTCTTCCAGAGAGTCGAATATGGATTGAACAAAGTTTTCCAGGTATCCAGGTTGCTGAAATATTTTAACTTTTTTTCTGAGCCCCGATGTGCCTGGATTCTGGTCGTCGTAGGGTTGAGTTGTGATGGTTTCTATTTGCATGATGAATCCTTTGCGACAATTAACAAGGTGGTCTAAAGTACACCAAAATTCTTTTCTAGTGTAGATGTTTAATAATATATGTTGCGAGTTTATTTATTGTTATGTTGTAGTTTTTTTTCTATTGATGTATTGGCGGATAATCATGTTTGGCTATTGGTGGATACCAAAGCACGCAAAATTGAGATAAAAAAAGGCGAACAAACCCTTGAAACCATAAATCAAATTGCTATCGGTAGAGCTGGTGCAGGCTTGAAAAGCCGTCAGGGTGATAACATTACCCCTTATGGGGATTACAGGATAGGATGGGTTGGAGAGAGAAGTACTTTTCGAAAATTTTTTGGTTTGACATATCCGTCCGTGCGCGATGCCGAATTGGCTTTAAGAAAGGGCGTTATCGATCATGTCACTTACGATCGTATTGTGACTGCACATCAGTATCATCAAGTGCCGCCGCAAAATACCCCGTTAGGAGGACGTATCGGTATTCATGGGCTTGGACGAGCCGATGAACGGGTGCATAAAGCCTTTGATTGGACCCATGGCTGTATCGCATTGACCAATGGTCAGATTGATCATTTAAGTCAATGGGTAGATACGGGAACAGTCGTGAAAATAAAATAAAACTGGAAAATATAGCAAACAATGCTAAAATTGCTTCTAGCTATAATGTTTTTTTGTAGTAATAACTCTTGAGTAAGGAAAATAATATGAAAAAAGTAATAAAATTATCAATGATTGCTCTGGCTGCTAGCATGATTGTTGGTTGCGCGACCAATTCAGATATCGAAAACTTACAATCACAAATTGATGGTTTGAAAACTTCTGTTGCACAAGCATCTTCTGATGCTGCCAGCGCTCAAAGCGCAGCATCTGATGCTGCTTCAAAAGCTGCTGCTGCTGAGTCTGCTGCTAACCGTGCGGCTCAATATGCACAAGACACAAACAGCAAACTGGATAGCATGTTCAAAAAATCAATGATGAAATAAATCATCATTGCTTTTCTAGGCAGAAAAAAGCCCGGTGGGTTAACCCACCGGGCTTTTTTTATGATTACAGCCTTTATGATTTGTTCTCTCCGCCGAAAATATCTACGAGACGGGGCAGGAAGTTTGCCAGTTCCAGTGACATAATCGAAAAGTCTACATCAAATTGTGCGGCTTCATCACCGGCTTCAATATCTGCCAGTTGATCCTGAATTAAATCAAGAAAGCGCAAGCGCTTTATGGATAGATTTTCGTCGAGAATAAAAGCGATGCGATCTGCCCAACTGACGGCCAGCTTGATAACTTCTTTGCCGCTATCCAAATGATTTTTAATTTCCGGCAAGGCCAGATCATGACGTTTGCAACGAATGCTGCCGCCGCCTTCTTCCGGTGAGCGCAGTTCGCATTCGTCTTCGATGGTTATATCGTCAGGTGCTTGGTTATCGGTCAGCCACCGGGTCATAGTGGCTATGGGTTTTTCAATGGTGTTGATCGGCACAGCCGGTAATGAGCCTAAGGATTTACGCAAATGACTGAGCAAATCCTCGGCAGCTTTTAACGATGCCGCATCAACGACCAGCCAGCCGTCTTTAGGATCGATGTAGGCGTAGATTTTCCGGGAGAAGGTGAAGGCTTTGGGCAATAATTCAAAAATCAGTTCATCCTTGATAGCGGTACGTTCTTTTTTCGATAATTTACGGCCTTGTTGCTCTTCCGTTTCGATAATTTTTTCCTGAAGCATTTCATTCACTACAGATGTCGGCAGAACTCTTTCTTCTTTTTTTCCACACACCATCATAAAGCCGTTACTGCTGTGAACAAGCTGTTGCCCCGCTTTCCCCAGCGGTGATGTCCAGCCGAAAGTGGATTCTTCATGAGGGCCGCAGTGGCGAAAAGACAGGGTTTCCAGTTTTTGTTCAAGTTCTTCCGGTGTTAGGGTAAACGCTTCAGTAAGACGAAAAATGCTAAGATTTTTAAACCACATGGTGCAAGTGAATCCTATAAATATAATGGCCGTGCATTATCGCAAATTTAACGCTATAAAAATAAAGTAAATTTAATACAATGACCGATATACAAGGATTCGAGCCTGTCGTTTCAGAGAATGCCAAAGTATTGATATTGGGCACTATGCCGGGCGTCGCTTCGTTGTTAAGGCAGCAATATTACGGTCATCCCAGAAATGCTTTTTGGCCGATTATGAGTGCGTTATTTGCTGCAGAACCGGAGCTAGATTACTTACAGCGGAAAAAAATACTGGCAGGTAATGGAATAGCGGTTTGGGATGTCTTACAGGCTTGTAATCGACCCGGTAGTTTGGATTCGAATATAGAGTTGGCATCTATCAGGATAAATAATTTTGCTGATTTTTTTGCCGAATACCAACATATTGGACACGTGTTTTTTAATGGTGGGATGGCTGAGAAACTGTACAAAAAACATATTATTCCGGTTTTGCCGCAGTGTTTCTCCTATCTTGAATACCGGCGCCTGCCCTCAACAAGTCCGGCATACGCTTCATTAAACCTGGCGCAAAAGATAGACGCATGGAAAGTGATTAAACAGGTTGTGGTAAAGTAGTCTTTTTTTGACTGAGAGATATTGATGGAAGCATTTTCAGCCTGGGAAAGTTTGCTGCTCGGCGCCCTGGCATTACTGGTTATTTTTTGGATGCGGCCAGGTATAAAGGCGGCGGTTGAGCAAAGCAGAAATGCAAAACCGGATTGGGCCGGATTACTGTTGCCCTTGGGTTTTGTCATATTGGTTGTTGTTTTTTTGTGTGTAATGATCTAATGGGCATGGCTTGATGAGAAATGAGTTGAGAAATGAGTGAAGAATACGAATACGATGAAGATGAAGTCGAATATTACGCTATCCGGCCTAATAAAACGCAAATAAAAAAGGAGTTTGCCGATCTTTTTGCTTTAGGTGAAGAAATATCCGAGTTGTCGGCAGTTCAGATAAAAAGCCTTGAGCTCCCTGAAAATATACATAAATCTGTGACTGAAGTCGCAAGAATGCCGCATAAAGGCGCAAGGAAGCGGTTGCTGAAGTTTATTGCCGCGCAACTGCATAAAATAGACGTCGAGCCTGTTTTGGAAAAGCTGGCGCGCATCAAAAACAAAAGCGCTCATGCAGTAAGAGAGCATCATATTGCCGAGCGCTGGCGCGACAGGTTGATTGTAGAAGGTGATGATGCCTTAGCTGAATTGCTTGATGAACAGCCGCATGCAGACAGGCAGCAGCTAAGACAGTTATTGCGTAACGCTAAAAAAGAGGCTGAAGCGGCCAAGCCGCCCAAGTCCTCGAGAGAGTTATACCGGCTCCTGAAAAAAATATTTGCCGACGGCGAGTCGGAGTTTGACGATGAATCGGAGCTTGATGACGGGGTTGACGAGCAAGAATAGGTCAAGCGATAAAACAGGGATGGGTGCAAGCCAAGTTATTTGGATCTTGCACCTTTTCGGGGATTTACTTTTGAGAGGATTTAGGTTCCGGTAATTGCAAATCTGCAGTCAGGTTCCAGTCAGAGAACGGAAAGGGCAGGGTCTCAGTATTAAATGTCAGGAACAGCAGTATATGGTAGGTATAGACTGACAGGCTCCGGCCAAAATTTAGGATATTCTGGTTGGCTTTGCCGGTCAGCAAAGTTGAAGCGACCTGTAATAAAATAACCGCCCAAAGCAGCATTCTGACTAATCCGCCGATAGCGGCGAAAATCAGCATAAAGAAAATCCTTTTCCAGGTGCTGATTTGTGTCAGATTGTAGTTGATTTGTTTGTCAATAGTTTGTTCGTCCATAGCAATAATTAACCTCTGTTCATAATATCGCGCAAATCAAGAGCTGCGGCATTGGCGCGAGCTATATAATTCGCCATTGTCAAAGAATAATTGGCGAACAGGCTGTAGCCTCCGCCGTTTAAAATCATTGGGCTCATAATCGGTTGTAATGCATTTTCCATCGCTTTGATCATAATGTCCACGGTGCGCATGGCGCGTTTATCTAAAAGGATGTCCTTGAAATCATGTTTTATGGCTCTGAGAATATGTAATAAGGCCCAGCTCGCACCGCGTGCTTCATAGAAAACGTCGTCAATTTCCAGCCAAGTTACTTTGGTTATCGGTGTGCCTTGTTGCTCCGCCGCTTCTCTTTCGAGGTCGCTCAATCCCGGACCTAAATTGGCTGTGGAAGTGTTGGCTGTCAACCGGGTTGAAAGACCGCCCAGGCGTTTGATGACAACCTCTGTGTACTGCCATAGATTATCCGCTCTGGAATAAAATTGCGCCTGCTTTATATTGCCGCCGAAGGTTTGCATACGCGACATATATTTATGCAGTGAATCAATCCCTTTTTGATATTCCGCTTCCGTGGATGGTAAAGCCCAGGAATCGTTTTCATAGTAGAAGTAAGGTTCGGCTATAGCCAGATCAGGATCTTCTGCGGATTGGGATTGGTCTCTGGCAAAGTGGTTTCTTAATGCCGATGTGGCGTCGCGCAACATGACCAGTGCGCCGTATTCCCAATTGGAAATGTTGTCCAGAAACAAGCCGGGGGGTGCCACATCATTAGTAATATAGCCGCCGCTTTTATGCAGCAGTGTTTCCGCGATATGGGCCAGTGTATTGGTATAGACGTAGCCGACAGGCATATTATCTGTGGAGTGTGTTTCTTCAGCGCGTTTTACCGCTTCGTCCTGTATGTTGAACTGCCCGGGCTCACTTCCCCACCAAGCGCCTAAAATGATCAGGATAACCACTACAATGAGGCTGAAAACACTGAAGCCCCAGAGTATTCCTTTAGACTTTAAATCTTGCACTGTTTCGTTTGATGCCATTTCCGGTATCCTGTAAAGAGAGGTGTTCGCGTGAGAAAACAGATTGCTTTTTATGTGGGCTTATATGTAAGCAAATCAAGCCCACATGTTAGCAGGTTTTTTAACTTTTTGCTTGGCATGCAATCGGCTATTCGAGTTTTTTTTTGGCTCTTGGGTGGGCTTTATCATAGATTTCAGCCAAATGCTGGAAATCCAGGTGTGTGTAGATTTGGGTTGTACTGATATTGCTGTGCCCGAGTAATTCCTGTACGGCTCTCAGATCCTGACTGGATTCGAGTAAATGACTGGCGAAGGAATGTCGCAGCATGTGCGGATGAATGTGTTCGACAATGCCTTTTTTTTTGCACCACTGCTCCAGTCTTAATTCGATACTGCGCTGGCCGAGCCGCGTTCCCCGTGTTGAAATAAACAAGGCCGATTCTGTGGCGGTAACGATTGATAAGCGGTGCGACAACCAGTTTTCAATCGCTTTAACGGCTTTACTGCCTATAGGTAATACTCTTGATTTTCCGCCTTTACCGGCACGGACAAGCAACGAACGGTCGGGTAGGTCCAGGTCCGCGAGATTAAGCGCAGACAGTTCGCTAAGGCGCAGGCCGGATGAATAAAATAATTCAAACATGGCCAGGTCGCGGATTTCCAGTATGGAGTCCGCTCCCGCTTCCAGCAAGCCGTTGACTTGATCGACATCCAGCGTTTTAGGCAGTTTTCTGGCTTGCTTGGGCGCTTTTATATGCTGGGCGGGATTAATGTCCGCCAGATGTTTTTTCAATAGGTAATTATAAAAACTGCGAATGGCGGACAATTCACGCTGCAAGCTTTTACTGCCGATGCCTTGGCGATGCCGGCTTGCTATGTGCGATCGGATGTCGCTTTGCTGTACCTTGTTCCATTGGTCGATGAGTTTGTCTTTACAGTAGCGGCTCAACTGCTTAATGTCGCGCCGGTAACTTTTTACCGTGTGTTCGGATGCGCGTTGTTCAACAGTGAGCTGGTCGAGAAACTGAGCCAGCATTTGTTCCGCATCAGTATGCATTGTTGGGCTGTTGCAACAGTGAAATGAACCGGGTGCCGATGATTTCGCTCATTTGGGTTAAAAACAGATTGCCCATGCTGTAGTGAAAGCGGCCCTCTTCGCGGCTGCCTATAGCCAGGATGCCTTCCAGTTCAGTGAAGTTCATCGGGATAATGGCGCAGGATTTGACTTCAACCGCCGCATCGCCGAACAGGACTTTGGCCTGGGCCAGGGTAGGGCGCCCGCAACTGGGCTGATTAGTGGACAGCTCTTTAATGAACGGTTTCAGATCTTCACCGTTCGGTTCGATAAACAGCTTGTCTATAGCGATACCGGGATTGTTTCTGATAATGCGCACCGCGACAAAATCGGTCAGGAAATACTCTGATAAAACCAGGTCCAGATTGGCGACGGCTTCTTCCAGTGTCGAAGCATCAAGTAGCGCGAGCGTCAGTTTGTGCATGCGGATAAACGACGTGTCGTTATCCCTGGCGATTTCTATCAATGCTGTGAGCTGGTTTTCCAGTTCGTGATGCTTGCTTCTGAATATCTCCAGTTGTTTTGAAATCAGCGAAATGGCGTTGCCGCTGGGGTGAGGGATACTCATTTTTTCCAGCAAGTTAAGGTGTTCATTGAAGAAGCCCGGATGTTGCTGCAAATAATCTTCAACCTGCATGGCGGTCAGCACTGATTCTTGCGGTTCGCCGCTCAGGTTTATTTTGCCGTCAAAAACCGAGACGGCGGGGCCGGTCATTAACACCGGTTCGCCACGGCCAAGCCAGCTTATTTTCAATTCGCCGCCCGGCAGTTCGACACAAACCTCATGATCCAGCAGGTGTTGCTCTATACCGATAACCACGGCGGCGCAGGCGCCACTGCCGCAAGCCAGGGTTTCATCAGCGCCGCGCTCATAAACCCGGAGTTTGATACGGTTCCGGTCTATAACCTGCATAAAGCCGATATTG
>SXIP01000196.1 GCA_005772825.1 Methylococcaceae bacterium | reverse complement strand
GATCCTCAGCCTGTTGCCGCTGTTTATGGTGACGACGCTCGGTACCGGCGTTTTTGCCGTCGGCATTATTGAAGGTCTGGCCGAATCCACGGCATTAATCGTAAAAGTATTTTCAGGCGTATTGAGCGATTATCTCGGCAAGCGCAAAGCACTCGCCCTGTTTGGTTATGCCTTGGGCACTGTAACCAAACCGCTGTTTGCCATGGCGCAGGGTATCGGCATGGTGTTGACCGCGCGACTGCTGGACAGGGTAGGCAAAGGTGTGCGCGGTGCGCCTCGCGATGCACTGGTTGCCGATATTACCCCGGCGCATTTACGCGGCGCCGCTTTTGGGCTGCGTCAGGCCCTGGATACCGTGGGCGCGTTTATGGGACCGTTGCTGGCCGTCGGTTTGATGCTGCTTTGGGCCAATGATTTCAGGAAGGTCTTCTGGGTAGCGGTAATTCCCGGTGTGCTGGCAGTGGCGCTGCTGCTGTTTGGTGTTCATGAGCCTGAGCCTGTCATCGTCAAAAAGCGCACCAATCCCATTTCCAGGGAAAACCTGAAACGACTGAGCGCGGCCTATTGGTGGGTCGTGGCTATCGGCGCGATTTTTACACTGGCGCGTTTCAGCGAGGCTTTTCTGGTATTGCGCGGTCAACAGGCCGGTATTCCGATCGCACTGGTGCCGTTAGTGATGGTGGCGATGAATGTGGTGTATGCAGCTTCAGCTTATCCTTTCGGCAAACTGGCCGACAAAATCCCGCATACCCGCTTGCTGGCGCTTGGCTTGCTCGTATTGATTGCCGCCGATCTGGTGTTGGCCAACAGTGATCACTGGAGCTTGTTGCTGGCGGGGCTTACGTTGTGGGGTATCCACATGGGCATGACACAGGGCTTGCTGGCGGCCATGGTCGCCGATACCGCACCGGCTGATTTGCGCGGTACCGCTTACGGTTTCTTCAACCTGATGAGTGGCCTCGCTATGCTGATCGCCAGTGGATTGGCCGGGCTCTTATGGGATAAATTCGGTGCTGCCGTCACGTTTTATTCGGGCGCGGTTTTTTGTCTACTGGCATTGGCGGGTTTGGCCTGGCAAATTTTTCACGATAAAGATTCATTTGAATCTGTAAGCTGATCAGTATCCGCATCATGCCCCACGCTGTTTAATATTTTTTCAAAATGACCACAGGGAGTATGATTAAATCCGGTGATTGCAGCGAGTCTTCATTTCACCCTTTTCCTATCTCACGATAAAACTAAAAATAACAAAGGAATCATGATTATGAAATTAAAATCAGCAGCTACAGCGATGATAACCTTCCTCGGTTTAGGTGTTTTTGCAAATAACGCCCTGGCGGACTGGTATTTTGTACACGGTCACAGCGGTCATGTCGAACAGATGCCGGGTGGTGGCAGTTCTTTTGCGGCAAAAGCTGGCGGCTTGGAAGTCAAGCCGGATTTTGATGAATCCACATGGATTCATTACAGCGTTCCCACTAACGCTGACGCTGCTTACGGGGTTCGCTACGTTCAATTGAAGTTTAATATCCTGCAATCAATCGACAGCCATATTTCCCATGTCAATATTTATAACGGTGACCTGTTGGTAAAATCGTTCGCGGTTAATTGGAATACCCCAGGCTATCAATTTAAAACCCTGGACTTGAAACAAATTAGAACGTTTGCCCGCGGTCTGGGCGTATCTATTGAAATTAACGCAAGCTTCGATGCCGGGTCCGATGTTTATTCCTTCATAGGCGTCGGCGCCGATGTGGTAGCCAAGCCTTAAGCGCCGGATTATTGACCGGCGCAACTGTATAAGGCGAGTTTGCTCACCTTATACAGTCTTTATCGACTGATACTCGTAGTTGAGTGTCGTGGTGCTGTTACAACATACGGGGCAATAGCTCTAAGCTGCTATACATCTCAGCCCTATCCAACAGACCAAGAGCTTAAACTGTGTATACGATAACCAATCAACGACCTGCGGCGGGCAAAGTTATTACGCAACTAATAAAGCTACAATGTGCCAACTTAAGGAAAAGTTATATTATTCCGGATTGCCGGAATCGTTAAACCGCTATAGTAAATCCAGAAGTCACGGATGATAAGTGCTATAAACACACCCCGTGTTTTGTGTCGACAATACCTGCCCGAAATGCCGGTTTTTTATGTAAATGCCACATAGCATAAACGCTAATTTAGCGCGTATGGATTGTAAACTCGGACCCGCGTGGAAAATCCAAAAACTCAAAAATTTTTAAGGACGTTCTGATGAAAAATAGCGTTGTTATATTGTTGACTTTCCTGGTTGCCATAGGATCGTTTCGTGTCGAGGCCGCCACAGTCCCTGCTGTGCAAACGGCAAACGCCGACTCCATTGATTGGCGTCGCTTTATTGGCGCCGACCAGAGCGCATCCATCGGCTGGTCATTCTCAGTCGGCAACAAAGACGTGGAACTGGACGCGCTCGGTATTTACGATGACGGCATGGACGGCATGGTAGATGCTCATGCCGTCGGCATTTGGACCAATGGCGGAACACTGCTCGCGCAAACTACCGTGCCATCAGGAACGGCCGGCACTCTGGTGGGAAGCTACCGCTATACGGCATTACCTACCCCTATCACGCTCACGGCCGGGCAAACCTATGTGATCGGCACCTACTTCGGCCCGGTTGCGGGTGCATGCAGCGGCAGCGCCTGCGGCGATATTTTCCTGTACAACGGTCCGGAAACCTACGATCCGCGCATTACTTTTCTACAGTCTCGCCAAACCCGATCAATAGCAGGCACCGGAATTCTCGCCTTCCCGAACCTGGACGCAGGTGTTGCCGAGGCTTTCTTCGGCCCGAATTTTCTGTCGACTGCAGTGAACAACGTGCCGGTCTTCACAGTGGGCGGCAACCGCACTCACCCATTTGGCACCACCGCCGCGCAAAGCTTCGTGGACGGCGCCACCGGCATCTCCGACGGCAACCCCGAAGTGGTGCAAGCGCTGACCTTCAACGTTACCAACGATAATAACGGCCTGTTCAGCACCCAACCCAGCATCGCCCCGAACGGTACGCTCAGTTACACGCCGAACGGCAGCGCCGGTAGCGCCACCGTCAGCGTCACGCTGACCGACGATGCGACGGCAAATGGTGCTGCGCTAACCACCGCGCTGCAAACCTTCACTATCACGGTCAATCCGAACCCCGCAGGCATCAGCGTTGCACCGACCTCGGGTCTGGTCACGACTGAAGCGGGCGGCACGGCCAGCTTTGACGTGGTGTTAGCCTCCCAGCCGACGGCGGATGTGACCGTGGGCCTCAGCAGTTCCGACAGCAGCGAGGGCACCGTTACGCCTGGCATCACTTTCACCACCGCCAACTGGAACACGCCGCAGACCGTGACGATCACCGGCGTCGATGACGCAGTGGACGATGGCGACATCGCTTACAGCATCGTCACGGCACAAGCTACCAGCGTAGACCCGCTCTATGCCGCTATTAACCCCGCCGATGTGGACGTAAGCAATACCGACAACGACACCGCAGGTATCAGCGTTGCACCGACCTCGGGTCTGGTCACGACTGAAGCGGGCGGCACGGCCAGCTTTGACGTGGTGTTGGCCTCCCAGCCGACGGCGGATGTGACCGTGGGCCTCAGCAGTTCCGACAGCAGCGAGGGCACCGTGTCACCTGCCAGCTTGACTTTCACCGCTGCCAACTGGAACACAGCGCAACTCGTGACAGTCACCGGCGTCGATGATGCCGTGGACGATGGCGACATCGCTTACAGCATCGTTACCGCTCAGGCCACCAGCGGCGATGGGCTTTATGCCGCCATCAATCCGGCCGATGTCAGCGTCAGTAATGCCGACGACAATTCAGACGCTCCACTAACCGCCATCATCGGTCTTCCCTCCACGAGTCACTACCAGGAAGGCCAACTGCCGGTGCAACCGGTGCCCTTGTGGTCGGTTTTGGCCTTCCAGGATGCCGACGGCGGTTTCATCAAACAGGCCATAGTGAAAATCCAGGACAACCAAATCAACAGCGGTGACTGGCTGCTGGTTAACGCACTGATTACCGAGCCGAGCCTGTTTACTTTGTACGACAGTGTTAACGGCGTCTTGACAATAAACGGCATCGCCAGCCAGACGGTGTATCAAAAGGTCTTGCAAACCGTGCGCTATTTCACGACCAAAGATATCAGTTCACCGGAAACCCGCACCTTGATATTGACCGTGACCGATGTTAACAACATCGTGGTCAGCAGCCAAACCGAACTGAGCCTCAGCCCTTCCATCATCATTGGCACAGCATTGCCCGACCCCTTGAACGGCACTTATGCGCCCGACTTGATCAAGGGGCTGGCCGATAACGACAATCTCAATGGACTTGGCGGCAATGACAGAATTGAAGGTGGCGACGGCAATGATAACCTCATTGGCGGCGGTGGTGACGATACCCTGATCGGCAGCAAAGGTAACGACACCCTGCAAGGCGGCCCGGGCAATGATCACGCTTATGGCGGTAGCGGCAATGACTTGTTCAAAGGCAGCACGGCCGGCAACGACCGCTATGTCGGCGGCAGCGGCAACGACACAGTGGACTATCGTGCAGCCACCGATGGTGTCACTGTCAGCCTTAAGACCTCCGCCTGGCAAGCGGTCAGCGCCAACAGCGGCAACGACGCGCTGAGCGGCATCGAAAACCTGGGCGGAAGCCAACATAACGACACCCTGACCGGCAACGCCCTCAGCAATCGGCTGACAGGCTACGGCGGCAACGACCGTTTTGTCTTAGTCACCACCCCCGGCAATATCGATACCCTCAGCGACTATACGCCCGGTCAGGACCGCATCGTGCTGTCGGCGGGGGTATTTACCGCCTATGCCGGACAAATCGGCCAGATTGTGGGCTTAAGCGCCAATCTCACCTATAACGCCATTACCGGGTTCTTAAGTTATGATGCCGATGGTGCAGGGCCGGCAGCAGCCGTGCAGCTGGCAATTATCGGCAGCCCTGGACGACATCCCGCCACGTTGGGCAATGGCTTTGTGAGGATTATTCCATAATCGCGGGCAGGAAGAAGGTACGCTGTGCGTGCCTTCTTCTTGATTCGCATTAGTTTTTTACGAATAAAAGCCTGGAAAGGAGATTCTCCTTATACCCATTAAGCAACAAAAATTGCATAGTAACTTAAAAAACGAAAAATTCCCGCCCGTTATCAGGAAACTTGCCCGATGTCTTTTACCTGCATTTATGAATAATAGATCATTTTCATAACGGCATTAACGACATGAAGTGTTTACCCTTACTATTATTGAGTTCCCTGTTATTACCCGTGACTTCTTCGGCTCACGGTCCCACCCCGCAAAAAGCCAAGGAAAGCATCACTATTAACGCGCCTGTTGATAAGGTCTGGCAGGCCGTCAAGCAATTTGATGCGATTGCAAGCTGGCATCCCGATGTCAAAGCCAGCTCGGGCGATGGAAAAAACGCTTCTGACGGCAGCAGAACCATTACCCTGCAAAATGACGGACTTTTGGTGGAAACCCTGGATTATTACAGCGATAAAGATCATGAATACAATTACCGCCTTAAAACCGAAAATGTAACGGCATTTCCGGTCAGTTCATACACCACCAACCTTCAGGTAAGGGCCGGGGACGAAGCCGACACCAGCGTCGTGACGTTAAAAAGTCGCTTCTACCGTGGCGATACCGGCAATACGCCGCCTGATCATCTGAATGACGCTGCCGCAGTCCAGGCAATGAACAGCTTTTTCAAAAACGGCTTGGCTGGATTAAAGCGAAAGCTGGAAAAATAAAAGATAAAGATGTTATAGGCGAAAGGCGAAAGATGTTTTAGCGCATTCCCAAGCAAGAGCTTCACTGCCATTAAGTTAAGGAATATGTATTAAAAATCAAAAAGATGTTTATCATTCCCACGCTCCGGCGTACCCTCTGGGGCATAAATGGGAATGCAGTGGCAGACGCTCCAGCGTCGCGAAACATAAAACGGGCTAAGTCATTGTTATCTTAATGTTACACAACGCTGGAGCGTTGGTGCCCGCATTCCCACGCCGGAGCGTGGGAACGATAAGGCTATGGTTTTTATTTGTTGTTTCTTAACTTAATGGCAGTGAAGCAAGAGCTTGGGAACCAGCGAAAAGATGTTACAGGCGAAAAACGAATGACGAAAGATGTTTTTAGCCTTTAGCCTTTTATTTTAATTTTCCTGCGCTTCAATAAGACCTTGCCGTCCGGCCAGCAAGGTCAATTCGGCCAAGGTTTTCGCCCCCAGTTTTTCCTTGATAACAGTACCGTGATTACAGACGGTCTTATAACTCAAACACAGTTTTTCCGCCGCTTTTCGAACGGTATAGCCGTTCGCCAACAAGCAGAATACATCGAACTCTCTGGGTGAAAGTTGTTTGATTTTTTCCGATTCATCCGGCTCGTTAGTTATAGAAACGGCCAATTGCTGGGCAATATCAGGGTCAACATAGGTGCCGCCCTGAGCGATTTTATACACTGCGGTGACCAGCGTTTCAGGCACACTGTTTTTGGTAATATAACCTTTGGCGCCGGCTTTAAGCGCGCGGGTCACATAGACCAGTTCATTGTGTATGCTGAATACCAGGATTTTACAGTGCGGATCGCGATTAATCAGTCTTCTCATGCTCTCAAATCCGCCGATACCCGGCATCGATAAATCCATCACGACAATATCCGGTTGATTTTGGAGGTATATTTGACAGGCTGTTTCGCCCCGATCCGCCTCATAGACCTGGCCGATCTTATCGGATAAGGAAAGATAGGTTTTATATCCCGCCCGCACCACGGCATGATCATCGACCAATAACACGCTAATCTTACTCGCCACTACGTTGCTCCATTGTTCACTAAAGCTTTCATGATGCCTGTTTATAACGGGCGAATCGATAGGAGCTTTTCCTGTTTTATTTCGCCAAACAGCACGGGAAGTTTTCTTAGTGATTTACGGGTTTTTTCCCCGCTGATTTCCGGCCTTATTCCGTAACACTGCCGGCAAGGGCTCCAGTACCATAATCGACTGCACAGCCCCTCATCTCAATGAGGCATTGCAAACGTTTTGATCAAGAAAGCCGCTTGTTATGCTTAAGCTTTATTGATGCGCGGGGCTTGGCTTTTATAACAATCATAACCCTGGAGGAACTATGCGGATTTCCAAATTCACCCGCACCACTGTCGCATCGGCAGTCTGTAGCGGCGCCTTATTGACGGTCGCCATGCCGACACAGGCCAATAAAGACTTGGCGAGGCTGTCGAAAGAAGACACTAACTGGGTCATGCAGACCAAAGACTACAGCGCCAGTCATTTTAGCCAGATGACCCAGATCAATGCGCATAACGTACAGCACCTGCAACCGGTGTGGTCGTTTTCCACGGGCGTGCTGAACGGGCATGAAGGCGGGCCGCTGGTCGTTGACGGCATTATGTATGTGCATACACCTTTCCCCAACAATATCTTCGCCATCGACCTCGATGAGCCGGACAAGATTTTATGGGAATACAAACCCAAACAAAACCCCGCTGCCCGCGCCGTCGCCTGTTGTGACGTGGTCAACAGAGGTCTGGCTTATGCGCCCGGCGGCATTGATTATCCGGCGACCATTTTCCAGAATCAACTGGACGGTCACATCGTTGCGTTAAATGCGAAAACCGGCGAATTGCTGTGGAAAATGGAGAATTCCGATATTGCGATGGGCTCCACGCTGACCGTTGCGCCTTTTGTCGCCAAGGATAAAGTCATTGTCGGTAGTTCGGGCGCGGAATTGGGCGTAAGAGGCTACGCTACCGCCTACAACATTAAAGACGGCAAGCAGGCATGGCGGGTTTACGCCACAGGGCCCGACGAGGACATTAAACTGGCTCGGGATTTTAACAGCGCCAACCCGCATTACGGCCAGTTCGGCCTGGGGCTTAAAACATGGGAAGGCGACGCCTGGAAAATCGGCGGCGGAACCAACTGGGGCTGGTACGCCTTCGATCCCGATCTGGACATGCTCTATTACGGTTCCGGCAACCCCGCGCCGTGGAATGAAACGATGCGCCCCGGCGACAACAAATGGACGATGACGATTTGGGGGCGTGACGTCAATACCGGCGAAGCAAAGTTCGGTTATCAAAAAACCCCGCATGACGAATGGGATTACGCCGGCGTCAACTACATGGGTTTATCCGAACAGCTCGTTGACGGCAAAATGACCAAGCTGTTGACCCACCCCGACCGTAACGGCCTGGTCTATACCCTGAACCGGGAAAACGGCGATTTGGTTAACGCCTTTAAAATCGACGATACCGTCAACTGGGTTAAAAAAGTCGATTTAAAAACCGGCTTGCCGATTCGCGACCCTGAGTTTTCCACCCACATGGATCATGAAGCCAAGGGGATATGTCCGTCCGCGATGGGTTACCACAACCAGGGCATCGAATCCTACGATCCCGATAAAAAACTGTTCTTCATGGGCATCAACCATATCTGTATGGACTGGGAACCGTTCATGCTGCCTTACCGCGCCGGTCAGTTCTTTGTCGGCGCGACGCTGAACATGTATCCGGGCCCGAAAGGCACACTGGGACAAGTGAAAGCGATGAATTCCGTGACCGGCAAATTCGAGTGGGAAATCCAGGAAAAATTCGCCGTCTGGGGCGGCACCACGGCAACCGCCGGTGATCTCCTGTTCTACGGCACTCTGGATGGTTATATCAAAGCGCTGGATTCACGCAACGGTAAAGAATTGTGGAAATTCAAATTGCCTTCCGGCGTTATCGGCCATCCGATCACCTTCGGACATAAAGGCAAGCAATACGTGGCGATTTACTACGGTGTCGGCGGCTGGCCCGGTGTCGGCCTGGTATTCGACTTGCAGGACCCTACCGCCGGTTTGGGCGCGGTCGGCGCATTTAAGGAACTGGCCCACTATACGCAACAAGGCGGCGGTGTGATGGTTTTTGCATTGGGTTATTAAATTAATTAATGGGGCACAGATTGCACATGCCATTAAGTTAACGAAGAAAGCTCCCTCTCCCCATGGGGGAGAGGGTCGGGGAGAGGGGACTCAATCGCTTAACGTAATGCGTGTTGATCTATGGCTGAATAATGACATTAAACCGGCACTGATAAGAGTAACTATGCAAACAAACAATTTTTTCATAACGCTATTGTGTTTGGCGGCCAGCCTGACAATACCGGATGCCCGGGCCGAACAAAGCAAGCCGCTTAAGGTCTGCGCCGCGGAAGACGAAATGCCTTATTCCAATAAGGCCGGCGAAGGCTTTGAGAATAAACTGGCGGAACTAGTCGGTAAAGCGCTGGGTAGAAAAGTCGAATACCTGTACTGGAGCGACCCGCGTTATTACCTTCGGGACACCCTGGATAAAGGCCTGTGCGATGTGGTGATGGGCGTTGATAAAGGCGACCCGCGCGTGTTAACGACCCAGTCCTATTATCGTTCCGGTTATGTGTTTATCTCGCGTGAATCCGACGACCTGGATTTGCTGAACTGGGATAGCGAGGTTTTACGCAAGGCGCAACGTATCGCCTTTATACCCGGTACGCCGGCTGAAGTGATGATGCGGGCTATCGGGCGTTATAACGATATGTTCAATTATTCCCAGGAATTGGTGGGCTTTAAGTCACGGCGCAACCAGTATATTAAATACGAATCTTCTAAGCTGGTTTCCGAAGTCTCATCAGGTCATGCACAGATTGCCGCGCTTTGGGGGCCGTCCGCCGCGCGTTATGTCAAGGCATCGACAACACCGTTGGTGATGACGCTGATTCCTGATGACAACGTGCGCGCGGACGGCCAAAAAGTCGATCTTCACTTCAGCACAGCGATGGGCGTTCGAAAAAACGATCCGACATTGCTGGCGCAGTTGAACAAGCTTATTGAAGACAAGCGGGATGAAATAACCGAGTTGTTGGAAGAAGAGGGCATTCCTTTAGTCGATGAAGCCGATACACCTGATAAATCATAATAAAGTAGGTCTTAACAACATGAATGGAAAAAAACTATTAGCGGTATCGGCTGTCGGCCTGGCCTTGCTCAGCACGGCGGCTCTGGCGGAAATAACCTTTCGTAACGCCATTACCGGCGCGCCGCTGGATATGAGCGTCGCCAAATCGGGCGGCAACGAAGCTGTTTTCCGGCAGTTTAAAGAGACGGGGAAAAACCCTTACAACGGCGACAAAGAAGCTGTACAAAAAGGGCACGACCTTTTTATGACCGCCTGCTCCGGCTGTCATGGTCATAATGCCGAAGGTAAGCTCGGCCCCGGCCTTGCCGACGATTACTGGACGTATCCGGCCAATGCAACCGATCAGGGTTTGTTTGAAGTCTTGTTTGGCGGCGCCAACGGCATGATGGGGCCGCAATATGTCAATTTATCAACCGATGAAATGCTGTTGATCATGTCCTGGATACGGGATATTTACAAAGGCGATCCGAAAAAAGCCAAGTGGCTGAAAAAATAGAGAGGAAACACTGATGAAAAAAATACTTTTAACAAATGTAGGCCTGCTGTTGGCGGTACTGTCCTGTACGGCTATGGCCTATGACGGTCAAAATTGCAGTGAACCGGGTGTATGCTGGGAACCGAAGCCGGGTTACCCGGAAAAGGTAGCGGGCAGCAAGTATGACCCGAAACATGATGTCAACGAGCTCAACAAACAAGCCCAATCGATTGCGGAAATGGAAGCGCGCAATCAAAAACGCCAGGAACATTTGGCCAAGACCGGCAAGTTTGTTTATGACGTGGACGATATTGAATAGTGACCGGTTTTGGGCATGGAGTCATTCAACCTTTCGTCCCCTATAGTTAAGGCGGTTTGTATTTTATGCCCATTTTTTTCTTGTGCCACACGCTGCATCACTACCATTAAGTTTTATCGTTCCCAAGCTCCGGAGACTGTGAAAGTATTCAGTTTTAGACCAGGATTAAAGAATAACCACGAAGACACGAAGATCACGAAGTTTTCAATCTATTGAATTAGATAGTTATTTTTCTTCGTGTTCTTCGTGTCTTCGTGGTGAAAAATGCTCTTAGCCTAAGTTTGACAGCCACTCCGGCTTGGAAAAGAGTAACAGACGTTTTTATATAGACCATGAACACAGATACCCAACTTAGCGACTGGCGCGAGCAAGCGTTACAGCTTGAACAACAAATCAATCAAACCGTTATTGGCCTGCAACCGGCGGTCAGGCATATCGTTCTGGCCGTTTTCGCCAGAGGCCATGTATTGCTGGAAGGTCATGTCGGGGTCGGCAAAACCACGCTGTTAAGAGCGGTCGCCCAAGGCCTGGGCGGCGACTATCAACGCATAGAAGGCACCATTGACCTGATGCCCGCCGACTTGATTTATTACACTTATTTAAACAGTGAAGGCCGCCCGTGTGTCGATCCCGGCCCCTTGCTGAAACACGGCGACACGCTCGCCACGTTCTTCTTCAATGAAATCAATCGCGCCCGCCCGCAAGTCCATGCCCTGCTGTTAAGGGCGATGGCGGAGCGCAGCATTAATGCGTTTAACCGCGATCATGCACTGCCGCATATCCAGGTTTTTGCCGACCGCAATCGCGTCGAGAAGGAAGAAACCTTTGAGTTGCCCGCCGCCGCCAAAGACCGCTTTATGATGGAAATCAACATCAACATGCCCGGTTCGGACGCTGTGCTTGATGAACTGATGTTTAATCCGCGCTTCCATGATACCGACCGGCTGGTCGGCGGCGTCACTAACAGCGGCATCTATTACCGGCTCAATGAATTGGCGCAAACGGTGCAGCAACGCATACAAACCAGCGCCAAACTGCATGCTTATGCGCTGGATTTATGGAAAGCCACGCACCAACCGGAACACTACGGTGTTCGGTTAAACGATGTTGAAATGCCGAATTTATTAATGACCGGAGCCAGTCCACGCGGCATGAGTTATTTAATCCGCGCCGGCAAAACCCGCGCCTGGCTGGAACATCGGGATCATGTCTTGCCGGAAGACCTGCAAGCGGTTTTTCCGGTCTGCATGACGCACCGGCTGTTGTTAAACCCGATGTACGGCTATCGAAAAGAACAGTTGCTGCCTGAATTGATCCAGGGGATTTTGAGCCAAGTGGCCGCACCTTAGTGCAACATAGCCTAAAACATAAAAACCACGAAGACACGAAGAACAGGAAGTTTTCACCTTTTTTTCTTCGTGTTCTTCGTGTCTTCGTGGTGAATAAATCTGTTATTGCTTGAATGCACTATTCCATAGCACTCACCTTGCGTATATCGTAAAAACCCATGACCGACACCTTACATTATCGCTTACCCTGGCAATCCGGTTCCGTTTATCCGGGCGCTCATCCCGGACAAATGGTCGGAGCAGGGCAGTTGTTCAAGCGCCACGAACCGCTGATCGCGAGTCCCGATCCCAGACGATTGGACTTGCGCGCCAGTGTGCTCGACCCGTTTTCAGGCTATCGGGTGCGCGTTTATCAACAGCACAGCATCGTCAACGTCTACCTGATTGCCGATCTGTCGGCGTCGATGGGCTATGCCGATAAACAGCAAATCCTGATCCGGTTTTTGCTGACCGCCGCTCATTCGGCATTCGCTTACGGCGATAAATTCGGCTTTATCGGCTGCACCGAGCACATGGAACCGCGCTGGGTGCTTCCCGCCTGTCGGCATTCGGGACGCGTGTCGGCGCTGGCGAAGCAACTGGCAAGCGTGACCTTTAGCGGCAGTGCAAACGGACTTCAACAGGGGGTAAGTTTCCTGCCTGCCGAGCGCTCATTGGTGTTTTTATTATCCGACTGCCATTTTTCATTAGCCCGTCTAAGCGCCGTGTTGGCTTCCCTGCAAGGCCACGATGTCATTCCATTGGTGTTATGGCATCAGGCTGAATACGCCGCTTTGCCCAATTGGGGCCTCATTGCCTTTCAGGACATGGAAAACCGGGCCACCCGCACGCTGTTCATGCGCCCGGCATTGCGGCAAAAAATAACAGCCGCCTACCGGCAACGCCAAGACCAGTTGAAGCACGTTTTCAGGACCTTTGGCAGCGAACCTTTGTTTATTACCGAAAACGACAGCCTCCAAACCATTAACCGTCATTTACAGCAGAGAGTCGCATGAGAGTCCCGTTAATTCCGGTCATCCTGGTATTGTCGCTGCTCGGCTGCTCCCGCCCGATTGATGAGCCTGTTAGCTACTTTAACGTCGAAACGCCGCGCCCCTTCGGTTACGTTAACGGCGATGAAATTCCCCGGCGCATTATTATCGAAACCCGTTCCGGCATCAGCCTGCAACCCGGCAGTGTACCCGTGAAAGGACAAATCAATCGCTGGCTGAACCTGAATCAGGTGAGCGTTAAACAAAGCGGGCGGCGTTATCAAATCGATTTGCGCTACCAGGTTTTTTACGCGCCGCTGGAAGTCAAGGCATTAACCCTGCCCGGATTTACCCTGCAACTCAGTCAGGGCGAAAAAAACATCAGTCAAAGCGTCCCGGCCTGGACATTTACGCTGTCCCCGCTCCGAGAACTGGTCGTGCGCCAAAGCGAGCAGGGCGAATACCTGCGCCCGGACAGTCCGCCGTCATTGTCATTATTGGTGAACAGCCATGCGGTGTACGGCTTGGCGGCCAGTTTGACCATTGCCGCGCTGACCGCCTTATACCTGGGTTATTTATACGGTTGCTTTCCCGGCCTGTCGCGACGCACGGTGTTCAAGCGGGTGTTGCGAAAATTGGCGGGCTTGTCCAAAGCCGACATGGAACAGGCCTTGACCCTTGTTCATCAGGCCCTGAACAATCTGAACGGGCAACCGCTGTTCTCCAATCGCTTGAGTGAATTTTACCGGCGCAACCCGCCGTATCGGCAAATAAACTCTCAATTGACTTGGTTTTTCAACTACTCCAATCGTTATTTCTTTTCCGACGGCATGATTGTCGTGCAGCAGGATTTACAACAGTTGAAAGACCTCTGCGAGCAATGCCGGAAAATCGAGCGGGGTAGTCGATGAATCTGGCGGTAAATAGCCCTTGGGTGTTGTCGGGCCTGCTGCTCGCCTTGTTGCCGCTGTTCAATAACGGCATGCGCCCAAGCCCGGCGCCGTGGCTGGCCTTGATACCCGATGATGCGCTGTCGGTGTTTATCGCCTGTGGCTTGCGGCTGTGCGCAATGGCGGTCATCGCCGGATTGGTGCTGGGCATGGCGGGCCTGCATCGCACCGAACAAAGCCGGGAGCGCATCGGTCATGGCGCGCATATCGTACTATTGCTCGATCGCAGCAGCAGTATGGATAACAGCTTTGCCGGGAGCGCGCCTAACGGTGCCGATGAATCCAAAGCCACGGCGGCGCGGCGCTTATTGACCGATTTTGTCAAACAGCGGCAAAGCGATCTAATCGGTGTTGCGGAATACAGCACGGCGCCCTTGTTCGTGATGCCGCTGACCGAAAACAAAGCCGCGGTGCAGGCGGCGATTGCCGCAACGGCGACGCCGGCGCTGGGTTTTACCCATGTCGGCAAGGGCTTGGGGATGGCGTTATCGCTGTTTGAGCAACCCTCCGTCACCGGCTCGCGTATCGTCGTGCTGGTTTCAGACGGTGCGGCGGCAATTGATCATGACAGCGAACAAAAACTGCGGCTTTGGTTCAAGCAGCAGCAAGTCCGCCTGTACTGGATTTTCCTGCGCACAGCCGGCAGCCCCGGCATTTTCGATCAGCCTGAGGACAGCCGGGACGACAACGCCGGAGCCATGCCCGAACGCTACCTGCACAAGTTCTTTTTAGGACTGGGCAGTTCCTACCAGGCTTATGAAGCGGAAAGTCCGGACGCGTTAAAACGGGCGATTGCCGATATTAATCAACTGGAAAACCTGCCCATGCACTATGTCGAACGCATTCCCAAACAGGATTTATCGACGCTTTGCTACAGCGTAGCGACGCTGTTACTGCTGATTCTGCTGGGCGCAAAATTTTGTGAGATCAGACGATGATAAGAAGATTCAGGCATATTTCCCTGTGGAGCGCATTGGCGCTTGCTTTGGCGGGCGCCCTGTACAGTCTCGGTGTTTGGTACGGAATCCACCGCGACAATCACTTAATTCTTCAATTAACGTCGGGAAAGGATGTCGCAGTCAATAAAGTAATCAGCGGCGAGCCGGAATTAAGACTGGCGCGGGCTTTTTATTTCAAGCAAAAACACCGCTACGATGAGGCCTTATCGACCCTCAGCCTGGTTATGGACAAAGGCGATCAAGCATTCCAGGCCAAAGTCCGCTATAACCTCGGCAACCTGTATCTGGAGCAAGCCCTGCAGCAGGCAAAAGCCATGAATATCAATGCCGCGACGCCGTTGGCCGGATTGGCGAAACAGGCTTACCGGCAGTCGTTGGCATTGGACAGCGGCAACTGGGACGCCAAATACAACCTTGAAGTCGCCATGCGCCTGCTGCCGGAAATGGACAGGGTAGATATGCCCGACGACGGCCCGGAAAACCGGAAATCGCAGTTGTGGACGACAGTGCCGGGGTTTCCGCGCGGCTTGCCTTGATTTTAGAAGGATTTACCACGAAGGCACGAAGTTCACGAAGAAAACGCGAGAAAACCATGAGCAATCCATTAAAAGATTACCGAACCACTTGCCTGCTGCTGGCGACATTAGCGATGGCGGTGCTGTTTATTCACCCCGGCAGGCAACAGAAAACGCCCACCTATAACTATACCTTCATTATCGATATTACCCGCAGCATGAATGTAAGCGACTATCGGCAAGACAATCAGGCCGTCAGCCGCCTGGAATTTGTCAAACACAGCTTGCGCGAGTTGCTGCGACAGTTGCCTTGTCAATCCAGAGTCGGCTTGGGGTTGTTCACCGAAAGACGCTCCACCTTGTTATTCGAACCGCTGGAAGTGTGTTCGGCTTACACGGAAATCGATACCGCGATCAGCAAAATCGACTGGCGCATGGCCTGGGCGGCGGACAGCCATATTGCCAAGGGCTTGCTAAGCACCTTGGAAATGCTGCAAAAAAGCGACAGTTCGGTGGTTTTCATGACTGACGGCCAGGAAGCCCCACCGTTAAATCCCAATTACCGGACCGATTTTTCAACAGTAAAGGGGCACGCAAAAGGCATCATTATCGGCGTCGGCGGCTTGCAGGCCGTGCCTATTCCCAAATTTGACAGTCAAGGCAAACAAACCGGGTTTTATGCTCACGATGATGTACCGCACCGCTCTTCATTCGGGCAGTCGAACCTCGACCCATCGCAAATTAAAGGCTACAACGCGCGTAATGCGCCGTTCGGCAGTGAAGCCGCTATCGGCAACGAACATTTAAGCGCTTTGCAGGAAACTTACCTGGAAAACCTGGGCACGGAATCCGGCCTGGATTACACCCGCCTGACTGATTTCAAAAATCTTGGCAAGGCCTTACGAAACCCGAAACTGGCGACGGAAAAAATGCTGCTGACCGATAACCGCTGGCAACCGGCCTTGTCGGCATTGCTGCTGCTAAGCCTTGTTTATATGCCCAAGCTATATCCATATCGCCGAGTCATCCGGCATTAAAAAACCGTCATTTTTTAATTTACCTTTTGAGAACCGTTCATGAACCAGCAAACCCTGCTATCAACCCATAATCTTTTTATGTCGCGCCTGCTGTTGTCGTTGCTCGGCGCTTACATCGCCCATGCCTATCGACATGTAAGCCATGATTACTGGTTGCTGATGATGTTTTTGTTCAGTGTTATCGCCGTTGCTCCGAGCTATTATCAATTCAGGCAAAAAGGCGATAATTTCAAGGCCTTCGTCAGAAATTTGCTGCATTGGTCAGGCGGTTTGTGTGCGGCCCTTGTGGTTTACGCTTACCACGGTTCGGGACGAATTTTTCATGAAGAAGCCGGGTTGATTGTATTGTTAATACTGGCGTTAACGAGCTACCTGGACGGTATACAAAGCGGCTGGCGCTGTATGTTTATTGGATTATTCCTTGGGCTTACAGCCGTTTGCGTCGCTTATTTTGATAGCTATATCCAGCCGCTTGCAGCATTGGCGATAGCCGCTATTACCGTTAGTTATCAATCAAAATTATAAAAAAAGAATTTTTCCTATAGCGGATAATGCGGCGCGAATGAATAATGGTATGTTTTTGCGAGTCATCAAGCCGATGATGCAAGTACCGGTTTTTCAAACACATGAGTCTGCGCTACCAAATCAATCTCAGAATCTTGATTTCTTCGCTGTGCATCCTGTTGCTGGGCGGAACGATAGCCATCTGGCAGGCGCGCAATGCCGTAGAGAAGGAAGTCGATTCATCCATCAATCTGGCCGTGCAACTGATCACCTTCGGATTTTCTCAAGTATCGCCACAACGGGGCGCTGAAACCGACTGGCTGCCTCAATTCAATGCACTGCAAGAAACCCGGCATTTAAGCATTCAACTGAAAACGCCCTCAGGCGAAATCATCAGTGTCGCCCATAAAACTCAGCAACCCCATCATCAGGAAACGCCGCCGCAGTGGTTTATCAAGCTGGTCGAAGGCCAGCATCCGAAAGCCGAACACCTGATAACGACGTTGGGCGGCAAGCAGCTGACATTGATTATCCAGGCTAATCCACTGGATGAAATCACCGAGGTCTGGGAGGAAAGCCTGGGCTTTTTCAGCACGGTTTTCCTGTTGACGCTGTTTACTTTCCTGGCCGTCAATCTGGCATTTAACAAAGCCCTCAAGTCCATTGCCATTATTGTTGATGCGTTGAAAGTCATTGAAACCGGGCAGTACCGGCAAAAATTGCCGGATTTTTCCATTCAGGAATATGACAGCATCGCCAAGGCCATCAACCACATGACCGGCGAACTGGATGCAGGTCAACAGGAAAATCGCGCCTTAACCCAGCACTCACTAGCCATACAGGAAGACGAGCGGCAGCGGCTGTCGCAGGAACTGCATGATGAACTGGGTCAATCACTGACCGCCATCAAAGTCATGGCGGCGACCGCTGAGCGTTCGCAAACCGGGGGGAGGGCGGACATCAAACCAACTACAGATGCCATCATCAGTGTTTGCGATCACCTGATGACGGTGGTGCGCTCGATGATGCACCAGCTACATCCGCTGGTATTAACCGAGCTGGGCCTGAAAGCGACGATGGAGGATTTACTGAATCACTGGGCGATAAGAAATCCGGCATTAAAACTCACGATAGACTGCCCTGACGAAGTGGATGTACTGGATCCCAAAATCACTATCCAGGTATTCAGGATCGTGCAGGAATGCTTAACCAATATTGTGCGCCATGCCCAGGCAAATGAGGCTATGATTAGCCTGGAAATTGTGCAATCATCAGCAAACGGAAAAGCGCTGCGCTTACACGTCACTGACGATGGTCAAGGCTGCGCCGCTGAAATGATTAAAACCGGTTTTGGATTATTGGGTATGAGAGAAAGAATCAACAGCTTGGGCGGCGAATTAACCATTCAAACCGGGCCGCAACAAGGCATGAGTATTACTGCAAATATCCCGCTGCCATGAAAGAACGGATAAAAGTGATCTTGGTGGACGACCACGCCGTGGTGCGTGCAGGTTTCCGCATGTTGTTATCGACCGAAGAGACTATTGAAGTCATCGCCGAAGCCGAACGCGGCGAGGCGGCTTGTCAGTTGTACCTGGACAAACAGCCGGATGTCATGGTGCTGGATTTATCCATGCCCGGCATCGGCGGCCTGGAATCTATACGGCGTATTTGCAATCGCGACAGTAAAGCCAAAATTTTGGTGTTCAGTGTGCATGATGAATGGGTTTATGTCGAACGCGCGATGAATGCCGGCGCGAAAGGTTATATTACCAAGCATGCCCATCCTGATATTTTGATCGCAGCGATACAGAAAATCGCCGAAGGCGGGGATTATATCGAACCAAGCCTGATCAGCGATAGCCCCGCACTTTCAAGCGCGTACCGGGAAACCGGCGAAACCGATTACAAAAGCATTATTGAATCGTTGTCCGCCAGGGAGTTTGATGTATTTCTGTTGTTGGCAAAAGGCCTGACGTCCCATAAAATCGCCGACGAGCTTTGTCTGGGCTATAAAACGGTCGCCAATTACGGCACACAAATCAGGAACAAGCTCAAGGTATCATCTACGGCTGAATTGGCGCATATTGCGATTGGTTTGGGTGTGATGAAAAATTAGGGTGTTCGGGTCTTCATGGTGAAAAATGAAGAACTTCAGCCCGAAACTTACTTTTACACGAATTGCAGGTCTCATCATGACAAATACGCAGGAAACAGGCATCCGGGAAATTGCCCAATTGGGCGCCCCGGTGCTCAGATTGCAAGCCCAGCCGGTGAGCGATATAGCGAGTGCCGAAACCCGGCAACTGATAACCGCCATGCAGGCGACGCTCGCGACAACAGCCGGGGTAGGGCTTGCCGCTCCGCAGATCGGCGTATCTCAACGCGTGATCATCGTTGCTTCAAAGCCGACTGCACGCTATCCGAAAGCACCGTTGATGGAACCCACTATCATGCTTAACCCGGCGTTCAAGCCCCTGTCGGATACCAAAGAAAAAGACTGGGAAGGTTGCCTGAGTGTTCCGGGCATCCGCGCCTTGGTGCCGAGATTCCGGGAGATCATGATTCACTATAGCGATGAACAGGGAAACAGCGTCGAAACCCGGCTTGAAGGCTTTGTTGCGCGAGTGTTTCAGCATGAATTTGACCATCTGGAAGGCATGGTTTACCTGGACAGGGTTGAAGATAACGCCGATATTGTCGCCGAAAGCGAATATTTTAAAATTTTAAACAGTGCTTGAACCAACCCGCCGCTGTTATCATCCATACGACGCTACCTCCATCATTTCTTAACAGGACAAAAGGTTAACCATGTTGCATTACAGACACACCCTATCCCTTAGTTTATTGTTCAGCGCCTTGACAGGCGTCGGCTTTATGGCTGCCGCTCATGCCGAAAAACCTGAACCGCTGCCGCCCTCCATTCATGTCAACGGTATCGGTCGTGTTTCGATAGCGCCGGATAAGGCGGACGTATCATTATCCATCGAAGTCCAGGCGAAAACCGCTGAATCCGCGCGCAACCAAGCTGCAGGGGCCATGATGGCGCTTATTAAGGCGGTGAAAGCGGCGGGCGTCGCGGACAAGGATATACAGACGCGCTATGTTTCCCTGTACCCGATCTATGCCCCCGATACGGCCAATAAAATTACCGGCTATCAGCTCAGCAATCAGGTCACGGTATGCGTACGCGATATTGCCAAAATCAGCACCATCATGGATACCGCCGTAAATGCCGGCGGCAATTTCACGCGCATCCAGGGCATCAGTTTCGCCATTGATAATCCCGATGCGGCGTTGAGCGAGGCTCGTGAAATAGCCTATAAGAACGCGCGCATTAAAGCCGAGCAATACGCCAAACTGGCGAGTGTCACTTTAGGTAAGGCGATTTACATTAACGAGGGAGGGTTGCCGCCCGTGCCGGTACCGTACACGGAAATGAGCGCGATGAAATCGGCTATGGTTAGCGACTCAACGCCTGTCCAAGCCGGTGAACAGGAAGTGTCGGTTACGGTCGATATTGTGTTTGGTGTCGAGTAATTCGTCTACTCAATATACCTACCCGCCATCGTTCCTCCGCTCAAAAAAGAATTAAAATTCAATATATTACTTATCGTTCCCACGCTCCGGCGTGGGAATGCAGATATCAACGCTCCAGCGTTGTGTAACATTAAAGATAACAAGGATTTAGCCTGTTTAATGTTTCGCGACGCCGGAGCGTCTACCACTGCATTCCCACGCCGGAGCGTGGGAACGATAAGACTATGATTTTTATTTGTTATTTCTTAACTTAATGGCAGTGAAGCTCCGGCTTGGGAATGCCGCCGGAAGCTCCAGCTTCCAGAATTCTCGAAGCCGGAGCTTCTCGAATCTGGTTCCCAAGCCGGAGAGGCTGTGAAAGTATTCGCTTTTAGGCCTGATTAAAGACATAACCACGAAGACACGAACGACTGCAAGTATTCGGTTCGTGGTAAATCAATCACTTTCCCTTCCCCGCTCTTCAGCGAAAATTAACCCGATCCTCATCAAATCTTAATCAAACCTCAGGCTTTCCTCTCATCTGGTTTCTGTAATCTTTACCCAAACGTTACGACGGGCGCTTAGTCACAGTCGTAACCACTTTGGGAATGAACGCGTTGCCGTTCATGATTGAATACAAACACTATAAGGGGTTTACGAATATGCCACTCGGTTTAGGCAATATCTTCAATGGGCTCTTCAAGCAATACGGACACACGGTGATCCTGTTGCTGCGGTTTATCGACATAGCGATGCTGATCGGCGCCGCTTGGGTCTCTCATTATTTCTGGCTTCGGCAATGGCACATTGATTCGGATTACCGGATTGTGATCGCATTGGGTGTTTTGGCGGCCATCATTTTTTTCGAACTCGGACAGGTTTACCGTCCCTGGCAGAATGATGCGATGCGCGGCGAAGTGGCGCGTATCGTTAGGGCCTGGGTATCGGCGATTGTCTCCGTTATCTCCATTGTCGCTTTGGTGCGTCTGCATTTCTGGTTTGGTTCCAGTTATCGCTGGATAGGTACTTGGTGGGTGTTGGGTCTGTTATTCGTGCTCGTCGCCCGTAGCCTGCTGTCCCGTTTGCTGTACTGGTTGCGCGCACGCGGCTGGTCCCAGGGCCGTATCCTGATGGTCGGCTTAAACCAGATGGCCGTTGCAGTCAGTCGTCAGTTGAGCCAATCAAGCTGGGCGGGATTGCAAGTGGTCGGTTATGTCGATGAACGATCCAAAAGCCGTGAGCAACTGGATGAGTTTTTACTGCCGCGACTCGGCGATGTGCAGGATCTCGCCGCCATCGTCACCCGTGAAGGTATTGACGAGGTATGGATTGCCTTTCCCCGCGAATCGCTTGCCGAGCGTGCGCAATATCAATTGCGGCATCTGCCGGTCACTATTCGGCTGGTGATCGACTGTTTTGATTTCAAACAGAGTAAATTTCTCAACCTGAACACCGTGGCGGGTATTCCGACACTGGATTTCTCGGTATCGCCGTTGCATGGCGTTAACCGCTATATCAAGGAAATCATGGACAGATTATCCGCGTTAATCCTGTTGCTGCTGATCAGCCCGTTACTGTTATTGATTGCTGTCGGCGTCAAACTGAGTTCACCCGGCCCGGTGTTTTATCGACAAGTGCGGGTGGGTTGGAACAATAGCAAGTTTACGATGCTGAAATTCCGTTCCATGCCCGTTGATGCCGAAGCCAAAACCGGCGCGGTGTGGGCGAAGCCTAACGAAAACAGAGCGACCCGGTTTGGCGCCTTCCTGCGCAAAACCAGTCTGGATGAACTGCCGCAATTGATCAATGTACTGATGGGTGATATGTCGCTGGTCGGGCCACGCCCGGAACGCCCCGATTTCGTCGAAGTCTTCAAGGATCAGGTGCCCAATTACATGAAAAAACACATGGTCAAG
>SXIP01000195.1 GCA_005772825.1 Methylococcaceae bacterium | reverse complement strand
GCTTATGCCGTGCTGCCTTATGTCTATCAGGGCGCGGTGGAACATTATCATTGGCTGAGCGCCACGCAAATGATCGACGGGCTGGCGCTGGGCGAAACTACGCCCGGCCCGCTGATCATGATAGTCACCTTCGTCGGCTTTGTGGGCGGCTGGAACCAGTTGCCGTTCGGCCCTGAAGCACCGCTGATGGCCGGTGTGATCGCGGCCCTTGTGGTTACTTATTTCACCTTCCTGCCCAGTTTTCTGTTTATCCTGGCAGGCGGCCCGCTGGTTGAATCGACTCACGGCAATTTAAAATTCACCGCGCCGTTATCGGCCATTACCGCTGCCGTGGTCGGCGTGATTCTCAACCTGGCCGTATTTTTCGCCTGGCATGTATTCTGGCCGCAGGGCTTTGCCGGACGCTTTGACGGCATTGCCGCATTGATCGGTGCATGCGCACTGCTGGCGTTGTTTCGTTACAAAGCCGGGGTGATTCCGGTTATTGCGGCTTGCGGTGCGGCAGGGTTGTTGTTTCTGTTTCTCAAGCCCTGGCTTGCCCAATATGGAGTTGAACTATGAAATGGATCACCCGCGAACGCCCGAAAATAGATCGCATCGCTTGCCCGTGGTTGATAAAGCGTTTTATCGAAGCGGAAGCCGAATTCCTTTATGTTCCTGCTGATGCTGTATTTCGTACGGCAGAAGAAACCGGCGCTATTCCTTACGACATTCCCGGCGCAGAATTCTCGCATGTCGGTGAACTGTGCAGTTTCGACATTTTTTTGCAGAAATACCGGCTGACCGATCCGGCTTTACAAACCCTTGCCGTCATCGTACGCGGAGCCGACACGGACCGGTTGGACCTGGCGCCGCAAGCGGCAGGCCTTTTGGCGATTTCTTTGGGACTTTCCCGTAATTTCCAGGACGACCATGAAATGCTGGCTCATGGGCTGGTGCTCTATGATGCTCTCTACGCCTGGTGCAAGCATGTCCAGGGCGAGCAACATAACTGGAATCCGGGCAACTCTACTTAGGAAATGACCGAGCGTGCTAATGGCTTATTTGCTTAGTCGCTCATATTCGGCTTGCGGCAGCACATACACCGGGCTGGCGGATACAGGGATTTTAGCATTACCAACCGCGTCAACCGCCAACGCCTGTGCATGTCCCACCACATCCACCATTAACCAGGTTTTTCCGGGATCGAGTCGTAGCGACCAGTTACGCGCAACTTCATCAGTCCGCCAGATCATCAAGGTTTCGCCGAAATAAGCCGCCTGGATATTGGCGTCCCCGGCATCGAATGCGCGATAAGGCAAGCCGTCAATTAAAGCGCTTGCACTATATAACGCGGCCTCGCCGGGTTTATGACCCATTGAATAATCCCAGATTCGTCCATACGCCAAATCGTATTCATGGCCTATGCAAAATGCCAGACCCAGGTAGTCGCTACGGCTGTTGACCCAGGCGATCATTTTCGCAACCTGTTCCGCCTGCCAGCGGCGCCCGGTCAAGCCGTGCATCGCTTTGGCGCCGGTCTCGCCCAACCAGAACGGCAGGCTGTTTTGCTTGCCGAGACTTACATAAGCCGCCAGCACACCGCGCTCGTCTTCATTTTCGCCATTGCCGATCGGTCCGCCGAAACGCGGCGGCTGTTGCGGATAAGCATGCACATCCCAAGCATCCTGATAATGGTCGAGGCCAAGCTGCAAGACCTGCCTGAGCCAATCACCCTCGCCGGGACGCACTAGACTGCCGCCGACATAATGCGCATCGCTGCGTTGTTTGTGTGCCTGCTCGTATTCCCATTGCGCTCGTTTCACCCAGTGTGCAGGCTCGCGCAATGCTTGCCATTCGGGCTCTGCGCGTATATCGATCTCGTTGGTGGCTTTGAAAAAACGGGTAAATTCAGACGCCGTATTGATAAAGTTCCGTCCGTCCTCGGGATTGTCATTCAGCCAGTTGCTATCGCCCGAAGAATCGGCGAATAATACCAGACCTTGTTGTTTCGCCCGTTCCCATTGGGTGCGATACTGAGCTTCAAACCCCGGATAGCTGCCGTAGCTTCTGTAAATCCCCATGCGTTTCAGCCACGTGAAATAGCCGCCGTCTTGCCTGAAACTCTTGTCACCGTCGGCCAAGGCGTAATAATCATTGTTCCAGAGTTTTTTCTTAGCCAGCCGCCGCTTTTGTTCAAGCGCGCCCCGCACAACAGAGAAGCCGTCGGCGGGATAATGCATGATCAGCTGGCCTTCGGGGGTATACAAAGACGGATAAACGGCGTAATAACCCGGCTCGTTAATCTTGCCGAAAGCCATTTTGACTTGGCCCGGGAACCGGCCGCTTAACTCCTGTGCGGCGATTTGTTTACCGCTGTAATCAACAATGCGCACGCGCAGTTTGGCCTGGAAGCGCGGCAGCGGCGCGGGCAAAGCGGCTTCCTCCAAAATAGGGTGCCAGCGCATATCCACGCTGAGGTTCAGTGCATCGCCCGGATGCGGCAGATTGGCCGGTGCGCCGACGAAAACCAACGGGCGCAATTTGGCTGCTATCCGATTCAGCGCAAGATCGGCGGTGGGATCGGTCAATTGTGTCTTGATCGAGTCCAGCGGCTGACCCGATGGATCGGTAAAAAACCCCGAGAAATAAAAGCGTTGACCTTGATCATGCTGCATTACCAGTTTGACCAGCAGACTGTGCCAGCCTTGCGACAATTTCAAAGGCGCAAGTTGCGGCGCTTCGGAACCTGCCGGGTATGCGCTTGCCGTGTACCCTTGAAGCAGGCTTTTTAAGCGCTTGACGGCAGATGGCGAAGGTGGGTTCGGGTCATTAACCGATTTGACAGGCCTCCCGTCCAGCCAGACTGCCGTTTTGATACCGGATTGTTTCAGGTGCAGCAAGGCCTGCGTGGGCTCAGCCGCATGCAGGTAGAGCTGCGCATAGCCGCTGCCGCGCGACCAAAGGTAAGCGTGTTGCGTGGCAGCCTCGATGTCGGCACTGCCGTCGGCCTGCGTAGTTGCCGCATGCCAGGCCCGCATTTCACCACCCATCATTTGCATACTGAGGTAGAATTGACCTGGATTCGGGCGCAACACGGTTTCACTATCCAGCCCATTGATCGAAACGCCCGCCAAGCCATCCTGTAAACCGCCTGTCAGCCAGACTTCCGGCACACCTCCGTTGAGCGCTTTGGCGGTTTCGGCGACAACGGTGGGTAATAGGGGTAACTTGCCGATTTTGCCCTGATCGGCAAGAAATGCGGACACTTGCTCTTCGCTTTCAGGCTCAGCCAGGACACCCAGAATGCCGTAATGATCATCGGTCAATATGGCTGCCGGCAAGGTCGACAGGTTTAATTGACTGGCCAGACTCTCGGCTTCCGATCCTGCCAGATAGGTTACCGACAGTTTTTCATAGTAAGGCCGCGCGGCATTGGACGCCAGGCCGCGAAACAACTTTGCAGATTTATCACCTTTAGCATCAAGCACCAGCAAACGGCGCTTGGCATCAGGCAATACCTTGGTCATTGCCAGGAAGCGATTTCTGGCCTCGGCATCTGTGGCGCTCATCCAATCGCCCAGCGGCGTTTCCAGTTGCAGCAAAAAAGCATCAAAGACCTTGGCCCCGTCGGCCTTGCCGGTGTTATTGATTTCCAGCCATTGATCACCCGGCAATACGGTAAGCGTCCCTTCGGCCTGCAACCACTGATAATCCCAAGGCGTCGTGTTGGTTAAGGAAAAATCGCCGCGTGTCGCCATCTGATCCGGTTTGGCTCCGGCCTTGACCGCGAAATTTTGGTTAACCTGGGACACTTCGCCGCCGCTTTTGTAACGGGCGAAAAAACGGTATTGCCCCGGCGTTATCGCCGGATTGAGTTCAAAACGGAAACTCGCGCCCCAATTGCCGAAACCGGGGTGGAAAACCTGAACTTCATCCTTGTCCGTCTTGACCGATTCGGCGCCCGGCCCGGCAGCGACCGTGCCGGATTGAATTTGCAGCGTGGGATCTTTTTCCGATGCAAAAGCTGGAATACTGCCTAAATCCAGCAACACCAACGGCTTGTCCGCCGTACCGCTGACCGGCAGCGCTGACAAGGGCGGAGCAAGCAAAAAAGCATCGAAAACTTTGGCGTCATGACCGGCACCGCTATTACGCACCTCAATGACGGCATCGCTTGATTTAAGATCGACAGGCGCATCGGCAGCTATCCAGGCATATTCCCAGCCTTTTGCTTGCATCGACAGTGTCGTGCGCTTCTCCAGGCTTGATGAATCGGGACCGGCCCAGACTTCAAACGATTGCACGCAAACATTCGGATCGCCTCCCTGCCGCCAGCGCGCCCAAAAAGTATAGGCTTTGGCCGGAAAGCCGGGTTTGATGTTGAAACGAAAATTGATATTCCAATTGCCGAAATCAGGATGCAAGGCGCTGATGTCATCATTGCCTATCTGAATCGAAGCATCACCCTCATGAGCCTGCACTTTGCCGTTAAAAACCTGCAAGGTTTTATTATCACTACCAAACAATGCCGGCTTGCTACCCAACTCAAGCAACAACACAGGCCGCTCGGCACTGCCTTTTACCGGCAATCCTGTAATAACATCGGCGTCTGCTGCCGACAAAAGCAATAGCGTCAATGCTGTCAGAAAAATTAAGGGCAACGGCTTCATGATTTATTCAACGTTTGGCTGTAGGACAAACTGACGCATCCGACAGGGTGAGTGATGCGACACAGAGGTGTTATAATAGCCGCTTTTCAATTGGCAACCAGCAAATGTGCCGGAATGTGCTTGGCTTTTCCGAATAAATAGCCGGCGAAAGGGAACTTTTGATAATTCCTGATAAAAACCTTATCGACTCAGTTCGTTTCCACTCGTTGACTTTACGGCCATTAAATTTAAGTGATTAAGTCCCCTCTCCCTCCGGG
>SXIP01000194.1 GCA_005772825.1 Methylococcaceae bacterium | reverse complement strand
GATGGATATTCAGATGCCCGAGATGGACGGTCTTGCAGCAACCCGGGTTATTCGAACTTGGCCCGGTTATACACGCTTGCCTATTCTGGCGATGACCGCCAATGCTTTCGAAGAAGATCGGCATACTTGTCTGGAAGCGGGTATGAATGATTTTGTTGTTAAACCTGTCGTTCCTAAAACGCTGTACGCCACATTGTTGCATTGGTTATCGGGTACGGGCCGGGGTATGTCGCAAGAAGGCCCGACGGTTCCGACTGTTGACGTTGAAAGAGGGCCGGATGCGCTGTCGCCTGCTGATTTTTCCGATCGTCTGCAAGCTATTGCCGGGCTGGATGTGGCACAGGGTTTGTTACTGCTCGGCGGTGATGTCGCAAAATACCGGCGACTTCTGACCATGTTTGTCGACTTGCATAGTCAAGATATGAAGCGTGTGCAGGAATTATTGGCGGCCGGCGATCTTGCGGAGGTTCAGCGTTTGACACACAGCTTGAAAGGCGTCGCCGCTACGCTGGGTATGCGCGCCGTTTCGGAACTCGCAGTCAAGCTGGAAAATGCCTTGCGCCACAATGACACGCTTGGCGAAAGCACGGAATTGGCCGGCTTATGTGATCGTGAATTGACGAAACTGGCCTATGAAATTGTGCGTTCGTCCGAAGACAATGTTGGTTCTGATAACACCGTTAACGTTGTAGATCAGGAGCGATTGGACTATATCCTGCCGGAACTGGAAAACCTGCTTGCCGAAGACAACTCAAAGGCCAGCAGTTTGGCTCGTGAATCGGCTGATTTGTTGCGAGTGAAGTTGGGTAGCCGTGGTTATACCGACTTTATGCGCCAGATTAGCCTGTTCGAATACGAAAAGGCTCTGGAGATACTGCGAGGTCTAAGCAATTTCAACAACGTGATTTAAATGTGGCTACGCGCCGCTCAATGGCAGTTCTTTTGACAAGAATCGGATCATCGCGCGAAGCGATGTTATACAACCCGCAATAAATAGCCCCATCGTGTATGGGAGGGTATTTTTTGCGAGTTGTTTTTTCGGTGATTAACGGCGTTTTTGCCGGAGATTCACGCTAACCAGATTTTTAAATTCTTCAGGCGCTCCGGGGTGCAGTCCCTGACTCAGTTCTTGCATGATAGTCAGTGTGCCGGGATAAACAAAGACAAAAACCCCGCTTTTCAGTAAAAGCGCCGTGATGGCGACTTCTTCCAGCAAATAATCACAGGACATTTGTGTGTAATATTCAAAGCGTTCCGGTTCTTGCTGAAGGCGGCTGCCGACGAAATCGCCGGCGAATGACCTGACGGATTGCCTGAATTTTTCATCTTCTTCAAAAAGCTTGATCAGCGCTTGGTGATAAAAGTGGTAACTGTCCTGTTGCTGAAGCTCATAGCTGCTAATAATATTGAAGCGGCATTCATGCTGATGCCGGTTAAAAATGATCGCATCGCGGTCAATACTTTCCCGCCCCATTCTTAGCGCCCGGTTAAGCGCATATTTAACCGGCGTGCCGTTGATTTCCAGCGTAATCCTGTGAATGCCGTCGCCAATCAGGACGCTGCATTCAGAAAAATGCCTGGCGATCCACTCGACCAGCCCTGCCAGTTTTGCCGGTGTGAAACTCTGGCTTTGCAAGCTGAAGCCGAGCATGCAATGTCCATAGTCGTTCAGTGATTCCTTCTTCATGACTGGAAAAATCTGCGCAATCTCGATTTTGTACTTGGCTATCGTGGCGACTTCTATAACGTCGACCGGATGCGCGGCGGCGAGGAAATCTTTAAGCGGCATCTTGATGCGATTGGCGGGATTTTGAATACAAAAAGCAATTTCATGCTGTTCAAACAGTTCGTGCGAAAAAAAAATGCGCATACCGGGATAAAATTCCCGAAAGGGCGGCATGGTTCCGGGTTCGTAACCGGGAAACAATAATTGCGCCTGTTGTTTGCTGACGAAATCGATATGTGAGTTTCCTAAAAGCGTCTTCAGCGAGTTCAGGTCGATTTTTCGGGTGGCCGGAACGACAATCATCGCCGTTTCAGTGCTGTGTTTATGATTGATGTTAATCAGCACGGATTCGATAAGTTCCCTTTCGCAGGCATATTCGCTACCCTGGATTTTTTCCGGGGAGTAGGCGTTGGAATAAGTAAAATAAATATAGTGAGCATGATTGCTGTCCAGAAATGCCTTGACACGATCCACTGTAGTGCAATTCATAATGATGTAAGTATGTGTTGATAATTAAAAGTGTGTTGGTAACCGCGCAGCTTTAGGCAGACACATCGCATCCAAGGATGCGGCCTGCTTAAGGCGCTGTTGTTTAACGGTGCGGGGAAGTGGGTTGAGTAAGTTACATGGGTTGATAATATGATTTGGAATTCGGGCTCTGCTTTTGTTGAAGTCGGGCTTGCATACCCGGACAAGCGATAAAATGCAGGCCTGATTTAATGGCTTGCTCTGCATGAGGCCGATATGGGAGCTTGGAAGCCTGAATCGCTATACTTCAGGCGGGCAGTGTTGCGGATTTTTTGAATCCATAATCCCTGTTCTTATTCACCACAAAAAGCCATTCCGCAAAACATTGCTTTCATTAAAGTATACATTACATCAAAGCAGGTTAAAATATTGCCGGGTATTAAGACATATTCTGATTTTCTCTAAAGGTTATGTCCTAAGTCGCCCTGATTGCAGTATGGTTGTTCCCGAGAACAACCTGAAAGTGTTCTATAGTGGAATGACCAGGCATCCGGCCTGAAGCATCAATTCAGGTCGACTCTTCAGCACAACATACTCTCTCTAAATTATGACTTCAAAATATACGCCTTTAAAAGATCACGATACCCCTATCAAGGTATTGTTTACCGGTTATCTGTGTACAGTCGGCATGGGTTATCTTTTTGCCCTGATTCAGATATTGTTTACTCACGGCATGGCTGACGGCAAATTCGGCCTGTCAGTCGATGATATTGTTTATAGCTATTACGGTAACCGTTCCGGCACTGTTCTGGAACTAAAACTCAATGGTTCAATGAAGGCAAATGCGTCCGAACAGGAGCGTTTTGAAATCATGAAATGGGTTAGGGATGGCGCGGATAGTGATGATTATAAAGACGACGGTGTCGAGAAAATTATCGAAACCCGTTGTGTTACCTGTCATAACGAAAGCGCTTCGGGCATTCCCAATTTTAAAGACTTTGAGCAATTAAAGGCCTTAACGACCCAGGATACCGGCGCTACCTTCGCATCATTAACCCGAGTTTCACATATCCATTTGTTCGGCATCAGTTTTATTTTCATGTTTGTCGGGCTCATTTTCAGCTTTGCGGAAACGACGACAACCCGATACAAGTGTATTGCCATTGGTATGCCTTATCTGTTCCTGATAGCCGACATTGTGTCATGGTGGCTGACCAAAATTCACCCGATGTTTGCCTGGCTGGTTATTTTTGCAGGTATGGGTATGGGGGTTTCATTCATGTTTATGTGGGCCACTTCTATCCTGGAAATGTGGCTGTATAAACCGGTGTTTGTCGACGGTATCGGTTCGCATTACCTGCAATGGCGTGACAACGGTCCGTCGGAGAAAGCTAAGGCCCGCATAGAAAATGGGCTTGCTCTGGTTAAGGCGGGTGTACAGCAGCTTAAACCGGCTGTGGTTTATGTTGAAGAGCTTTGGTTAGCGCGTGGCTGGCCGTTTATTAAAGGCTTATTTAAAAAATAGGGTAGCTATTAAGCTGGTTCCCTCTATCTTCACTGCCCCATTAAGTTAAGAAAGAAAGCTCCCTCTCCCTCCGGGAGAGGGTTGGGGAGAGGGAATAGATTAAGGAAAAAATGCTTTTAAAATCACCCTCTCCCTGGCCCTCTCCCCGCAGGGAGAGGGGATTCTGCGCCTAACTTACTAGAAGCTTGGGAACCAGCCATAAGCAGCTACCTTCCGCAAATTTCTTTATACACAACAGTGGCTATTTACAAATAACGATGACCGATCAAAAACAGGTAGATATTCTTTTGGACATAGAAAACTTTCTCGCAGAAGACCTGGGTTCAGGCGATATAACCGCCGCAATTATCCCCGAAGCAATGACGGCGGAAGCCGAGGTTATAACGAGGGAGGCTATGGTGCTGTGCGGTCAGGCGTGGTTTGATGCGGTATTTAAGGTTTTGGATGCCGGTATCGGCATTGATTGGCTGGTTAATGAAGGCGAAACTATCGCTGAAAATACCCTTTTATGCAGGCTTAACGGTCCCGCCAGGGGCTTGTTGACCGGAGAAAGAACGGCGTTGAACCTGTTGCAAACCCTGTCCGCTACGGCAACGCTCGCCAGACGCTATGCCGATGCGGTTGCAGGCACCGGATGCAAAGTGCTGGATACCCGTAAAACCATTCCGGGCCTTCGAAATGCGCAAAAATATGCGGTAGTCTGCGGCGGTTGTTATAACCATCGCATCGGCTTATATGACGGCGTGTTGATCAAGGAAAACCATATCATCGCCGCCGGTTCGATAGCGAAAGCGGTGCAGATAGCGCGTCAACAAAGCACCGTTGCCGTGGAAGTCGAGGTTGAATCGATACCGCAATTGCATGAGGCCATCGCCGCCAAGCCTGACCGGATCATGCTGGATAACTTCAGTCTTGAAGATTTGTACACGGCGGTAAAAGTGAATGCAGGCGCTGCTGAACTTGAAGCTTCCGGCAACATCGACCTGGATACGATCAGGGCGGTCGCTCAAACAGGTGTTGATTTTATTTCTATCGGGGCTTTAACGAAGAATGTTAAAGCGATTGATTTATCCATGCGTATTAAATTGGTACATAACTATGCTTAATAAAATCGGGATTGAAAATATCGATTCATTAATCAAACAAATCAGTCACGGTGTTTATGTGATCGGCGTCAGTGACGGCGAACATCGCAATGCCTTTACTGCGGCCTGGGTCATGCAGGTTTCTTTTAATCCCTTGTTGCTGGCGTTCAGTATTAATCCCGCCCATTATTCCTACCAATTGCTGCAATCGGGCGGTGTATGTACGGTTAATGTGCTGGCACAAGATCAGTATGCGATAGCCGCGCATTTCGGCGATTCCACGTTGAAGGACAAGATGAGCGGCTTTCAATGGCAGACCGCCAAGACCGGTGCGCCGGTACTGTCGGAAAGTCTCGCGTATTTTGATTGTCAGGTCAGTCATTATGCCGATGCCGGCGATCATAAAATTGTTGTCTGCCAGGTGATTGCAGCGGCTGCGCTTAATTCCGGCAGGCCGTTGTTGTACAGTGAAACCGGCGATATGGATGGCAGCAGTTCTATTTACAATGAGGAAAAGTGAGATAAGCCAATGACCATTGATTATCACAATATCATTACCCTGGAACCCGGCAAGCGTAGCGGAAAGCCTTGCATAAGGGGTTTGAGGATTACCGTTTATGATGTGTTGTCATGGTTGGCTGAGGGCATGAGCCGGGAGGAAATCATCGAAGATTTTCCGGAATTAACCAGTGATGATATTACCGCCTGTCTACTGTTTGCAGCAGACAGGGAACGTCATTTGGTCACGATCAGTGCATCATGAAGTTGTTGCTGGATGAAAACCTGTCACGGCGAATTGTGCCGTTTATTCAAGACAGTTATCCCGGTTCTACGCAAGTTGCGCTACTGGGACTTGAACAAGTCGATGATAAAACTATACGTCAATACGCTATTGATCATGACTATGTGATTACCACTAAAGACGCTGATTTTTACGAAATGACAATGGTTTATGGACAACCACCAAAAATAATATGGTTGAAAATGGGCAATCAGTCCAAATCGGCAACTATCAAAACATTACTGGATAACCAGCTTATTATTGAGCAGGTCTTGATAACCGAGAATAAAGACTGTGTCGAAATTTTATAACTTTTCTTGATATGTTTTTATCGCGAAGGACACGAAGTTTAGCGGTTTTTCTTCGCGTCCCCGGAATGCTGTTTGCATTGATTGCCGGCAAACAGCCTAAACTCAATTAGCGTTTTTATGAACCGGCGCTAATTCAAAAATAATTAATTCAGCCGATTCCTGGCCCATGTTTTCCACCGACATAAGTTTTCCGGATTCCCAAAATACATCCCCCGCAGTGTAAATCTCGGTTTTATCGCCTTCTATGACCTTAAGTGTCCCTTTGACAACATAACGAGGCCCCGGTCCTTCGTGGGTATGGTCGGGTGTTTTGAAAGCGGGGGGGAAAATCACCCGTATCATTTTGGTATTAATATTATTGTCGGGAAGCTCAACGGCGTTTTCCAGCAATGTTGTCCTGCTCAGACCGGGATGTTCCTCTGCCGAGGCGGTTTGTAGCGTGAACAGAAGTGCGGCCAGCGGGATCAAGGATAAGCCTGCCGATTGGGTGCTTGGTATTTTGAACATGGTCTGCTCCTGGGGTTGGGTTGCAGGGCGTCTGTCACCCGGTTTTTTTTACCGAATGACAGAACCCGGTAAATAAATTAAAGCGAATCGCCAATACGCGGCTTATAAAAAGGCCACGTCTTAACATGTAAATGTTTTCTGATCGGTGTTTTAATCACCGACACACACAGCGCGATGGAAAACAGGCACCAAACCGCAGCATATTCATTAGGATCATCGGTGGTAATATCTGAAATAAACGGTCCGATTAAATAATGAAAAGCAACAAAACGCCAGGAACCATACATAACCGGCAGATAAAATCCGACCAGGGCGTAAGCGAATACATGCAGTCCCCATTCGTAATCAAACAGCCAGTCGATAGGACCCGACATCAGGCCGTTTAAAGGCATTTGCCAGGCGATATGCCAATCGCCGTGGGTAGAACAGACACTGGGGCCGCAAAATCCTTCTATACCGATACGGCAACTGCCGGCCCAACCGAAAGGGTACATTTTTATCAATATGAAAATTGAGCCCACCGCGCACAAGGTATAAACCGTAGTGCGGATTTTCAGTTTGACACTCTCGGGAATGAAGTACATCGCCACCATATTAATGAAGAACGGCTGGAACGAGACGTGCAAATAGCCCAACAGGGTGAGTATCTGATTACTCGGGTTATCACATAAATCGATGTAAATATAAGTGATAGCCTGCAATAATTCCATCAAGGCAAAATAGGTTAACGGAATCCAAAGTTCTTTTGATTCTCCTTTAAGCGCAACATACACTGCTGTACTTAGACCGGCGGCAGCCAAAACCCCCGATGCTTCTCCACTCCAACACATAAAACTGACCCTTCTTTTATAATTGTAAAATACCGCTGTTTCAACGAGCCTGTCATCAATTCTGTTCACGTTGAAACAGCGGTAATGTTTGTTGATTTGTTAATGACCGATTTATTTTGTTGGCCTGGAAGGTGTGGGTAATGCTTTTCCAATTTCGGGTACAACCACATTGTTCAGCTCATATTGCCAATATTTAAACAGTGTACTCGATGGTATAACGGCCTGCCCATCGACCGAGCCATCAGGCAACGGCAAAAACGACTATATTGTATTACAGATAGATACGGGCGTGATTAAAAGTGCAGGGGGTCACATTGAACAACGCCTCTTTGGGTAGGGTTACGGTCAGTTAAAAAATGGTCAAAAGAATGCTTTGTTACCTGACAGTCGTGTCAAGCCGAAATAAAAATCCACCTATTTTCGGTACTTTTAATCAGCCTTCTAAATAGACATTTGATATTAAATTAAGTACCATCAAATCTTGAAAAACCGCTTTATTAACAATAAACAACCCAGGAATTGATTATGAGCATATTGCAAGAATTTAAGGACTTTGCCATCAAAGGAAATGTTATTGATATGTCTGTCGGTATAATCGTCGGCGCTGCTTTTGGCAAGATTGTTTCTTCTTTTGTTGCCGATGTAGTGATGCCGCCGATCGGTGTTTTAGTCGGTGGTGTGGACTTTACAAAACTCGCTATAACCATAAAAGAAGCAGCCGGTGATGCTCCTGCGGTAACGCTTAAGTACGGTAATTTTGTTCAGACAATGGTGGATTTTACGATTATCGCCTCTGCTATTTTTGTGGTGGTAAAGCTTATCAACAATCTAAAGAAAAAAGAGGCGGCCATCCCGCCGCCGCCACCGGAACCCAGCAAGGAAGAATTATTACTGACCGAAATCCGTGATTTACTCAAAGCAAAAAATTAGTTGATCCTGTTTTCGACATCAAGAAAAGCCGGTTCTTGGCCATAACAATACCGAACAGAGCTATGCCGCCCCGATAACCGGCAATTATGACACTCCAAAAGTATTTTGGGGTGTCATAAATTCATAAAGTTGTAACTACTAACTCCTGTCGCCGGTTCCCGAGCTCCAATTGGGAACCTAAATCCGATAAGCTCCGGCTTCGAGCATTCTGGAAGCCGGAGCTTCCGAGACCCCGTTCCCAAGCTTGGGGCTTGGGAACAAGCCAAAAGTCTGTAAAATAGCCTTTTTATTTTCTCTCTAAACAAATAACCTTTTCTAAATATACGATGCGCACAACTCAATTTCCTCTCAATACCGTAAAAGAGACACCTGCCGACGCTGAAATTGCCAGTCATCAATTGATGATCCGCGCCGGACTCATTCGCAAATTGGCCGCAGGGCTTTATAGCTGGTTGCCGTTAGGTCTGCGTGTGTTACGCAAGGTAGAAAAAATTACCCGGGAAGAAATGGAAAAAGCGGGCGCCCTGGAAGTCTTGATGCCCGCCTTGCAACCAGCGGAACTGTGGCAGGAGACCGGGCGTTGGGAGCAATACGGGCCGGAATTGGCTCGTTTGAAAGACCGTCATGACCGTGATTTTTGCTTGGGACCCACGCATGAAGAAATCATTACCGATCTGGCGCGTAATGAAATCAAGAGTTACAAGCAATTACCGATTACTTATTACCAGGTGCAAACCAAATTCCGCGATGAAATCCGTCCGCGTTTCGGGGTCATGCGTTCGCGTGAATTCATCATGAAAGATGCTTATTCGTTTCATCTTGACCAGGAGTCCCTGCAAGAAACCTATGATGTCATGTATCAGGCTTACAGCAATATATTCAATCATCTGGGACTGAAATTTCGTGCCGTGATTGCCGACTCCGGTTCCATTGGCGGTGCGGTATCGCATGAGTTTCATGTGCTGGCCGATTCCGGTGAGGATGCGATTGCTTTTTCTACCGGCAGTGATTATGCCGCTAACGTTGAAAAGGCCGAAGCGGTTATGCCTGCCGGTTCTCGCGGGCCTGCAACGGCAGCACTTACCTTGATTGATACGCCTAACCAGCACAGTATTGAAGAAGTCAGTAATTTCTTGGGAATTACGCCGTCCCAATGCCTTAAAACATTGATTGTTAAAGCCGAGGAAGAAGGTCTGGTGGCGTTGTTGTTAAGAGGCGATCATGAACTCAACAAGATTAAGGTGGAAAAAATTGACGGTGTTGCTTCTCCGCTGGAATTTGCCGCTGAAGCCGATATTATCGCCGCGTGTAATTGCAAGCCCGGTTCGATAGGCCCGATAGGCCTGACTATCCCGATTATCGCCGATCGCAGCGTGGTATTAATGGCCGATTTTGTTTGCGGCGCTAATGAAGACGGCAAACATTATCAAGGCGTCAATTGGGAACGTGATTTACCCGTTTCCGTGCAGATTGCAGACATTCGCACGGTTGTTGAAGGTGACGTCAGCCCGGACGGTTTGGGTGAAATCACGCTGGCGCGGGGCATTGAAGTCGGCCATATCTTTCAGTTAGGCACTAAATACAGCGCCGCGATGAAAGCCGGCGTCATCAATGAAGGCGGCAAGAACCAAATCATGCTGATGGGTTGTTACGGCATCGGTATTTCCCGCGTCGTTGCTGCGGCTATCGAACAAAACCACGACAGTAAAGGCATTATCTGGCCGGCTAATCTTGCCCCGTTCCAGGTGGCGTTATGTCCGATGAATATGCACAAATCCGAGCGACTGAAAGCCGTTTCGGAACAATTGTATCAGGACCTGCTGGCCGCCGGTATTGATGTGCTGTTTGATGACAGGAAGGTCCGCGCCGGTTTTATGTTCTCCGATATG
>SXIP01000016.1 GCA_005772825.1 Methylococcaceae bacterium | reverse complement strand
GAGCATTCTATGCAGCGCGTACCCTATCTGGTTATTATCGGTGATAAAGAACTCGAAGAACAAATCATCACGGTACGCACACAAAAAGGTGATGATTTAGGTGGTCTGGCTATCCATGAATTTACCGAACGGCTAAAACAAGAGATTGCAGACAGAAAATAATAATTTGTTGGAGGATTAGGGTATCGCTGCTAAAAAAGATGAAACGCGCCTGAATGACACAATCACTGCTAGACGAGTGAGGGTAACAGGTGCAGACGGTGAAGCGCTAGGTATTATCTCGCTGGATGAAGCTAAAAAAATTGCTTACGCTGCAGACCTGGATTTAGTGGAAATATCGCCCAATGCGGATCCTCCGGTCTGTAAGATAATGAACTATGGCAAATACCAGTTTGAGCTCAACAAGAAACTGCAAATTGCCAAAAAGAAACAAAAGCAAATCCAGGTCAAGGAAATTAAATTCAGACCGGGCACCGATGAAGGTGACTATCAGGTTAAACTGAGAAGTCTAATCAAATTTCTCAATGACGGTGATAAAACCAAAATTACTGTACGATACCGTGGCCGCGAGATGGCTCACAGGGAAATCGGTATGGACCAACTCAAGCGTATAGAAAAAGATTTGGAAGATATCGCCATTGTCGAACAGTTTCCCAAGATGGAAGGACGCCAGATGATCATGGTTATGGCGCCCAAAAAGAAAAAGTAATCAAGAAAAATAATCAACCTTTTTTCAGGTTGTACAGCGCCGGATGCGCTGTTTAAAGACATCAATTAACCATGATGTCGGTAATTCTTCAGGGCCTTGCATTTTGCCTTGTCGGGTTTCTTCTCAGGGATTTCATATTTTTAATTAATCGGCGCAAGCCATTTGGAGAAAAACAAATGCCAAAGATAAAAACTAACCGTGGGGCTGCCAAGCGTTTCAGACGCACAGGCAACGGCGGTTTTAAATGCGGTCACTCGCATAAACGTCATATTCTGACCAAGAAATCGACAAAAAGAAAAAGACAGTTACGGTCCCCTGCAACTATTCATCCATCAGATGTGCGCATGGCTGCACGTATGATGCCTTACAGTTAATAGAGGGGAATATAAATGCCTAGAGTAAAACGTGGCGTAACAGCCAGAGCAAGACATAAAAAAGTCCTCAAACTGGCGAAAGGATACTACGGCGCGCGCAGCCGGGTTTATCGCGTTGCCAAGCAAGCGGTCATTAAAGCCGGTCAGTATGCGTACCGCGACCGCAAACAAAGAAAACGTCAATTCCGCGCCTTGTGGATTGTTCGTATTAACGCGGCTTCCCGCTTATACGGCATATCTTACAGCCGCCTGATCAATGGCTTGACCAAAGCCAATGTAGCAATCGATCGTAAAGTGTTAGCCGATATTGCCGTACGCGACATTGATGCATTTGGTAAAATCGCAGAAATTGCTAAAGCTAACCAAAGTCAACCTTAAGGCGATTGCTCTTTATTGAGACATCGATGATTCACCCTCTTCCTTGCGAAGAGGGTCTGGATTAGGGCTTTTAAGCCCTGCTCCCATGACTAAAAAATCCTTTTTAGGATTCTATCCCCTCTAATTACACATTACACAGCGAGCTAAACCGTGTCCGCTACCCTAGAAGAAATTCTCGCGCAGGCATTAAAAGAGCTTTGCGACGCAACAGACCTTATTCAACTCGATCAGGTTCGTGTTAACTATCTTGGCAAAAAAGGCTTGTTTACCCTGCAGATGAAAGAGCTGGGGCGACTTGATCCCGAGCAAAGACGATCTGTCGGGCAAATTATCAATCAGGCCAAAGACCAATTTCAAGAGCAACTGGAAAGTAAAAAAGTTGCATTGGAAATCGCGGCTTTACAATCAAGACTGGCGAGCGAACGCATCGATGTTACCCTGCCGGGGAGAGGACAATCTGTCGCCGGCTTGCATCCGGTCACTACCACGCTGAGACGAATCTCAAAAATTTTTGCCAGTGTCGGCTTTCAAGTCGTTGAAGGACCTGAAATTGAAGATGATTATCATAATTTCGAAGCCCTGAACATTCCGAGCTCTCATCCTGCCAGAGCCATGCACGACACCTTCTATTTTGACGCGCATACCTTATTAAGAACGCACACATCGCCTGTGCAGATCAGGGCGATGGAATCACAAAAGCCGCCAATGAAAGTGATTGCACCGGGCCGGGTCTATCGCTGCGATTCGGATATTACCCATACGCCGATGTTTCATCAGGTGGAAGGATTTCTGGTGGACACCGATGTCAGTTTCGCTGACTTAAAAGGCGTCGTTTACGAATTTTTGCGTGCATTCTTCGAAAAAGATATACAAGTACGCTTCAGACCGTCTTACTTTCCTTTTACCGAGCCCTCTGCAGAAGTCGATATTGAATGCGTCATGTGCAATGGCGAAGGTTGCCGGGTATGCAGCCAAACCGGCTGGCTGGAAGTCATGGGCTGCGGCATGATTCATCCCGAAGTTTTTCGCGCGGTCAAAATCGACAGTGAACACTACAGCGGCTTTGCCTTCGGTATGGGCGTAGAGCGTCTGGCCATGTTACGTTACGGCATTAATGATTTGAGATTGTTTTTTGAAAACGATCTTAAATTTTTAGAACAATTTAATTAAGCAGGCGCCGCGCCTGAAACCCGCTCGCTTGCGGCATACACCCCATTCATGGAGATAAAGTTTTAGTCATGCAAATTAGTGAAGCCTGGTTAAGAGAATACGTCAATCCGCCAATAAATACGGAAGAACTGGTCGCCCAACTGACGATGGCCGGTCTTGAAGTTGATTCTGTAACACCCGCTGCAGCCGAATTCAGCGGCGTTGTCGTCGGTGAAGTATTATCCATGCAACAGCATCCCGATGCGGACCGTTTGCGAGTTTGCCAGGTTAACGTCGGTGAAGAACAGCCTTTACAAATTGTCTGCGGGGCCAGTAATGTCTGTGTCGGCTTGAAGATACCGGCCGCATTAATTGGCGCGGTATTGCCGGGCGACTTTAAAATTAAAAAATCCAAGCTACGGGGCGTTGAATCGTTCGGCATGTTATGCTCCGAAAAAGAACTCGGTCTGGCCGCCGACGCCAATGGTTTAATGGAATTGGCGCCCGATGCGCCTGTCGGCGTGGATATTCGCGAATACCTGTCGCTCAATGACGCCATTATCGAAGTTGATTTAACACCCAACCGGGCTGATTGCCTGAGCGTTGAAGGCATAGCGCGTGAAGTCGCCGTACTGAACAAGATGGACTGGTCCATTACTGAAGTCCAACAGCTTGCTGCGGGTCATCAGGACAGCTTGACAGTCACCGTTGATGCGCCTGCCGCTTGCCCGCGTTATTTAGGCAGACTGATTAAAAACATCAACAACAAAGCCGAAACGCCTCTCTGGATGCAAGAGCGTCTGCGTCGTTCGGGCTTAAGAAGCCTGGGGCCGTTGGTCGATGTCACCAATTATGTGCTGATAGAATTGGGACAGCCCTTGCATGCTTTTGACGCAGCCAAATTAACCGGCGGAATCACAGTACGTTGGGCTAAAAACGATGAAGAGTTGGCATTATTAAATGGTCAATCGATAAAGCTCGATAGCGATGCACTGGTTATCGCCGATGATAAACAGGCATTGGCGCTGGCCGGCATCATGGGCGGCAGCGATTCGGCGGTCAGTGATGACACCCGCGATATATTCCTCGAGTGCGCGTTTTTTGCACCGCAAAGTATTGCCGGCAAAGCGCGCCGATTTGGTTTGCATACAGACTCATCACACCGATTTGAACGCGGCGTGGACTTTACCCTGCAAGCAAGAGCAATAGAGCGTGCTACCCAGCTTATTGTCGAAATTGCCGGCGGCAGCGTTGGTCCCATCACCGAAGTTACCAGCGCCTCCACCCTGCCCCAATGCCCTGTGGTTGCGTTAAGAAAGCAGCGCATTGAAAAAATGTTGGGGATTATCACGCTGGCTGACGAACAAATCAGTGATATTTTTCAACGCCTGGGAATGAATGTTCAAACACAAACTGATGGCTGGCATATTACACCACCGGGTTTTCGCTTTGATATCGCCATTGAAGCCGACTTGATCGAAGAAATAGCGCGTATCTACGGCTATAACAACCTGCCCAGCAGCAGCCTGTTAATGCGCTCGGAATTGAGCCCTGCTACCGAAGCAGTATTGGACGGTGAGCGAATTAAAGATTTATTGGTTGACCGGGGCTACCGGGAAGCTATTACCTATAGTTTTGTCGATGAAGATATTCAAAAAATTATTGCGCCTGACGATGAAGTGGTTCGCTTAAAAAACCCAATTTCTTCGGAAATGGCGGTGATGCGCACAACCTTGTGGTGCGGGCTGTTAAAAGCCGCTCTTTACAACACCAATCGCCAGCAAAACCGAGTGCGTTTATTTGAAACCGGCCTGCGCTTTGTCAACAAGGACGGCGTACTGCATCAGCAAAAAATGCAGGCAGGACTGGCACTCGGTAGCGCGTATGCCGAGCAATGGGGCGAGAATACCCGTAAAGTGGATTTTTTTGATATTAAAGCCGATGTACAGGCAATATTTGGCTTAACCGGCTGTGACGTACAGTTCTTGCCGGCTCAGCAATCCGCATTGCATCCCGGACAAAGTGCTGAAATTTTATCGTCGAACGGTGAAAAAATCGGCTGGCTGGGAATGCTGCATCCGACGCTGGAAAAACAATTGGGATTCGATACGCAGGTTTTTCTTTTTGAACTGGATCAAAACCTGACCCTGAATAAAAACATTCCGGTATTCAAATCGCTGTCAAAATATCCGTCCGTACGCCGTGATTTAGCCTTGATTGTTAAAGAAGACATTTCCGCCGAGCAGATAATAAGCTGTATCAAAGGCTGTGCTGAACCCACCCTGCAGGACATCACTATTTTCGACATATACCGTGGAAAAGGCGTAGCGGAAGGCAGCAAAAGCGTTGCCTTAAGTTTAAGTCTGCAAGATGATTCACAAACACTAACAGATTCTGAAATTGATGCTATATTAAACAGAATGTTAGATACATTGACCCAAACAATTAGTGCGAAGCTGAGAGATTGACACATGGCATTAACAAAAGCAGATTTTGCTGAAAAGCTGTTTGACGAGCTAGGCTTAAACAAGCGCGAAGCAAAAGAAATGGTAGAGTTATTTTTTGAAGAAATTAAAAGTTCTTTGGAAAAGGGTGAGCAGGTAAAAATCTCCGGTTTTGGAAAATTTGAACTTCGTGATAAAAGTAGTCGTCCTGGAAGAAATCCCAAAACAGGCGAAGAAATACCCATAACCGCCAGACGTGTAGTAACATTCCGATCTGGTCAAAAACTTAAAGCCCGGGTAGAAACGTATGCTGGAGCCGAGTAACAATAATGAATTGCCTGTAATACCGGCAAAACGCTATTTCACTATAGGTGAAGTCAGCGAGTTGTGCGCAGTGAAACCCCATGTTCTCCGTTACTGGGAACAGGAATTTACCGAACTCAGCCCGGTAAAAAGACGCGGCAATCGTCGTTATTATCAACGGCACGATGTGCTGATGATTCGGCAAATCCGCTCACTTTTGTATGAGCAAGGTTACACCATCGGCGGAGCCAGGGCGCACTTGACCCGCGACGAAGCCAAAGATGAGGTAACCCTCACCAAACAGTTAATACATGAAATGGTTGACGAGTTAGAAGATATACTGGAACTACTGAAATAGAATACCCGTTTAGCTCAGTAAATGTAGTATAATAGCCAGCTTGAATATTCCTTAGGGATTGTGTTCTCAATCCTTTCAAAAATCGTTTATCTCAAACTG
>SXIP01000193.1 GCA_005772825.1 Methylococcaceae bacterium | reverse complement strand
GAGGGGATACAAATGATCAAGTTATTTCATGCTCATTCCTAAGCCATCCCTCTTAATGCCCTATAGGTATAACCCAAACCACAATCCATTCTTTTCAATCAAACCTTCACCCATGGCCTGGCATCAAATTTCCGTTATCACCAATGAAAACACCGCTCCCAAACTGGCTGACTTTTTCAGTCATCTCGGCGCGGTATCCGTCACTTATATGGATGCCGAGGATGAGCCGGTTTACGAACCGGCCATCGGCGAAACCAAAATATGGAGCCATACCGAAGTCATCGCGCTTTATGAAATGGATGCAGACCCTGCGTTGATCAAATCGCAGGTATTCATCCGGTTTGAAAAAGACGGTTTACAGAACTGGCGCGATGAACACATTGAAGACCAGGAATGGGAACGCGCCTGGATGGAGTATTATAAACCGATGAAGTTTGCCGATAAGCTCTGGGTCTGCCCGACCGACCAGGAACAGATTGAAGACGGCACGGTTTGTTTGACGCTTGATCCGGGATTGGCGTTCGGCACCGGCACGCATCCCACTACCGCGTTATGCCTGGAATGGCTGGCGAGCCACGACCTGAACGATAAAACCGTTATCGACTACGGCTGCGGCTCTGGCATTCTGGCCGTGGCGGCTATTTTATTAGGCGCCAAAATAGCCCACGCCGTTGATATTGACGAACAGGCGCTTACGGCAACCCGCGACAATGCGCTGAAAAACAACGTGCAGGATAAAATCAACTGCTATTTACCGGAGCAATTTGCCCCGATTCAAGCCGATCTGGTGTTGGCCAATATTCTCGCTAAACCGTTAATCGATTTATCGGAGCAAATTTGCGCACTACTGGTTTCCGGCGGCCAACTGGTTTTATCTGGTATATTACATGAACAAGCCGATTCGGTGATGGCGGCCTACCGAAACCACATCACATTCAATCCGCCTGTTCAACAAGAAGACTGGATCAGACTGGACGGCATCAAGCACTAAAGCGCCATGTATACAAAATGCCCTGAATGTAAAAAAACGCACACACTGACCCTGCCTCAGCTACGCGCCAGCAAAGGCATACTGCGTTGCCGGAATTGTTCGGTCATGTTTAACGCACTGGAATATATCAGCGAAACCAGCGACGCCTACATCGCAGAAAACCTGTCGTCGCAACATCTGCCGTGGGACAAGCCGAATGAACCGGACAACACGTTCTGGGGCTTAGGCGTCCTGCTCGCCATCCTGCTGCTTGTTGTGCAGATCATCTATTTTGAAGGTTATGCTTTCAGCCAGAATTCAAGGTTCCGGCCCGGCCTGGAAAAAATATGCCACTATTTCGATTGCAAATTGCCTGCTTACAAAAACCCCGATGAATTTGCCGTATTGCATGGCTCTTTTAATCCCTTGCCCGATCACAGTTATGAATTCAAGGCGATTATCACCAATCAGGCGACTTTCACCCAAGCACTCCCGAACATTACCCTGAACCTGCTTGACTATAACGGTAAACGCTTCACGCATCGGGTGTTTCGTCCACAGGATTATTTGCCTGAAGCGACAGCGGCAACGGAACTGGCCTCCGGCGCAACAACAGAAATTCGCTTACTCATCGCCGCACCGAAAACCGGCATCGGCGGCTATACCTTTGATATAACCTATTAACATAACTGAATAACTAATTAATATGACCCAGGCCGACATTTATCTAAAAAAGAACGAAGACAAGCGCTTGCGTAAAGGGCATTTATGGGTTTTCAGCAATGAAGTCGACACCAAACGCTCGCCGCTGGAACAGTTTTCGCCCGGCGATCTGGTGCAGGTCAAAGCGGATGACGGCAAAGTCATGGGTACCGCTTACATCAACCCGCAAGCCCTGGTTTGCGCGCGCCTGTTATCCAGGAAGCCGATCAAAAATAACTGGCACGCCTTCTTTAAAGAACGACTGATGACGGCGCTGACCTTACGCGAAAAACTCTTTGATAAGCCCTATTACCGGCTCGTTTTCGGCGAAAGCGACGGCTTGCCGGGCCTGGTGATTGACCGCTTTGATACCGTATTATCGGTGCAAATCACCACTGCCGGGATTGAACTGCGCAAAGACGCGCTGTTTGCTGTGCTGATTGAATTATTCGCCCCAAGCGCGATTGTCCTGAAAAATGACAACAGCCAGCGGCAATTGGAAGGCTTGAGCCAGGAATCGGAGGTTGCCTATGGACAACTCCCTGACCCTGTCATCATTGAAGAAAACGGCGCGAAATTTAAAATCGATATTTTGAACGGACAAAAAACCGGCTGGTTTTATGATCACCGTTGCAGCCGCGCCCAACTGGCGGGACTGGCAAAAAACCAGCGCATACTGGATTTATTCTCCTATACCGGCGCATGGGGCATTCCAGCAGCTATTGCGGGCGCCACTGAAGTAACCTGTGTTGATGCCTCGGAAAGCGCTTTGGCGCTGGCCCTGGAAAATGCGCAGCTCAATCAGGTAGACGACAGAATGCGCTTCGTCCATAGCGATGTCTTCGAGTTTCTTAAAAACGCCCGCCTGGAAAACCATCTCTACGACATTGTCGTACTGGACCCTCCAGCGCTGATCAAGCGTAAAAAAGACTTCAAGCAAGGCTATGAAGCGTATCGGCGCTTGAACCACCTTGCCCTGCAAGTTTTATCGAAAAACGGTATTTTGATCTCGGCCTCTTGTTCTTACCACCTGAGCCGTGAAAACCTACATGAGATTTTACGTTCGTCAGGACGGCATATTGACCGGCATTTAGTCTTCTTTGCCGGCGGCGGACAGGGACCGGACCACCCGATTGACCCTGCATTACCTGAGACGGAGTATTTAAAAACCTTTTTTTGCTCTGTCGCTTCAAGCCTTTAATGTCATTGAGGCCGGTTTATGTCTGTTGTAGAATACCAACAAACATTTGTGTTCTTTACGACTGACCGGTCAAATTTAATGACCTTGCCTTATAAAGCCAAATAAACATAAAGATATTGCGCCAAACCGGTTGTCCGGGTATTTATCCATATTTCGGTAGGATTGCGCAAAATCACTACCAGGCTCCAAAAAACGAAATCAACCCTAAACCATTACTTAACATGAGGATAATAAAAACAATGAAAGCTTGCGATTCCTGTTCCGGCCGCGTTGAAATCGGCAAACACCATAGAAATGTTCCTGTCTGGCGGCGAGCCATAGGCATGGTGTTTGTCTACCTGCCTATTATTACTTTGCCTTTTGTGTTTATCAGCGCCTATCTGACTTATTATCACCTGATCCTGATCGGCGGTAAAAACGTTAAAACCCTGTCTGATTATTTACCCGATCGTGCCAGCCATCGTTATACCCTGAAAAATCAAATCACGATGGACGGGTCTTTTAAAGCCAGCCTGTCGCAGTCAAAACTGTTTTGGGTCCTCAACTGCACCTGGTACTGCCCTGTCAGTGTCGCTCTTTTCGAATGGCACGCTTATATGGTTAAACTGGTTGAAAACTGGTGGTGTCCGTTCACTCATGAGAAAAAAGCAGGCTACAGTAATGCAAAGATTGATCAATCATTCTGGCATATTTACCCTGAAGATAATAAAAAGCTGGAAGCGGAAGACCGGGATAACCCCATCTGGAACGAATCGACTGATTCATAAGCCTTGTTCACTAAGGTCGATATACAAAACTATTCACCCTCTCCCCATAGGGAGAGGGTGCCCTCTTCCTTAACTTAATGGCAGAGAAACTCCGGCTTGGGAACCAGCGATAGAGGGCTGAGTGCAACGAAAACATTGTAGTCCGCTGCCATGAACCACGATACAAAAGCGCACATTTATCATCAGCTTTATTGTATGGAAAGGGCCGGTTTCCCCGCTCAACTGGCATTCAGCCATCTAACAACGAAAAATCCAGGCATCAACCAACAAATCAAACAATTACAAGGCTATCTGAATACCGGCCACGCGATTGCCGAATCCGGGTATCGAGCGGAAGTCTTCAGTAAAACCGACTACCATGTATTACATGCCGCAGAAGTCGGCGGTCAACTCGAATTAGCATACCGGCGCTTGTCCGATTATTACGGCGCTAAAGCAAAACGACTGAGGCAAATCAAAAACCGTCTTTATCTGCCTGCAATGATACTGATCGTCGCCTTATTTGTGCAGCCGGTACCGGCATTGATAGTCGGTGCGATAAACGGGCAGCAATATTTATGGCTTAGCGTCGGACGACTAGCCGGTTTAGCTGCTTTTATCTCTATCGCCTTACGCCTGCCATTCTGGCTAACCAACGGATTTTTGCAGTTCCTGGGTTTGAAAAACGGCCTCTATCTCTTGCAATGTAAACTGCCTATCATTTCCGCCTGGATAACCACCCGACAAATCAACGATTTTTTACAATGCTTGGGCATGATGCTGGAAGCGGGCTTGCCTTGTATACAGGCATTCCCTCTGGCTCTTGAGACAATCAAAAACCCTGTTCTAAAAAACCGCTTTGGTCCCGCCCTGGCCCGTCTCGCCAAAGGCCAATCACTCGCGGAAGCCTTGGCGGACGTCAGGGAAATCAACCGGACAACGGTTCATGTCGTACTGACCGGCGAACAAAGCGGCAAACTGGTTGAATCGATACGCCACCATACCCGGCTTGAGGCGGAAAAAATCAGCATTGAGGAAGACCTGCTGGCGGAATGGATACCCCGCTTGTTTTATTTCCTGGTCATAGGCTGGATGGCCTATTCGATTATCGGCAGCCGTGTGACGTCACTTTAATGCTGTTTTTATAGTTCTTTTATCAAGCGCAAATGATGCAAAACTCAAACAGTATCTATTGGGATTTTTTGGCGTTGATCGCCGGTGTTCTTTTCACGCTGGCGTTTGCTCCCTTTGATTACGCCTGTTTGGCTGTAGTCGGGCTGACCATATTATATGCCTCCTGGCAGCATATAACACCCAACCGCGCCCTGTTGAGAGGCTATTGGTTCGGATTGGGCGCATTCGGTTTGGGCGTATCCTGGGTCTATATCAGTATTCATGATTATGGTCATGCCGGCATTGCCAGCGCCAGTCTTCTAACCGCTCTTTTCGTCGGTTTTTGGGCGCTGTTTCCGGCGCTGACCGGTTGGCTTTCGGCAAAACTAAAGCACCCCTACAGCTGCGTAATCACGCTGCCTTTACTATGGACGCTAATCGACTACTTTCGCGGCGTCATGGTGCTCAACGGCTTTCCCTGGCTGCTCGGCGCTTATTCCCAACTGGAATCGCCGCTGGCAGGCTACATACCGGTAATCGGTGCTTACGGCACTGGGTTTTTATTGGCGTTAACGGCATCTGTCATTGTATTCATGATCCGCGCTAAAAACCGGCGTCTATTATCGGCCGCTGTCGTTGCTGTAATCTGGATTGCAGGCGGTTTGTTGCAGACGGTAACGTGGACGGAGAAAGCCGGTGAGCCGATCCGCGTCTCACTGGTTCAGGGCAGCATTACCCAGGATAAAAAATGGCTGCCCGAAAATCGCTTGAATACCTTGCTACTCTATAAAAAATTGACCGAAGCGCATTGGGATTCTGACGTGATCATTTGGCCGGAAACCGCCATTCCGGCTTTTTTATCAGAAGTTTACGAGCCGTTTTTATTGCCGTTAAGCGAGACCGCCAAACAACACAATACCGATTTAATTATCAGCGTGCCAATCGAAGGCAAGGCCGAGGGTGAAATTTACAACGGCGTCATAACACTGGGCAAGGACACCGGCATGTACCGCAAAAATCACCTGTTGCCTTTCGGCGAGTATCTGCCCTGGCAGCCCGTGTCCGGTTTTGTCTTGAATGCCCTAAATATCAACCTGGGCAATTTTACTCCCGGCGGGGTGGAGCAGCCTTTGTTAAAAGCGGCCTCCTATCCGTTCATCACATCCATTTGTTATGAAGATGCGTTTGGCGACGCCGCCATTAGCGGATTGCCGGATGCCGCTTTCCTGGTCAATGTCACCAACGACGGCTGGTTCGGCAACTCGATAGAACCGCATCAGCACTTGCAAATCGCCAGGATGCGCGCCATCGAAACCGGCCGTTTCTTATTGAGGGCAACCAACACCGGCGCAACCGCATTTGTTGGCCCCGACGGGAAAATCATTAAACAAGCCCCTTTATTTAAAGCGACGGTGTTGACCGGATCGATCACGCCGATGCGCGGCATGACACCGTATGCCCGGCTGGGCGATAAAGCCGTTATTGACGTGCTGGCGCTGTTGCTTATCGGCTTGATTATTTATGACAGGCGCGGCTCTTTTCGTCGCTGAGGCCCGCTATCGAAGCACAAATCAGGCGCCGATTAAACCACGATCGAAATTTAACAATATCAACGTATTGAAAAATAAATCCAGTGATGATTTAATTATATTTGTCGATCCATAATAGCTCTTCTCTCTTTTTCAGGAGAGGGTGCGGAAGGATATTTACAAGCAACAATGGTATCGACTTTACACATAATAATTTAATGAGGAGATAATAATGAAAAAATTAGCATCTGTTTTTGCCGGTTTATTGTTGTGTCTAACCACTAATGCTTTCGCTGGAGGAGATGTCAACTCTGCATTAACACACGCCAATGCAGCAGTATCGTCCGGCAGCTCTGATACCAAAGCCTTTCTAGCACATGCGGCGGAAGCGCTGGATGACACGCTGGCAGCCGCCATTCCGGCGAAAGGCTTGTTATTGTCCCATCTGGATGAAGCCTCCAAGGCGTTGGGAGACGCCATCAGTCACGTTAAGGCCGGTCATGGCGACATGGGCGTTGCCGCTGCTGAAACTGCAGTAGTACATCTAAAAGCGGCTGCAGCCACCAAATAGCAGCATATAGCACCATTACGATGGAAGAAACGGGCAGATCATTCTGCCCGTTTTTTTTACGACTTTGCCAGCCCGTTAAACAGGCGGTTGTTTTTCTCCCGATATAAGCACCTGTACCGTATCCCCGACTTTCAGCATTCCACTTTGGTTATGCAAGGCGTTTTGCCCGAAATAGACATTATTTTGCCATTTCCTGATGCGGTTCAGCGTTCTCAAAGGCTCTTTACCGGTTTGCGCGGTTTCAGGATCGATAGTCGGTATGGCGCACCGCGAGCAAGGTTTGGGCAATCGGAAATCAATCGAACCGATGCGGATTTCCCGCCAACTGTCTTCGGCATAGGCGGGACAACCGGAAATGACCAGATTGGGTCTGAAACGAGTCATCGGTAAATTCAACTGCATCTCAGCGTTTAACGAAACCAGCGAATTTTCCGAGATGATTAAAAACGGAAACCCGTCGGAAAACGCCGCCCGATCGCCGGGACGACCATAATCGGGATCGACTGCGCGGACACTGTCATCGGACTGATAAACCAGCCGGCAATCCTGTTTCAAAAAATGACTTAACCACCGATCGGCTTCCGGTGATACACTTCGAGCTGCACATTGGTCTTGCCATATCGTACTGACAATGAGGTCGCCATCCACAGGTTTTAACGGCAATAACAAATCGCTCATACCCTGCGCGGAGAGAATCAGGTGAGAATCGGTCAGGGCGGTCTTAATCAAAGCCATTGACGGCAATCTCCGCTGACTCAGAAATTGTCCTTCATTATCAATAATCATCCATTTCCTATCGTATTGAAGGCCTGTTTCAGTAACAGGCCAGCAGGTGACATTGAAACCGGCCAGTGATTTTACCGGGTAAATAGTGATCTCGCTTAGTGTGCAGTGTGTCATAGAGTTAATTTATAATTTTCAGGCCGGCATTTCATTGATACCATAAAAGACCAGTTGTAATAGGGATTGAAATACAGTTTAAGTGAATCAGGCACGCGTTTCGATAGTCATTTCAAAGGCAGATTGAAGTATACTTTTTCTAAACCTAAGAAAAAACCTGTTAATCCGCTAGAATTGGCGGATGTGTTTTTATAATCGGCAAATGATGCAATGAGTAAGCGCTTTATCCAGATCGTCTTTAAAATAGTAATTGCTGTTCAACTAATCAGCATCGTCCCTGCTTATGCAAAGCCCGGCAAGTCCAGGCAAACGTATGCCATCGCTTATCTGACGCAAGAGCAAGCGCCGCCTCCGATATTATCCAATGTGGAGCCTTTTATTAAAAACAAAGGCGAGTTCGGAGCCGAACTGGCGATTAGTGATAACAATACCACCGGCGAATTCACCGGACAGCACTTTAGTCTGAAAAAATTCATTGTGCCGCCGGACGGCGATATTATTGATGTTTTTAACAAAGATATTGCCGGTAAATTTCAATATATTGTCGTTAATGCACCTGCCGAGCACTTGAATCAACTGGCCGATTTACCGGCGTCGAAGCAAGCCCTGTTGTTTGATGTGGCGACACGGGATAACGTCTTACGCAATGAACAATGCCGAAGCAATGTATTGCATCTATTGCCTGACCGGGCAATGCGTGCAGACGCATTGGCGCAGTATATGCTCAAAAAACGCTGGATCAAGTGGTTTTTGGTCATCGGCGCTACCGCGGAAGACCGCTTGTTTGCCGATGCAATCAAACGTTCCGCCAAACGTTTCGGCATAGAAATCGTGCAGGAAAAAACCTGGGAGCATACCTTCGATGCGCGGCGCACCGTGCAGTCGGATGTTGCGGTATTTAGCCAGGTCGATGATTATGATGTGCTGATTGTCGCCGATGAACAGGGCGAGTTTGGCGAATATCTGGATTACCGGACCTGGTTGCCAAGACCGGTAATCGGCACCCAGGGCCTGAAAGCGGTGGCATGGCATCGAACGCATGAACAATGGGGCGCCATCCAGATTCAAAACCGTTTCAAGGAACAGGCCGGGCGCTGGATGGAAGAACAGGACTATGGCGCTTATCTGGCGATCAGGGCCATCGGCGAAGCGGCGACAAGGACGCAATCGATCGATATACAAGCGGTTAAACCCTATATGTTGAGCGATCAATTCGCCTTACAGGGCTATAAAGGTACGCCGTTGTCATTCAGAACCTGGGACGGACAATTACGGCAACCGGTGTTATTGGCAGCCCCGATGTCCCTGGTTGCGGTCGCGCCGATTGAAGGCTTCCTGCATCCGAAAACCGAACTTGATACCCTTGGAACAGACCAACCTGAATCGCAATGTAAACAGGATAAATAATAATGAAAAAAAATGGCTTAAGGCTGCTGGCGTTACTCACATTAACCGGCACACTGCACGCGGAAACGGTTTTTGTCACGCTGGAAAAAGATAATGCGCTCGCTGTCGTTGATCCGATAACCGGTACCTTAAGCAAAACAGTACCTGTCGGTCAGCGTCCACGGGGCATTGCCATCAGCCCGGATAACAAATTCCTTTATATCGCTACCAGTGACGACAATACCATCAAGATTTTTGATGCCGTGTCTTTGCAAGAAATCGGCAAATTGCCTTCCGGCGATGACCCTGAAACCTTTGCGCTGAACCCTGCGGGCGACCGGCTTTATGTATCGAACGAAGATGACAGCATGGTCACCGTTATCGACATTACCAAGAAAAAAGCCGTGAAACAGATTAAAGTCGGCGTGGAACCGGAAGGTATTAGCGTAAGCCCCGATAACCAATGGATAGTCAGCGCCTCTGAAACCACCAATATGCTGCATTGGATTGCCGCCAAATCCAATGCCATCGAAGAAAACACCCTGGTCGACCCACGTCCGCGAGCCCTCAGCTTTACCGCCGACAGCCAACAATTGTGGGTGACGTCGGAAATGGCGGGTACGTTGATGATTGTCGACGTCAAGAGCAAACAAATCATCAAAAATATCAAGTTTACCGTGCCGGGCGTTACCGACGATAAAATTCAACCGGTCGGTGTCGTCATTGACAAGAACAGGCAGCGCGGCTATGTTGCATTAGGGCCGGCAAACCGTGTAGCAGTGGTTAATGCGCAATCTTTTGAGGTGGAAAAAGTGCTGCTGGTCGGTCAACGGGTTTGGAATCTGGCCTTTTCCCCCGATCAAAAACGACTCTATACGACTAACGGCACCAGTAACGATATATCCATTATCGATCTTGACAGCCAGCAAGTCACCAAATCCATAGGGGTAGGCACCTACCCCTGGGGCGTTGCGGTAAAACCATGAAATCATCAATAACGGCCGCATCGCCGGTCTTGCCTCCTGCATCCATGCAGCCGCCAACCGCCTTGTCCATCGACAATTTGAGTTTTTCCTATAGCGGCAAAAAAGCCCTGGACCATGTCAGTTTCAAGATCATGCCCGGTGAATGCACGCTTTTACTCGGCCCGAACGGAGCCGGGAAAAGTACTTTATTTTCCTTGATTACCAGACTCTACGATACGCGTGAAGGTCACATCGAGCTCTGTGGTTTCGACATAAAACAACAAACACGCAAAGCTTTAGCAAATCTGGGCGTGGTTTTTCAGCAAACCACACTGGATATGGATTTAACGGTCATGCAGAATTTACGCTATCACACGGCGTTGCACGGCATGAACCGCAAACTGGCCACGCAACGCATCCAGGAAGAACTGGAACGCTTATCCATGTATGAACGCCGTTTTGAGAAAATACGCCAGCTTAACGGCGGCCATCGAAGACGCGTCGAGATAGCCAGGGCGTTACTGCACAAACCATCGCTGCTGTTGCTCGATGAGCCCACCGTCGGCCTGGATATGCCCAGCCGGTTTGCGATTGTAGAGTATGTGCATCAACTGGTCGTTGATGAAAAACTGGCGGTTCTATGGGCCAGCCATTTAATTGATGAAGTTTATCCTGACGACCATGTCATTGTTTTACATAGGGGCACGATTAGAGCCAACGGCACCGTTAACGATGTCCTGCAAGCAACCCAATCCAAACTCATTAAAGACGCCTTTTACAGTTTGACGCAAGGAGAGCAATCATGAGTAGTCTGCATTACTGGCGCGCCATGTGGGGCATTATCGGTCGTGAATTACGGCGTTTTATCACCCAGCGTGAACGCTTTATTTCCGCTCTGGTCCGTCCCCTGGTCTGGCTGTTTGTTTTCGCGGCAGGCTTCAGGGCCGCCCTGGGTCTTGCGATTACGCCGCCCTACGAAACCTATATTCTTTACGAAGTTTATATCACCCCCGGATTGTGCGGCATGATCCAGCTTTTCAACGGCATGCAAAGTTCACTATCGATGGTTTACGACCGCGAGATGTGCAGTATGCGCATATTGATGGTGTGTCCGTTGCCGCGCTGGTTCCTGCTGCTCAGTAAATTGCTGGCGGGTACGGGAGTATCCATTTTGCAGGTTTACGCCTTTTTGGCGATTGCCAAGGCTTACGACATCGAGCCGCCCTGGCAGGGTTATTTATGGGTGTTGCCGGCGCTGATGTTATCCGGGTTGATGTTGGGTGCGCTCGGGCTGTTATTATCATCCTTCATAAAACAATTGGAAAATTTTGCCGGCGTCATGAACTTTGTGATTTTTCCGATGTTTTTTATGTCAACAGCACTGTATCCATTATGGAAAATTAAAGAATCCAGTACGCTGCTATATAATCTGGCGCAATACAATCCTTTTTCACAGGCGGTTGAATTAATCCGATTTGCCTTATACGGGCAATTTAATCAACAAGCCTTTGTCTACACACTGGTCGCATTCACTGTTTTTATGACAACGGCGATTATTGGTTATAACCCTTCCAAGGGAATGATGGCTGGAAAAGGTGGAGCGCGGTGACTATTTGTATTTTTAATACAAACTTTTTTACATCATTTAAAGAACAAACATCGGTGGACCATTGAAAAACTCCTTTTTTCTTGTTATTCCAAAACAACAGAATAGCCCGTATCGACTTCAGGAATTTGATGCAAAAATCCTGCAGCAATGGATAGACGAGTTGCCTACGGCTAATCCCGAATTGTCCGCTCGCTTGCTGCAAGATCTGATTATGGACTTAAATACGATTGCGATGCCTGCTCAATTGAGACTCGAAACATTGGAACTGTTAAGGCCCAGCGTGCTTTCCATTGAAGACTATATTCGCTCAAAGCTTATGGCGTCAGGGTTTCCGAAAGAAGATAACGACCATAGAATGCTGAAACTGCTGGTGTCTATTGCAAAAGAATTCACTATCGGCTACTGGATAGTCGTTAAAGACCAGACTAAGCGCGATGTCAGCTGGTTTCAGGGAAAAAATGTAGCCTTAGCGATTCAACGCAGCATTAAAGGGCTGAACAGCATCGTTATTAATTTTTTTATTATGGGCATGCCGGTACCTGATTGGGTGTGGATGGATTTGCACGGTTTTTATAAACTCAGTGTCAAAATAAAGAAAAATGCCACGCAGGTAGCGAATGATAGCGGCCAGTTCAATAAAACCTGCAGTCCTGAGGACTGTTATCTGCAGATTGTTTTGCTCAGTCTTGCCGATCCAACCGGTTTAATGCAAAAAGAAGTTCTGGTGGTTTATCGTTTTATAGAAACAATAAGTTCATTGGTTAGCCTGAAAAGCGCCCCGGTCTCCCAACCGGTACAGTGCTTTATCTCAACAGAAGAAGACGCTGCGCCCTGTTTTCAGTCTGAAAGGGATATTGATCCCGAATCAGCCCTGCTTTATATCGACTTCACCAAACTGTATAAGGCTTTTGCACAAAAAACGATTATGATCAGTCCGTCTGAATCGAGATTTAACACCATCGATGTTATAAGAAACACGATGGAAAAACCTTCTGCGGAATTGCTCGATTATCTTATGCAAAGATGGTCAGGAATCAATCCTCAGAATATTCCGCTATTTGCAGACCGCCTGGACAGATATCTGGCCATCGGATTGATACCGGCTTTCAATCTGCAAAAATCAACGAAAATCAGCACTGAAATAGATTTCGAGTTTCTGGTTCAATCTCAATCCAGTTCGTTATTATCTTGCGCTTTCACCAAAACAGGTGTCTTGTCCGTGGGCAGCCTGGTTAGCCTTAGAAAAGCCGATAGCGAGGAAAATACACGCTTATTGGGTATCGTCGACAAACTGATTGTATCGAAAGAAAAAGGCAAAATAATATTCGGCGTTCGAATGCTTGCGCACCAATGCGCGGCTGTCGTTTATCTTCCCCTCGAACCGAGAAAAAACGAAATTCCGAAACGAGCGCTGTTTTACAGTACCGGCGAAAAAGACAAGGATGGCTATATTATTCTTGATACCTCTATATTTAAGGATGGCGATGCTATCCGCTTGTTTGTCAACCAGGAAAACTTTGTAGTTATCATGCTGGTACACAAGAAGAATATCGGCTTGGGCTATTGGCAGTTTGAGTGTCATAAAATGACAGGCTTAGAGAGTACATCCGCTAGTTAAACCTTATCTTGTTATCTGTGCGGCTTTTTAATTAAACAGTCGCGCACGAGGAAACTTCGGTTCTTTAATTAGCCAAAGCAGTCTGCTAAGGTTTGCGCATGAAATAACCCCGATAGTTTGTCCCCTCTCCGTGCGGGAAAGCATACAAGGACTAGGGAGAGCGGAAATAAACCATTACATTTTTTCACCATGACAAAGAAAAGCAGTCTTTATCATGTGCAGAAACAGCATCGACTCAAGGTGCTTGATTCGCCATTAACCGGATGAATAAAAGCTAATTGCCAGTGACCTTTCAGTAGCGGTTATTTAGCCCGCGCCAAGCGTATTGCGTTTTGGTTCGAAAAATGTAATATTGCCTTCCCCCGCATGAGACCGGAATCAATCTTATGCCGATCTCAATCACCCACCAACTACCGAATATTGATGGAAACAACTACACAGAGCGCCACAATCATTACTACACCCGACAAAATTAGTACCACACACGACAAACACTACCTAAGCAGCATATCCGCGTTAAAAAAAGAAATAAAAGCACGCGGACTTTATAAAAAAGACACAAAAATTGTTTTACTTCACCTGTGTCTTCACCTCATTTTCACCACCGCCGGAATCGTTTTATTCATCGTATCGCCCAATTTATGGGTTACTCTTGCAGCCACTGTTTTCTTACTTGTCGGCTTGCTGGGCGTCGGTACGCACACCCATAACTCAGCGCACTATGCCAGCACCAACAGCAAGCGCCTGGATGATTTTTTAGCCTATTTCGGCAATGTTGTCATCATGGGCTTTTCAATTAACTATTGGCAATACAAGCATAATATTGTCCATCATAAAAACCCGAACATTGTCGGCCTGGATAATGATTTTGATTTTGCGCCGATATTCTCGGTCATCAAAAGCGAAAAAGAAAACACACCCGGTTTGCACGGTTTTTATTACCGCTACCTGCAAGGGATTATTTTCCCCATCGCGATCGGCTTTCTTGCCTTCGACATACAGCGCCAGGGCTTTGAATACCTGATCGGCAAGATGCGCAACGACCGGACGAATATAAGATATTGGCTTGATTTGGGCTGCCATTTTCTCCATGTCTTGTTATGGATAGGCTTGCCCAGCGTGTGGTTTGATATTTCCGATGTCTTGCTGTTTTACCTGCTCCGAAACATGCTTTTATCGTATGCGCTGTTCTTTACGCTCGGCGCGTCGCACCTGGTTCCCGAAGCGGTCTTCGCGACCAACGACCAGAGCTCGGCTGATTTCTTTTTAAAACAAACCGCCACGACCATCAATATTCGCACCAACTGGTATGGCCGATTCCTGATGTCGGGCCTGGATTATCAAATCGATCATCACCTGTTTGTCGGCGTCTGTTACACGAAATTGCCGGAGTTAAGCAAACTGGTTAAGGAGTATTGCGACGTTAACGGTTACGCCCATACGACGCTCGGTATGTTGCCTGCTTGGATCAGCGTCATCAGTGTGTTTTATAACCCCAAGCCCGTTATCAATGACCTCGAGTTATCAAGGCCGGAGCCGAAGGTTTAAGGTTTTGAACCATCTTATCCCGCGCCAAAACACCAAGATCCAAAGAAACCAAGACAATAAAAATCTTGGCGTCTTGGCGCCCGTTTTCTACCACTTTGGATCACAGATCAGCGCACCAGCAGATCCGGGCCGAGCCAGTCGACAATAAAATGTCGGTAATGTTCGGCTTTAGCGGTTTGCAGATGTTCCAGCGGATTAAGGTTGTCGGTCAAGATCACGCCCTGACTCTTGTCTACCGCGATTAACCGTTCTTTCAGCCATGCCGATTGGTCTGCCAAAAGCGCAGCCGAATCGAGATTTATCGGCTGCCGCGCCGCCAGGAAAATATAGTCGTTGAAATCATCACCCGGCTCGGAAACAAAAACCGATTGCTGCGGTAGCACCTGATCAAGCGTCTTTGCAACCGATGCCAGGGCCGGATTTTTTCCGCCGTTTGAAAACGCAACGAAATTCAGCGCCAGTATGCCGCGCTCCGACAATAACCCGCGTAACTGGGCCAGGGTCTCGACAGTCAACAGATGCGCCGGTTCTGAGCCGCCGGTGAAGCAATCATGGATAATCAGGTCGTAAGGACCTTTCAGATGACGAATTTCATAACGCGCATCACCGACGACGGACTGGCCGGTCGCTTTAAAGCCAAAATAATCGACAGCCGCATCAGCGACGGCAGGATCAATCTCCAGCGTATCGGTCACTACGCCGTAACGCTCATGCAGCACTTTCGCCATGTGACCGGCCCCGAGACCGATAATCAGCGCGCGGTTCATTTTGGGCGCCAGCGCCGGAATCAAGCCGACAATATCCTGGTAACTCAGGCGGCTGACGCCGTCGCTGATATTGGACGCGCCTATCGTTGACGCATCCGACGTTAACAGGCGCAGATCTTTCGCCGGTTGATCTATCACCCGCACCCAGCCGTAAAGGCTTTCCCGTTCGGACTGCACCTGAAACGCATCCCCTCCCGTATAAACATGCCCGGCGCCAACAATCTTGGGTAATAAACAAAGCCCTATTATCGCCAGCGACACACTCGGCAACACGGCAACAGCGACACCCAATTGTTTTTTCTCATAAACGGCAACAACGGCAGCCAGTAAAAACAACAGCAGTCCAAGACCGATCAATATCTCCCGCGAACCCAGGAGAGGAAACAGAAAAAAGCCCAGCACCAGCGTGCCGATCACACTGCCTACCGTGCTCACCGCGTAAATCGAGCCGGCGCTGTTACCGACGCCTTCCAGTGTTGAAGTCGACAGTTTTATCGCGAAAGGCCCGACCATGCCTAACAGGGTCAGGCTCGGCGAAAATAATAACAATGCGCTTACAAAAGCGCCGGCGCGTAAGCCTAACGGATCGGTCGCCAGCAACACAGGGCGGGTCAGCCACGGGATCAGCAGCGTCAACAAGGCGGCCAGCGCAATAATCAGCGAAAGGCCGGTGCGCTTGGCGCAGTCCGCCCAGCGGCCGCCGACAAAGTAGCCGATAGCCAGCGCAATCATCGTGACCGAAATCAGCGACGACCAGACATACAGACTGGCACCGTAAAACGGCGCAATCATCCGCGTACCTAAAAGCTCTATCACCATCACCGAAGCGCCGGTGAGGAAAACAGTCAGGAAAAGCCCGGCACGCCCGAAAACATTCAAAGAGTTGTTAGTCATAGTGTTATCCATCAAAAAATAATGTGTCCGTCCACTCACAGTGGCCTTTTATCGGCGCTCGGAACACCCGCCAACGAACCGCCCACCTCGCCCTGCACATCCACCCATAAATGCGGTAGCCCCAAGCTTTCCAGCCAACTGGGGCCGTGGTCTTCCTTGAGCATGGCGATGGTGGAAGCGCTGCCGGCGACAACGCAAAAATCGGCGATGACGCTGACCGAAGCCAGACTACGCACCGGCCAGCCGGTTTTGGGATTGAGTACGTGGCCGTAACGGACGCCGTCCAGCACGATACAGCGTTCGTAATCGCCGCTGCTGGCGAGCGCGCCGTCATAAAGCAACAGCGTTTCGATGAACGCATCTTGGCGCCGTGGGTGACGTATACCGATTCGCCAGGGACTGCCATCCGGGTGCGGGCCGATGATTCGTATATCGCCGCCCAGATTGACCGAACCATGCTTTATGCCCGCTTCCAGGCACAAGGAGGCGGCACGGTCAACCGCGTATTCCTTGACGACGCCGCCGAAATCAATCTCCATACCCGGTACCGGAAATTCGAGTATCGGTGCTTTCCAGCGGACTTTGTGCCAGCCGATCTTGGCGAGCAATGCCTGTATTTGGCTTTCGTCCGGCAACGCGCCGAGATCAAATCGCCAGGCCCGACGCAAAATACCGGAGCTAATATCAAACAAGCCATCGCTCTGCTGATAACAAGCCAGGGCATAATTGAGCAATCCGGCGGTTTCTTCGTCCACGGTGATGCGCCCGCCCGAAGCGGCTACGCGATTGATAGCTGAGAGGAAACTGTCGCTCCGGTAACGCGAATAGCGCGCTTCCAACCGAGAAACGTCGGCGACGGCAAGTTCTGCGACACGCAGTGCCTCTGCATGGGTAAGGGCATAGAGCTGGATTTCGCAAGGAGAACCCATCGCATTGAAGGGATGACGGTAAAGCTTCATCAGGTTAAGCGGTGTACCACTCTAATAAATGATCTATTGATCGATAATTTATCCGCAGATGACACAGATAAAAGCCTCAATGCCATTAATTTAATGGAATATATATTAAAAAGATACTTAATCGTTCCCACGCTCCGGCGTGGGAATGCAGTATAGACGCTCCAGCGTCGCGAAACATAAAACGAAATAAGTCATTGTTATTTCGAATG
>SXIP01000192.1 GCA_005772825.1 Methylococcaceae bacterium | reverse complement strand
GCTCGATATGGGTTTCAGCGACGCAGTCCTGACTATTGCCGAGCGCTGCAACGCGCAACGGCAAACCCTGTTGTTTTCGGCTACGCTGACGCATTACGGCGTTATCAGGATGGCCGATAAATTACTGAAAAATCACTATAAAACCATTGCGTTAAATACGCTGCATGACGGCCACGGCAATATACGGCAACAAATCGTCCTGGCTGACGACGACGACCATAAGCGGAAATTGCTGGCCTGGCTGTTGCTTAATGAAACTTATGACAAGGCACTGGTGTTTACCAATACCCGGCTTAAAGCCGATGATCTGCGCGGCGCGCTGATCGGGCAAAAATTACGTGTCGGTGTATTGCATGGCGAAATGGAGCAAAAAGACCGCAACCGGGTCATGGAGTTGTTCCGTGAAGGCACAATCAATATCGTGCTGGCCACCGATCTGGCGGCGCGCGGTCTGGACGTAAAAGGCCTCAATCTGGTGATCAATTTCGATGTGCCGAGAAACGGTATCGATTATATCCACCGCATAGGCCGAACCGGTCGCGCCGATGAATCGGGCCTGGCTATTGCCCTGGTCAAGCATACGGAATGGAATGTAATGTCGGGTATCGCGCGTTTTTTAAAGCAGACTTTTGAGCGCCGCACTATCAAGGAACTGGAAGGCAGCTATAAGGGCCCGAAAAAACTGAAATCTTCAGGAAAAGCGGCGGGCGCCAAGACTAAAGCCGAACCCAAGAAAGCACCTGTACAAAAAGTTAAAATTCGCGCCAGAGACAAGAAAAATATTGGGAAACGGCGGGTGCCGAGTAACAAGCCTGCGGCAGCGGAGTAAGTGTATTTGCTTGTTCGTCCGATTGACGTTCACTGCTGAGAGAAATACAAGCCGTTGGCTTATATCGATAGCGTTTTTTAATTGGTGGCGTAGTCTGTCTATACGTCCCGCTGTTAATTTCGTATTTATCGACTACAATCTGGTCTGGCGTACCCCTTCCTGTGTCATCCGGATAGAAGTCGCCCGCTTGGCGATAACCGCCGGTCCTGTTTTGGAAAGTTTTTTGATAAGGTCAAATTCACTCGATTTCTGCCGAAAATGACAACACAATAAAAAATCAAGGATATATTTGTCTATGAAGCGCGACTATTCACTCCTAATTGATTTAACGGAATCTTCCGGTCTGTCCGGCATTGCGTCGATTTTTAGAGAGGGTGGCGGTTGGACGGTTTCTGCTCAGGAGATAGCGGGGAATCTCAATGCGGCGGCCTAGCGATTTTTGTTTTGCTCATTTTGTTGTTATGGCGGGACTTGCCAGTGGATCATGGCAAGTTTTTTTCCGGGTACAGAGAATTTTATTATTGTCCGTTATTGTTTTATTACCCGGTACTCCGCTCCAGGCGGGCGATTTGAAACTACGCTTAATAGACTCTAGCGGCGGACAGGCGCAGCATCTTTCCTCGGAAACTGTGCGCGAAATTTTCTTTATGCGCCTGAGTTCCTGGCCGGACGGTTCGTCTATTCATGTGTTTGTATTGCCTGACAATCACCCGCTGCATATTCGATTTGCAAAAGAATTTCTGGGGGTTTACCCGTTTCAGTTGCGTTCCGCCTGGGACCGTCTGGTTTATTCCGGTACCGGTGTGGCGCCTACCACGGTTGAATCGGTTGAGGACATGGTGAAACGTGTTGAATCAACACCGGGCGGCGTCGGCTATGCAGGAGAATAAGGAGATTTTTGATGAAATCACTAAATACTATGGTTAGCCTCAGGTATACGGCTTATAAAGCGACGGTCGCTGTATTAAGCCTGCTGGGGCCGGTTAATGCCCCGGCGCTGGAATGGCGAAACGGCGATTGGCAAGTGCATGGTTTTCTAAGTCAGGGCTTTACCTATACGGATCATAACCAGGTTTTCGGAACCAGCGAGGACGGCAGCCTGGATTTCAGGGAAATGGGTCTTAACGGTTCTGTCAAATTATTACCCAATCTGTTGATTTCAGCGCAAGGCTTATACCGGGACGCCGGTGCATCCGACGATATGGGGACGCGTCTGGATTTTGCCCAGGTTGATTACAGTTCCCCCTTGCTTGATTCCACATTGGTGCTTGGTGTCCGTGGTGGTCGCGTGAAAGTCCCGTTTGGTCTTTACAACGACACTCGCGATGTACTTTCGACACGTCCGAGTGTGTTGTTGCCTCAATCTATCTATTTCGATACGCTGGCTTTGCGTCAGGCAATGATATCAGCCGATGGCGGCGTGATGTACAGCCGTTATACCTACGGCGAGCACCGCTTCGGCCTGGAATTAATGACCGCCGAGCCTCGGGACGGCACAGGCGGCGCCACCGTGTTCTTGACCGGGATACCGGGTGCGCAGGGTGAATTGGGCGGGCGGCCCATGTTTATCGGGCGAGCCGCTTACGAGTGGATGGGGGGACGCGGACGGCTGATGTTTTCAATCGTCGATCTGGATCGAGATTTTCGTTCCGCATCGACGGTCGCACCTTCAGGTAATATCAAAGTGCAGTATCCGTTGTTTTCCGCACAATACAATGCGGAGCACTGGTCGCTGACCGGCGAATACGGCTGGATCGACAGCCAACGCAAGGGCTTTATGCCGGTAACGCTGAAAAACACTTCCGAGAATTTTTACCTGCAGGGCGAATACCGGTTTACACAGGCGATTTCGGGTGTGCTGCGTTACGATGTATTTCATGTCGACCGTAATGACCGTGATGGTAAATCGCTGTCCAGAATGACCGGGTTGCCCCGCCATCAGTTTTATGCCAGGGATCTGACTACCGGTGTTCGCTGGGAATTCGCCCATAATTTTTTGCTTGCCGCAGACTATCATTACATCAACGGTACAGCCTGGCTTAATACAACAGATAACCCCGATCTTTTAAGCGGGGTCGGTGATTCCGATTGGAATCTGTTTACCACGATGTTGTCTTTTCGCTTTTGAAGAGTCGAATGGCTGATAAATTTCGCACCGGAAAAGGCAAATCACGCTTTGTCAGTTTACATAGAAAATGGCTGACATCGCTCAGTTTACTGTTGGTTGTTGTGTGCGCGGTGTTCGGCGGTATGAACTACTGGTATCTCAAAGAACAGGTCAAAACCCAGCAAGCGGCCAATCAGGCCGCCTGGCGCGCTGAATTCAAAGGCCTTATCGAACATTCGGTCGACCGCTTGCAACGCCTCAGTATCGTCCTCGCTTCATTGGGCCGGTTAACCGAGCACCTTGACAAATCCGGTTCATCCATCAATTCGGCTGAATTTCAGGAACAGTTCTCCAGCGTGCGCTATGAACTGGATGTCGAAAGTATCATGGTTTTCGACAAGGCCGGCAATATCCGCTGGAATTGGTCGCCGGACAGCGGCAACCCGCTATCGATGAAAGCAATGATAGATACCATGGTTCGCATGCAAAACAACGAACACCCGAGCGCTGAGTTGAACTGCCAATCCCCATGCGCGTTGAATATTGTGATGCCCTTGTTAGCGGACGGCAAACATGTCGGGTTTATTGGCTTGAGTCAGAGAATCAGTGATCTTGTTGTGGAATTTTCGACTGCAAGCGGTGTTGATGTCGGCATTTTGGTTCCATCCCGGAACGAGAGCCAAAAAACATTCCCACACTGGCGGCTGGATACGGCGGCATTGACCCATGCCAAAACGCTCAAACCTTTAATGGCGTACCTGTCCGAAAGGTATGCCTCGCCAACGGATATTCCCAACGATGTCGGCTTAACCTGGAAGGGTGAGTTTTTCGTCGTTAATTCGCTTCCTCTCAATGACATTATCAACGATGCAAACGGCTATCTTGTTTTTATCTCTAATGCCAGTAACGTCGTTTCCGCGTTAAAGCAGTCTACCCAAAACAGTTTGCTGCTGATGGCTTTCTCGCTATTTTTTGCCGAAATTTTTCTGCTGCTGTTTTTACGCACCCCGTTGTTGCGTATTGGTCATCTGGCTGCGACGCTGCCTTTGGTGGCGCAAGGCAGTTATCAGGACGCTTATAAACGGCTCAACAATAAGGGGCGGTTGAAAAAGAGCACGCATGACGAAATCGACATGCTATACGAATCATCGATTGACTTGACCTCTCAGATCGAAAAAAGCCAGCTTGAGTTGGCCTCGGACAGGGATTTTATTCAAGGTATTCTGGACAGCGCCCAGGTTATTATCCTGACGCAAACCCATGACGGTTCTATTCATACCGTTAATCGGTATATGTTGCAATTGTTGGGTCAATCTTTTGAAAATCTTAAAGGACAGCTATTTATCGACCTCATCGAAAACGGTGAAGGCAAGGACCGTTATGAAAGTAACCGGCCCCGTCTTTTTTCTTCCTCACTACATCGTTTCGAGCATGAAGCGTCCATTATTGATGCTAAAGGCGAGCAGCGCCATATCATCTGGATTCATACCTATCTCGGACAGGCGCATGACGATAATCATGCTATCAACGTACTGTCGGTGGGTATGGATGCTACCGACCGGATTGTAGCCGAAAACAACAGCCGCTGGTTGGCCCATCATGATCCTTTAACCGGCTTGGCTAACCGGCTCCGCTTTCATGAAGAGCTGGAGCGCAGTTTTGCCCAATCGGTTCGCAACGGCATTACCAGCGCCGTGTTGCTGCTTGATCTGGATTATTTTAAGACGGTTAACGATACCAGCGGTCATGCGGCGGGCGATGCTCTGCTGAAGGTACTCGCCGATGAATTGCGGTTGCGGGCGCGCAAGTCGGATCTGGTTGCCCGTTTGGGCGGGGATGAATTTGCCGTATTATTGCCATTTACAGGGCAAGACGGCGCCGAGGTATTCGCCAATTCTCTGATCGAACGACTTACTTCGCACCGGTTTCAATTCGGCGGCCGGGAATACCGGATATCGATCAGTATGGGTATCGCGCTTATGCCGGAGCATGGCGAAAATGTCGGCGAGTTAATAATCAATGCCGATACGGCCATGTATGAGGCCAAAAAAGCCGGGCGTGGATGTTGGCGCTGTTTCTCACCGCTTGCCGAGGCCGATTGCCCGGCTGAGCAGTCTAAGATTTGCTGATGGGCGAGAATCTCAAAACGCCGGTAACCCGCTTTGATGTGCATGTCATGCAGCAAAGGCGCGCCTCATTCTTTTATTATTTATTTATGCAGCTACCCGTATGAGTTCAATCAAATTTCCCAAACTTTATTGCCCGTTTCCAAGTGCGGTTAACCAACATGCCGAAACCGTCAATAATCACACGCTGGCCTGGGTCAAGGCATTTAGTCTGGTGCCGGATGAAGACAATTTTGACCGTCTGGTGAAATCAAAATTCGGCTGGTTGGCTGCACGCGCCTATCCGAACGCGTCGCTGGAAGCACTCAAGCTGGTGTCTGACTGGAATACCTGGCTGTTTATCCGCGATGACCAATGCGACGAGTCCGGGTTGGGCTGGGACCCGGTTCTGCTTGCAAGTATACACGCCGATTTACTCGATATTCTTAACGGTCGCACGCCGGGGCAAAATGATTCGGCGCTGGCGCATGCCTTGTTTGATATTCGCGGGCGGCTGCTGCAAAAGGCCGGACCTCAATGGATGTGCCGATTTATTGTCAGTGTTGTCGACTATTTCGAATCCTCCGTCTGGGAAGCGCATAATCGCGCGGACGGCCTTATTCCCGATACCGAGACTTACATGCTGATGCGGCCCTATACCGGTGGTTTATATACGGATATTGATTTGATCGATATAACCGAGGATATTTACCTGCCGCTGCATGTGCGGAAAAACGATGTGGTTCAGCGTCTGGCGTTAATGGCCAATAATGTCGTGTGCTGGTCGAACGATATTATTTCGTTTGCGAAAGAATCCAGGCATCATGATGTCCACAACCTGGTCACGACATTACGCGCCCGGCAACCGACATTGCAAAATGCAATCGATCTTGCGGCCCAATTAACCAATGCAGAGGTCAATGCATTCGTAGACTTGCAGGCGTGTTTACCGTCATACACGCCTGAAATTGACGCCGATTTACAACGCTTTGTCGCGGTATTGCGTTCGTGGATGCGCGGCAATCTGGATTGGGCCTATGATTCCGGTCGATATGTCATAGCGTCTAACGATTGTGAAACAGATGGCGTTCTGGTTGCCGAAGTGGTTTAAAACAGCCCGGGTGTTCAGTCGGTTTTATTTTGTCGGGTGACAATACTGGCGATTGGAGACCACTGCATGTACCTGAAGGATTCGCTAACCGTCATACATGTGCGTTAATTCGCTTCCTCAAAGCGATAAGTTGCCGGTTTTGGTAAAAGACAATTACCCGTCTACTATTATGGGCATTGCAGCAATGGAGTAATGGCTTATACTTAACTTAGGAACGTGCATAAGATAACTTGAGCAAAGGATTTTCTTCTCCCTGACCCGGAGGGAAAAGGAACAAGTTGTCCAAGTTATTTCATGTACTTTGCTTCGCTGTAAATGCACTTATTCGGTTTTATCCAACATAGGACATCAGTTTTGATAAACCGCTTCGGCTCAAAACTAAATAACACACTCTATCTGTAAGAAAACAGATAATTTCAGATAGTCCGGTTAACCGCTAACAAGTTGTGTTAACTGAACAGGAAAAAGCACAATGACATCGCCCGGAAACTTATCAGTATTTTCTCGTAATCTTTGGCTGACTTTAGCCGTATTTGTTGTTTTCTCTCTGGCTTTTGTCGTATACGTCTATTCGGAAAAACAGATTGATCGTGCCAACGAGTTACGCCTGCAATCGTTTTTTCTGGCTGACGAATTGCGCCAGTCGTCCGATGATCTCACCCGCATGGTGCGCAGTTATGTGATCACCGGCGACACGATCTACAAACAACATTATCAGGAAATCCTCGACATCCGCGACGGCAAGAAGCCTCGTCCAATTGATTATCAAGATGTCTACTGGGATTTGGTGCTAGCCGATGACAAACGGCCGCGACCAAACGGGCAAGCGATTAGTTTGCTGGAATTAATGCGTCAAGCCGGTTTTACTGAAGAAGAGTTCGCCAAATTGGCGCAAGCAAAGGCCAATTCCGACACCTTGACCCGTACCGAATTTGACGCGATGAATCTGGTTGAATCCACTAATCCAGCTACGGAAGCCAACCGCTTCAAGGCGAGCATGATGTTGCACGACGCCGCCTATCATCAAGCCAAGTCCGCCATCATGCGCCCCATCAGTGAACTTATGCACATGTTCGATCAACGCACGCTGGCCGCCGTCCATACTATCGAAACCTACGCCATGCTTTTGCGCGTAGCATTCATTTCATTCGGCATACTTCTGTTATTGATGCTACGGCGTGCTTATTGTGCCTTGTGTGACGCATTGGGCGGGTCTGTTGAGGAAGTGCATGGGCGCATAGCCCGCTTGGGCTGCGGGGATTTTTCATCCGCTATTCCTGTGGCAAAGGGCATGGAAAACAGTGTGCTGGGCTGGTTGTCGGAAACCCGGGCAAGGCTTGCCCGGATGGATGACGAGCGGAAAGCGGTCGAAGCGAAAAATCAACGTCTGACCCAGCTTTACGCCGCTTTGAGCCAATGCAACCAAGCCATCGTGCGTTGCACCAGTGAGACGGAGTTGTTCCCGCAAATCTGCTCCGACGTAGTTATCTTCGGTAAAATACAGATGGCCTGGATAGGATTGCTGGATGAGCAAAGCCGGGAGCTCAAGCCTGCTGCATTTTATGGCAGCGGTGCTGATTATCTGGAAGACATTCACATATCTATTGATGAAAATTCAGTTAGCGGACGCGGTCCAACCGGTACGGCGATGCGTGAGGACCGTCCTTTCTGGTGCCAGGATTTTCAGCATGATCCGGCTACCGCGCCATGGCATGAGCGTGGCGCAAAATTCAATTGGGGAGCCTCCGCCGCGTTGCCTCTGCACAGGAACGGCGCCGTTATCGGCGCATTTACTCTGTACGCTGCGGAGGTAAACGCCTTTGATGAAGCCGAACGCAACTTGCTGGTCGAGATGGCGATGGATATAGATTATGCGCTATACAGCTTTGAGCGAGAAACGGAACGTCAGCAGGCGCAACAAATGGAAAATTTTCGCAGCTTCATGTTTGAGCGACTTACCAGCGGCGCCTCGCTTATGGAAATCCTTGCGGATGTAGTGCGCAAGCTTGAAACCATTATCTCCGGCAGTTACTGTTCCATCCTGTTGCTGGATGATGATGGTCGACACCTGCGTCAGGGAGCGGCGCCCAGCCTGCCGGATTTTTATAATGCGGCGATTGACGGTCTGCCGATTGGTCCCGGTGTAGGGGCATGCGGTAACGCCGCTTTTACCGGTAAACGGACTATTATTGAAGATGCCGCTCATCATCCTTACTGGGCGGCATTCAAGTCGCTTTCCGATAGAGTAGGGTTGGGGGCTTGCTGGTCGGAACCGGTTCTTAGCGCCGGCAATAAAGTCTTGGGCACATTTGCTATTTATCATTGCAAGCCCTCTGCACCTGATAGCCATACTTTGCAGTTACTCGAGATGGTCGCGCATTTTGTCGCCATCGCCATCGAGCGTAAAAAATCCGAGGAACGTATTCAATATCTGGCTAATTTCGATTCGCTTACCGGCTTGCCGAATCGTATACAACTGGATACCCGCTTCAACTACGCCATCGGTTTGGCGAAGTGCGGTAACGGGCATTTGGCGTTGATGTTTCTCGATCTCGATCATTTCAAAGATATCAACGATACACTCGGCCATAGTGTCGGCGACGCCCTGCTGATTGAACTCGCCAAACGCCTGAGTCGGGTGTTGCGCGAAGGTGATACGCTGTCACGCCTGGGCGGCGATGAATTCATCCTGTTGCTGCCCGGCACCAATGCCGCCCATGCCGCACAGGTGGCGCAGGTGATATTAAATACCATCGCCAAACCCCATCAAATTGGCGACTATAATATGACGCTGACGGCATCTATCGGCATTGCCGTTTATCCGGATGACGGTGATGATCTGGAGAGCCTGTCCAAGAGCGCCGATAACGCCATGTATCGAGCTAAAAGGGAAGGTCGGCACGGTTTCCGTTTTTTTACTCAGGAAATGCAGGCGCATTCGGTGCGCAATATGCAAATCGTCAATGCGCTGCGCCAAGCGCAGGAACAAAATCAATTGCAAGTCTATTACCAGCCGCAAGTCAGTATGCCGGACGGGCGTTTGATTGGCGCGGAAGCCTTGCTGCGCTGGCGACACCCCGTGCTTGGCATGGTGTCGCCCGGAGAATTTATACCGATTGCGGAGGAGAACGGGCTCATTCTGTCAATCGGGGAATGGGTGCTCAGGCAAGCCGTACTTCAGGCGAAGACTTGGATGAACAATGGTTATACGCCGCTGATTATGGCCGTCAATCTTTCCGCCGTACAGTTTCGTCATCCCGATTTGCCTGCACTGGTTTCGTGCATATTGGACGATGAAGGCTTGCCGCCCGAATACCTGGAGCTGGAATTGACCGAAAGCGTCGCCATGCATAACCCGCTGGGTGCGATTGCCGTCATGAGCAACCTGCACGAACGCGGCATCCGCATGTCGATTGAT
>SXIP01000191.1 GCA_005772825.1 Methylococcaceae bacterium | reverse complement strand
GTCTGGCAGGACAGGCGAACCGCCGACGCATGCAAGCGCTTAAAAGACGCCGGACTGGAAGCGATGGTCAACACCAAAACCGGCCTGCTCATTGACGCCTACTTTTCCGCGACCAAAATCCGCTGGATACTGGATCATGTCGATGGCGCAAGAGAACGGGCAAATCGCGGCGAGTTGGCTTTCGGCACCATCGACTCATGGCTGATATGGAATCTGACTGACGGTGCACTGCATATCACCGATGTGTCCAACGCCTCCAGAACCCTGCTCTACAACATCGAAACCTTACAATGGGACGAAGAATTGCTGGCGTTATTCGACATCCCCGCAAGCCTGCTCCCTGTCGTTAAATCCTCAAGCGAAATCTATGGCACCACACGCAATGTTACCCTGGGTGCAGGCATTCCTATCGCAGCGATTGCCGGTGACCAGCAAGCGGGACTTTTCGGGCAGCTATGCATCACAGAGGGCATGGCTAAATGCACGTATGGAACCGGTTCATTTTTAATGATGAATACCGGCTCAAAAAGAGCCGTTTCGCAACACGGATTATTAACCACTATCGCCTGGCAAATCGGTAATGAAGTGACTTATGCGCTGGAAGGTAGTGTGTTTGTAGGAGGCGCAGTTATTCAATGGCTACGCGACGGCCTGATGCTATTCCCTCATTCAGCAGACAGCGAAAAATTGGCCGAAAGCGTCAGCGATAACGGCGGCGTTTATTTTGTTCCCGCACTGACGGGGCTGGGCGCTCCGCACTGGGACCCGCATGCACGGGGCGCCATCTTCGGGATTACCCGCGGAACAACCGGAGCACATATTGTCCGGGCCGCACTGGAAAGCATTTGTTTTCAGGTCGATGATTTATTACAGTTGTTGTCAGCCGATAGCGGCATGCCTGTCAGCCAATTAAGAATCGACGGCGGCGCCACGGCAAATAATTTGCTGGTGCAATTTCAGGCCGACCTATCCGCCATTGATATTATTCGCCCCGCTCACCTCGAAACCACAGCGCTTGGCGCGGCCTACCTTGCCGGCATCGCGGTCGGTTTGTGGACTCCTCGTGAACTCAACGAGAAATGGAAGATAGACCGCCAGTTTCACGGAACCCTGCAAGCGGAACAAATTGAATCGCTGAAGCAACATTGGCTGAAAGCCGTAGAAAGGGTTAAAAACTGGGCCGAATAAGGCGCTTTACTGATTTGCGCATAGACCGGTTAAAAGACGCCTCAATGAAATTCTTTGCAAAAAGACACTGAAAACCTCATTAATTTATAGAGCCGGCGCCATCGATTTTTCCGAGCCGTTTTTACCCGCCTGACGCCTGATCCACCAGGAAATGCTGCAAAACTGTTTGCGCATCACCCTCCAGCTTCGCTGATTTGGCAATTTTCTTAAGCCTCTTGATAATTTGCCTGGCGCGCTTCGATCCATAAGGCTCCCGCGCTACATAAGCCTGAAGCGTATTCAAAACATCCAGACACACGGCCTCCTTGTCGTATTCAAGAGTTCGCAGCAGCACATTCAGCGTCTTTGCTTCAGGATGTTCGAAAAACTCCAGACTCCGCGCAGCAACACTTCTCACTTCGCTATCATGGTCGCTTGCCAACGCATTAACCAATAGTTTTTCCGCTTCAGCAGTCGGATACGCGGAAAGTTGCTCGGCACCGATAATCCGCTGCCGCGGGTCGGCGCTTTCGAGCCATTTGCGGGCAAGCGCCACCTGTTCATCGTCAACTCTGGCCTCTGCCTTGATTTGCTCAGGTGTCAGTACCGGAGGAGCGGACATCCTTTCCAACAATAGAGACAAATCTTCAACCGGCGCTTTGACAACTTTTTTTGTCGGTTCGACTGTGGAAACAGACGGACGGTCTGTTTTCAGGAAAAACCATCCGGTCACTGCGGCGGTAAGCATGATCAAAAGCAGCAACACGACAAATACAAAGCGTTTCCGGTTTTTAGTAATGGATTTCAAGCACATCTTCATTGGGAGTATTTCCGCCGGATAAAAAAATGCACCGGTCGATTATGGACACCAAGCCGTCCGAATGGTGAAATAAAAAAGGCCATCCGCGAAGGATGGCCTCATTATCCGGATCCGGGCTTGATTAAACGAATATGTTATTTAACACCAATCTGTGCTGGAGTTCCGGCCGGCATTAAAGGACAGGTGGCATGACCGCCGCCGCTAATATCCATTTCGTCACCTGCTGTAGAGGTAACCAATCCTAAAGTCGCCAAACGTAAACGCACTCGCCAGGCGAATGCATGATCGGTACAGGAAGTGTCACCGGAAGCGCCGATAGCGCCGATTTTGGCGCCGTTCAAATAAAGTGGAAGTCCGCCGCCGAAAACGTTAATGCCGCCAATGCGTTTGTTTTTAAGCGGATCAGCGACGGTACCGTAGACGCCCGGACTGCCTTGATAAGCCCGACTGGCATCCACAGGATTACTGTGTTGTACGCCATACAGGAATCCGCCCGGCTGCGCCGCCGCATAAACCATGGCGGAAGACCAGGGCTGAAACGGGGTTTCCAGACTCAAGCCTGCCGATGTATTGGCCTTTTGGGCGGAAATCACCCGGCTTACTCCCCATGTTTCTTTACTACGTTGTCCTTGACCCGCCGTGTTTACGACATGACAGACCAGGCCGGTATTATCTACCATAGTAACCCACATGTTATTACCGAGGCCGTTTGTAAATGCGCCATCGTTGTTTTTTACAAACGTTGCAGCGTCTTTTAATTGCTGCCACGACACGTTGCTGCAGGCGGCAAACGCGCCTTGGCTCGCAAAAGACAAGGCAATAACACCGGCAACCAGTGAAATCTTGCGCTGTATTTTCATAATTGATCTCCTCATTTCAAAAAATTGCTTGATTTATTATATTTTAACGCCTGGTAAAAGGCGGTTGATTCTCTGATATATTTGGATCTATGTCCAGAATTAACCGCTGATATATTGACAACCGGTAAATTTAATGAATTAACTCTTCTTGCAGACCGCATGGAAACTTAATGGTATTTTTTTATACATTGCCCTACCATTGCAGCTTTTTTATCCAACCACCCGACATCAACTCAAGTGACAGCATTGGAATCATTCTTCAGCAGCAATGGCGCATTATCGAAAGTGGTGCCGGGTTACCAGCCCCGACCGGCGCAAGTCGAAATGGCTGAGGCGATTACCCGCGCGATAGACTCAAAACAAAACCTGATAGCGGAAGCGGGAACCGGAACCGGCAAGACCTTCGCCTACTTGGTTCCGGCAATCCTGTCCGGTAAAAAAGTCATCATTTCAACCGGCACCAAGAATCTTCAGGACCAACTGTTTAATAAGGATTTGCCGGTTATTCGCAAAGCCATGAAAACGCCTTTCGTCGCCGCGCTATTAAAAGGTAGAAGCAATTATCTTTGTACCTACCGCCTGCAAAATGCCTTAACGTCCACACTAGGTTTCAGCAAAGAGGATGCCGCCGCATTAACTAAAATAAAATCCTGGTCCAAACGCACCAAAATCGGCGACATATCTGAAATGTCGGACGTAGCGGAAGCCGACCCCGTCTGGTATCTGGCGACATCGACCGTGGAAAACTGCCTGGGTCAGGATTGCCATGACTATGCCGACTGTTTTCTGGTCAAAGCCCGAAAAAAAGCGCAGGAATGCAATCTGCTGATCGTTAACCATCATTTATTGTGCGCCGACTGGTCGATACGGGACAGCGGCTTTGGCGAGCTGTTACCGAATGCCGAAGTGGTCATTATCGATGAAGCGCATCAGTTGGCCGATACCGCATCCAATTTCTTAGGCATCAATCTGGGCGGCAAACAGCTTAATGACCTGTCCAGGGACGCGCTGGTGGAATATTTCAAGGACGCAACCGATATGCCCGCCTTACGCACCGCCTGTGAAGACCTGGAACATGAAGTTAAAGATTTAAGACTGGCATTCGGCGTTGAGCTTAAGCGCGGCGAATGGAGCGACATTGAAAATAACCCTAACATCCGCGCCGGTTTAAATGCGCTCCAGGAGCAGTTACAACGGCTGACCGACCAACTGGAACTGGCCTCCGTCAAAACCAAGGGCCTGGAATCTTGCTATAAACGAGCGGAAGAATTAACCCAGCAATTAACGGTTATTCTGGACAATAAAAGCGGCAAATGGATACGCTGGTATGAGACGCATCGAAAAACCTTTACGCTGAGCCGGACGCCGCTCGATATCGCCGCGGAATTCCGCTTATTCATGCTGCAACACAAGGCCACCTGGATTTTCACGTCGGCGACCTTGAGCGTTGCGAACACCTTCGATCATTTCGCAAACAACCTGGGACTGGCTGATGCAAGCGGTCTCAGTTGGGGCAGTCCGTTTGATTATCCCAACCAATCGCTGTTTTACCACCCGAAAGGCTTGCCGCAACCGAACGCCCCTGATTTTGTTCCTGTGATTGTTGATTTCGCGGTCCCGGTGTTACAAGCCAGCCAAGGCCGAGCCTTCTTTCTGTTTACCAGTCATCGCGCATTGCAACAGGCGGCGGAGCTATTGAAACATAAAATCGACTATCCCCTGCTTATCCAGGGCAGCCGCCCCAAATCCCAATTACTGGAACAGTTTAAAAAAGCCGGCAATGCCGTTTTGCTGGGTACATCGAGTTTCTGGGAAGGCGTGGACGTCCGCGGTGAAGCCTTATCTTGCGTCATCATCGACAAACTGCCGTTCTCATCGCCGGGCGATCCGGTGCTGAAAGCACGCCTGGACGCCATGACGCAACAAGGCAAAAATCCGTTTTTCGAACATCAACTGCCTACCGCCGTGATTGCCTTACGGCAAGGCATAGGCCGATTGATTCGCGACGTCACTGACCGGGGCGTGTTAATGGTGTGCGACCCGCGTTTGTTAAAACGATCTTATGGACAACTGTTTTTAGACAGCGTCCCCGCCATGAAGCGCACCCGTGATATTGCGGACGTACAGGCATTCTTTCAGCACGAGGGCAAATCATGAAATTACTGGCCGTAGAAACCGCAACCGAAGCCTGTTCGGCGGCATTATATATTGACGGCGAGATCACCGAACGCTTTGCACTCGCGCCTAAGGAACACACCAAACTGATTTTGCCGATGATCGATGGTTTAATGGCAGACGCTGGATTAACGCCGCTTGACCTTGACGCCCTGGCGTTCGGTTGCGGCCCCGGATCGTTTACCGGCGTGCGCATCGCCACCGGCATTATTCAGGGCATCGCTTTTGGCGCCGACTTGCCCGTAGTGCCCATTTCGACTCTGGCGGCCATCGCCCAGGATTTTTTTGACCACAATGACGACGACCTGAACGGCAAGATGGCTTTTGTCGCGATGGATGCCCGTATGGGCGAGATTTTCTGGGGCGTCTATCAACGCAATGAAACGGGCTATGCCGAATTGATAGGCCGGGAAGCGGTAACGCCCGCTGAAATGATCGAATTTCCCGATATTGACGGTGTCGGCATCGGTTCCGGCTGGGGCGTTTACCGGCATGAACTCATGACTCAATTGGTCGGTAGGGTCAATCGCTGCCAAACCGATTTGTTACCCAGAGCAGGCGCGATTGCACGCCTGGGTGCAAGAGGATTTGAACAAGGCCTGGCAGTACCCGTGGAAAAAGCCATGCCGGTTTATTTGCGCGATAAAGTCGCAAAAAAAGAATCCGAGAGATAAGCACATCCCAAACACATAATCACACTATGCAAGCACAGATCCTGAAAGCCAACGAAGCCGAAGAATATTACTTTGAAGAAGACTGCTTTATTCTGGAATTATCCAACTCGCCCGCCGACCCCGATGTGTCGATTGCCAGAGTCAGGGTTATGCCCGGCGTGACCACGAAACTTCACCGATTAAAAGGCGTCATCGAACGCTACGTCATTCTTTCCGGCAGCGCCGAAGTCGAAATCGCCGAACTGCCCCCTCAACCCGTATCAGCCGGCGATGTCGTCCTCATCCCGCCATTATGCCCACAGCGAATTACCAATACCGGCGCTGAGGAACTGATATTTTTGGCTGTCTGCTCGCCGCGTTTTACTAAAAATGTTTATGAACAAATTGATTAGGATGAATCGCTAATAGCTGAATGTAGACACACTCATAGTTTATTAAAACCAGCCAACTGAAATATTAGCAAAGTAGTCATTGATGATTAATCAAACCTGTTTGCTCCATATGGACTATTGAAGAATAAGCGTGTTTGCCTTAGCTGCCAAGAGCTTCGACCTTGCCACAGTGAAATCTGCTTATGACAAATAGACATTAATACAATCCCCGGAGTCCAGGAATCATCATAAAAAGCTGCAATGAAAACAGTCGTGTTTTCCAGTGTTTTTACACACAAAAGTTCTTATGCTATGCTAGCGTTTATACAGTGATGCAACACTTATGGATGCGTGTTGTTTTGACGGATGGATTCACCATAGCGAGATAAACATGACAGAAACAGGCTCCATTCAATCAACGGTGCAAGCAATAACCACCGCTCTCAAAGACAAACCGGGCGCACTTTTACCTATTCTGCATGGCATACAAGATGCATTGGGTTATATACCGCCTGAAAGCGTTGCGGATATTGCAAAAACGGTTAACCTCTCACGCGCTGAAGTCCATGGGGTCATCAGTTTTTATCACTATTTTCGCAAGACAGCTCCCGGCAAGCACACCATTCACCTGTGCCGCGCCGAATCCTGCCAGTCGATGGGTAGCAAGCAACTGGAAGAGCATGTTAAAACCCGTTTAGGCATTGATTTTCACGAAACGACAGCCGATGGGAAGTTTTCCTTGGAGCCGGTATATTGTCTGGGTAATTGCGCCTGCTCACCGGCAATGCAAATCGACAACGAGATTTATGGACGGGTGTCTGCAAACAGTTTTGATGCAGCCCTCAATGAAGTGGAGGAACTGGCATGAGTATCACGATTTATGTCCCTGGTGATTCCAGCGCTGTTTCTCTCGGCGCTGACCGTGTCGCTACCGCTATCGCCAACGAAGCGGCCAAAAGAAGTCTTGATATTCGCTTGATTCGTAACGGTTCAAGAGGCATGTTCTGGCTGGAGCCTTTGGTTGAAGTGCTTACAGAAAACGGCCGGGTAGCTTACGGCCCGGTACAGACCGGCGACGTTGCAGGCCTGTTTGATGCGAATTTTACACAAGGCGGTTCACATCCCTTGTGTTTAGGTTTGACCGAAGAACTGGATTACCTGAAAAAACAACAGCGCCTGACCTTTGCCCGTATCGGCCTTACCGATCCCGTCAGTCTGGACGACTATATCGCCAATGACGGCTATCGCGGTTTAAGCAACGCTTTAAAACTGCCCCAGGCTGATATTGTCAAGGCCGTGACCGATTCAGGTTTGCGCGGCAGAGGCGGTGCGGCTTTTCCAACCGGTATTAAATGGAATACCGTTCTTAACACGCCGTCCGAACAAAAATACATTATCTGCAATGCTGACGAGGGCGATTCCGGGACATTTTCAGACCGCATGGTTATGGAAGGCGATCCTTTTGTCTTGATCGAAGGCATGACTATTGCCGGTATCGCTGTTGGTGCTACACAAGGCTATATCTATTTACGGGTGGAATACCCGTACGCCCATGTCGCACTGAATACCGCTATTGAAAAGGCCTATCAAGCCGGTTATCTGGGCGCTGACATACAAGGCAGCGGTAAAAAATTTGATCTTGAAGTCAGATTAGGCGCCGGTGCTTACATTTGCGGCGAAGAAACATCATTGATGGAAAGCCTGGAAGGCAAGCGCGGCTTGGTGCGTTTTAAGCCACCACTGCCTGCTATCAGCGGTTTGTTCGGCAAGCCGACTGTCGTCAATAATGTTATTTCACTGGCTTCTGTGCCGATCATTCTGGATAGAGGCGGGGATTATTACCGCGATTTCGGTATGGGACGTTCGCGCGGCACCTTGCCGTTGCAATTGGCCGGTAATATCAAACACGGCGGCTTGGTTGAACTGGCCTTCGGTTTAACCCTGCGTGAACTGCTGTATGATTTCGGTGGCGGTTCGGCTTCCGGTCGCCCCATTCGAGCGGTTCAAGTGGGCGGTCCTTTGGGCGCTTATTTACCCGAATCACAATTTGATACGCCTTTGGATTATGAGGCTTTCGCTGCCATCTGGGCGGTATTGGGGCATGGCGGTATTGTTGTTTTTGATGATACCGTCGATATGGCGGAAATGGCCAGATACAGCATGGAATTTTGCGCCATCGAATCTTGCGGCAAATGCACTCCTTGCCGCATAGGCTCTACCCGTGGCTATGAAGTTATAGACGATATTATTGCCGGTCGCGATCTGGATAAAAACATCCCTTTGTTACGAGACCTTTGCAATACCTTACTTAATGGCTCTCTCTGTGCATTAGGCGGTATGACGCCTTATCCTGTGCTGAGTGCTTTAAATCATTTTCCTGAAGATTTCGGGATAAAAGATAAAGCCGAAGCTGTCTGATAAATATTTAGAGGAATTCCCCATGTCAATCAATAAAGAAAAAGATTTTGGCACGCCTGCCAGCACAGCGAATCAGTTAGTCACTCTCGAAATTGACGGTTTTCAGGTCAAAGCGCCTGTCGGCACGTCGATCATGCGAGCGGCATCAAGTATCGGGATTGACATTCCTAAATTATGCGCAACCGACAGTATTGAACCGTTCGGTTCCTGTCGACTGTGTGTAGTACAGATTGAAGGCGGGCGGGGAATGCCCGCCTCCTGTACAACACCGGTTGCAGAAGGTTTAAAAGTAACCACCCAGAATAAAAAGCTGGCGGATGTCCGTCGCGGCATTATGGAACTGTACATCTCGGATCACCCGTTGGACTGCTTGACCTGTTCAGCGAACGGCGATT
>SXIP01000015.1 GCA_005772825.1 Methylococcaceae bacterium | reverse complement strand
GTCGCGATTGCCCGAGCGCTGGTGCATAGTCCGCGGCTCATCGTTTGCGATGAACCGACCAGCGCGCTTGACCATGAAAGCGGGCAGCATGTCATGACCTTGCTGAAAGACGTCGCCTTGCATAAAGATCGCGCGCTGGTCATCGTCACCCATGATGCCCGAATCTTTAATTTTGCCGACCGTATTGCTGAAATGGACGATGGGCATATTGTCAAAGTGGCAAATTCCACTGCCGCACTTAAATAACCGTTTTAATTCCCGGAGGCGCTATGCAAATCAAGTACACACTCCCTATTCTGGCCGCTGCCGGATTTCTTTTTGCATCGTACACCGTGGTCAGTAGCAACCAACCGATGCCGGTAGCGCAAGCCGTTGCAGAACCCGCCTCTGCGCCGTTTAAAACCTTTATCGCCGGTTCCGGCATTATCGAAGCGAAAAGCCAGAACATTGCCGTCGGCACGCCGTTATCGCGTATCGTAACGAGCGTTGCCGTCAAAGTCGGCGATAAGGTCAAAGCCGGTGCGCCGCTTTTTTACCTGGATGATCGCGATACCGTTGCCGAATTGATGATCAAGCGCGCCGACCTGGCGAAAGCCCAAGCAGATGTCAGCATTGCCAAAGCCTCGCTCAGCGACAGCAAATCATTGAACGGTCTGGCCGAAGCCGTCACCGACCGGCGCGCCATCAGCGCCGAGGAATTACTCAAGCGCCGTAACGCGCTGGCGATTGCCAAAGCCAGACTGGACAGCGCGCTGGCTTTTGTCCAACAAGCCGAAGCGAATCTGGCCAATACTCAAACCACGCTGGACAGACTGATCATTCGCGCACCGGTAGACAGCGTGGTCTTGCAAATCAATGTGCGGCCCGGTGAATTCGCGCAGGCCGGGGCTTTAAACACGGCTTTACTGGTACTGGGCAATCTGGATCAACTGCATGTACGGGTAGACATCGACGAAAATGACGCCTGGCGATTCGACAGGCGCAGCAAAGCCGTCGCTTATCTGCGCGGTAACCGGAATTTTAAGGCGGACCTGGAACTGGCTTATGTAGAGCCCTATGTAATACCGAAAAAGTCGCTGACCGGAGACAGCACCGAACGGGTCGATATGCGCGTATTGCAGGCCCTGTACAGCTTCAACCGCGATCAACTGCCGGTCTATGTCGGCCAACAGATGGATGTTTTCATCGAAGCGCAGGATGATTCTTCCGGCGAGACTCAGCAAATCCGTCCCGATGCCGGAGGCTCGTCGTCATGAGCTACCGCCTGCTTACGTCTGGGCTGGCGCTACTGTTATCCGCTTGTGCCGTCGGCCCTGATTATAAAACCCCGGTTGTGCCTGTGCCCAAACAATGGCATACGCCAACAGTCAAACCAACCAAAACCGAAGCGCTTATTAAATGGTGGGAAACCTTCAACGACCCCATACTGAATCAATTAATCACCGATGCGACTAACGCCAACCTGGACTTGAAACAGGCGTTGGCCCGTGTCAAAGATGCCCGCGCCCAGCGCGCCGTCACTTTCGCCGCGGGCTTGCCGGCATTGAGCGCCAGAAGCAATGTCAATCGACGGCTCAATAACTCATCCGCCGGCTCCTCCCAAACCGGCGGCGCAACGTCTGCGGCAGGCGGCTTTGGCGTCGGTAACCAGCTGATCAACATTTTTCAAATGGGCTTTGACGCGCAGTGGGAACTGGATTTCTTCGGTGGCGCCCGGCGCGCGCTGGAGGCCGCCGATGCGACCCTGGCCGGTGAAGAGGAAAGCAGCCGTGATGTGCTGGTGACGTTGTTGGGCGAGGTCGCCCGCAACTATATCGAGCTGCGCGCCAATCAACAACTGGTGAAAATAACGACTGAGAACGTGGCCGCCCAGCAGGACACCTTGTCGCTGACCGAAATTCGCGAGCAATCAGGACTGACCAGCATGCTGGAAGTGACCGAAGCCCAAGCTCAGCTTGCCGCTACACAGGCGCAATTGCCGGTTTATGAAACCCTTGCCCGACAGTCGATCTATGCCCTGAGCGTATTGCTGGGCCGGGAACCCGGTGCGCTGCTGGCCAGGCTTGACCGGCCAGGCGACATTCCGGGCGTTACCGCCGCAATAATTCCCGATTTGCCGTCCGAACTGTTAAAACGCAGGCCGGATATACGCCGCGCCGAACGGCAAATGGCAGCCGCCAGCGCCCTTGTTGGCGTAGCGACCGCCGAGCTGTATCCGAAAATCAACCTGTCCGCATTTCTGGGTTTGCAAAATATGCGCATCAGCGATTTAACCCCTGTCGGTAAATCATGGTCGACAGCGGCGACTTTAACCGTGCCCATTTTCAATTGGGGACGACTCAAGGCGGCCATCAAAAGCAAGGAAGCGCAATCCGAGCTGGCGTTTTTGACTTATCAATCGACCGTACTGGGCGCTTTCAAGGAAGTGGAAGACGCCCTGATCGCCTATAGCAAGGAACAACAACGCCAGCAATCGCTGACCAAAGCCGTTGCGGCCAACCAACTGGCTGTGCAATTGGCTAACGAGCGCTACCGGAAAGGCTTGACGGCGTTTATCGATGTCTTGGCAAGCCAACAGGCGCTCTATCAAAGCCAGAGTAATCTGGCCGCCAGCTCAGCCAAGCTTTCAAACAGCCTGGTCGCGCTGTACAAGGCACTGGGTGGCGGCTGGCAAAGCTGAGTGGCGGTATATTTTTGCAAGTTAGCTTAAAGCCTCCTGCAAGCGTTGATAGAGTCCGCCAAAACTGCCGTTGCTCATCATTACAAAATGTCCGCCGGAATGCGCTTCCAGTTTGAGCCTGGTAATGATGTCATCCAGTGAATGGCAGATTTCGATATTTTCTGCATATTGTTTCAACGCGCTTAAATCCCAGTTCATGTTTTCGGGCTGGTAAATAATTGCCAAATCCGCGTCCCTTAACGAATTTGCCAGTGTTTCCGTATGCACGCCCATGCGCATCGTATTTGAACGCGGCTCCACGATGGCGACAATGCGTTCCTGCTGCACGCGTTTGCGCAAACCGTCCAGTGTCGTTTCAATCGCGGTCGGATGATGCGCGAAGTCATCGTACAAGGTCACGCCATTGATTCTGGCGATGACTTCCATGCGCCGTTTGACGTTCCTGAATTGCCCGAGCGCGCTTATCGCATCTTTGGGCAGGATGCCGACATGTTTTGCCGCGGCAATCGCGGACAAGGCGTTGTAAACATTATGCTCGCCGGTTAACGACCAATCGACGCAACCTTGTTGCTGATTGTCAAACAGCACGTTGAATTGGCTGCCGTCGGGCTTGAGTAATGACGCCTGCCATAACGCGTCTGCATCAATAGCGGTTTTGGCTTTCGGCGTCCAGCAACCCATCGCCAGTACATCGTTGATATTGTTATCACAGGCAGGGCTGATAATCAGGCCCTCACCGGGAATCGTTCTGACCAGATGATGGAATTGCTTTTTGATGGCGTCCAGGTCGGGAAAAATATCGGCATGGTCAAATTCAAGATTATTCAGTATCGCGGTGCGCGGGCGATAGTGGACAAATTTGGAGCGTTTGTCGAAAAAGGCCGAGTCATATTCATCAGCTTCAATGACAAAAAAATCGGAGTCGCCAAGACGCGCCGAAATACCAAAATTTAACGGAATACCGCCGATCAAAAAGCCCGGCTTAAAGCCCTGATGCTCAAGTATCCAGCTCAGCATGCTGGTTGTCGTGGTTTTACCGTGGGTACCGGCCACGCCCAGCACCCATTTATTCCGTAACACCTGTTCGGCCAGCCACTGCGGCCCTGATACATAGTTCAGGCCTCTATTCAGCACCGCTTCAACTTCCGGGTTACCGCGCGACATCGCGTTGCCGATAACGACCAGATCAGGATTGCCGTCCAGGTTTTCAGGGCGATAGCCTTCCATCAATTGAATGCCCTGCTCTTCCAGTTGCGTGCTCATGGGCGGATAGACGTTCTGGTCCGAACCGCTGACCTGAAAGCCCATTTGCCGTGCGATCACGGCAATGCCACCCATAAATGTTCCGCAAATACCTAAAATGTGAATATGCACTGTGTTTCCCCTCTCCCCCAACCCCTCTCCCTGAGGGAGAGGGGAGTTAGTGTAATTGATTATTTAATGTGTGTACCCTGGCGGGTCAGTTTGCTGATTTCCAAGCTAGAGCTTGGGAACCAGCGGAAATCGGCATTGTGATGGGGATTATTTTTTGCGGGTTACCTTAGGCAACTGGCAAAAAATAACCTCCCAAACACGGTATCGTTCCCACGCTCCGGCGTGGGAATGCAGTATAGACGCTCCAGCGTCGCGAAATATAAAACCATATAAGTCATGGTTATTTATAATTTTACACAACGCTGGAGCGTTGGCATCTGCATTCCCACGCCGGAGCGTGGGAACGATGGGGTGGAGGCTATTTATTGCGAGTTGCCTTACAACTATTCCAAATAAAGCCGCTTACAATATATTGGCGTAATCCTGTTCCAGTTGCCGGAAATTGAGCGTCGTCATAAAGCGGCTGAAACTCATCCAGGCCGACAGCCCCATCAGGTCCCTGAATTGCGGCGGCAAAAACAACGGCGGTATAACCGTGCCTTCTTCAACCAAGTCAACCAGCACTTTCATGTCCTCGATCATGGTTTTACCGCAAAACAGCAGCGGAATACGATCCGGCTTGCCCTTGTTGACTGCCAGACGCATGAAATTATAGGTCAACACGAAGCCCTTGATATAAGTCAGGTCCTTGGTAAACGGCAATCCATCCGGGCTGCTACCCCTGAATACGCGGCTGCTGAGCGTATAACTTTCCTCGTTATCCAGACCTTTCGCCTTAAAAAAGGCGAAAATATCCATAAAATCCGCGCCTTCTTCGGCCAGTGTGATTGCGCGTACCCGGTTAATCAAACTCATCAGTCGTTTGGGCGTCGAACTGAATGTCAATATCTCCATCAACACCGCTAGCCCCTCCTGAGTCACGGTCGCAGAAGGCGGCCCCTTACCGAGAAATGTGCAATATGGCTGCGCCAGGCCGTTGAGGGTCGTCCCCAGATGGACCCAGACCTCATGAACCTCCAGTACGCGCAGGTCGCGCATATTAAACAAGGCATCCGCGCGCAACTTGACATAATCGGTACCCGCCGCCGCATCGGCGATAATACCGTCGCTGATCATCGCGCGCAGGCCGTTATTGGGTAAGACGCTTTCAATTTTTTCGTTAAGAATGGCTACCGCATCTTTTGCATTGATGGTCTTGGGTTCTTCGGTCAAGAAATCCAGCTGTAATAATTGCGACAGCGTACCTTCCATCATACTGCCCAGTGTCGCGATAGTCGGGTCGCCGACATGGAAAACATCTTGTGAAGAGCCGTACAATTCCTGGGAAATATTTGAAAATGTGGGAGTACCTCTGGCCTCCAGCATATAGACCACATCCTGGTATTCGCGGCAAATCCGGCGCATGATAACGCTAAGCGGATTAAGCTGGCCGAGCTTGCGTACCAAATCCCGCTCAATCTGGTAAAACTCGTGTTTCTTTTCGTTCGGGTCAAAACCCAGTGGCCGTCTTGAATAATAATCCGGCGTTACGTCAGGCGGCTTTTTGCAATCATCCTTAAAAAAAGCCTGTTTGATGTTTTCATCCCATTTAATGGCATCCAGAATGCGGATGGGTTGCTGAGCCTTGACGATCCGGTCCGAAAGCGTTTTGACTTCAGTCAGGTAAGCGGAGGGCTTAATGGTTTTTTTACGCATAGTGGCATCATCCTTTAACAGTACGGTGTTCGGAAAGATAACTCATAGAGCGGGACTCTGTACAGCAACATTAACAGATTGCGAAAGCTCAACGAAACTCCCGTGCGAACATGATCGAAAAAGTCGGACTGCACAATAGATTAAAGTTCCATTTAAGATTTTGTTAAGACTACTTAGTGCAAAATGTCACAAATGGCTTTAAAAGTGTACAACATGAATAATCATACCTTAAAAAACCCGGCGGATGACGAAGATCACGCCATCGCATCAAGACGCAAATTCCTGAAACAATTGGCTTGTGGCTCCTTACTGACAATCAGTGGCTCCGGGATTGCATCGGCAGCGGTTCGACACGTCTACCACAAATCTTCAGCACGTCACTCTGCTCACAGTCATCATTCACACAGCCATCATCATTCACACAGCAGTCACCCTGCACACGGCCACCATTCACACAGCCATCATTCCGTTCAAGTCCGTCATTCCACTCACGTTCATCAACCTGCTGAAGTGTATCGCACTGCTCAAACCTATAACGCTATATATAAGGACCTGAGCTTACATAATACCAATACCGGCGATAAATTGTCCCTGACTTACTTTGAACAGGGTCGGTATATCAAGGAAGCCTTGGAAGAAATCAGCTACCTGTTTCGTGATTACCATACGGATGAAGTTCATCCCGTTGATACCGCATTACTGGACCAGTTATACGATTTGAAAAGAAACCTGGACGTTAATAAACCTTTTCATGTCATCTCAGGTTATCGCTCACCCTATACCAATGCGCATCTTCGTCAACAAAGCCATAGGGTTGCAAAACACAGCCTGCACATGGAAGGACGGGCGATAGATATTCGTATTGAGGGATTGGATACAAGAATGATCAGAAACGCTGCCTTGGCCATGAGGCAGGGTGGTGTAGGTTATTATCCACGCGCCAATTTTGTCCATTTGGACACCGGTGAAATCAGGACCTGGTAGGACGACTTTTCGAGAATGCCCGCGTTTAACGCGGGCATTCTCTCTCATGCTATTGTTTTGTGGTTTCGTCGGGTTTCGTTACATCTGAAGGCTTGGCGGCTTCTACCAGTTTTGTTATTTCCACTGGTTTCGTTGTCGCTTCCGTCACATTTTTAGTCTCATCTCCCTGTGCCGTTATTCCCATCCGCTCATCCGCTTTTATCAGCGTTGCCGTTGGTTCAACCGCTTTTGTTTCCGTCTCAATGGCTACACCTTCGGACGGCTTCGGAGCTGTTACAGGTGGCAGAGGCGGTGCTGCAAAAATAGCTTGGTCGGATAAATCTTCGGTCTTTTTAAGTGCTTCCAGCAACACCGTATCATGACCGTAAATATCGGGATAAAAGACCAGTTTGTCCTCGTGGTCAAAAAACGCTGTCGTATAGAAAAATAATACCGGTATTGGTTTCTTTAACACGACACGCTGGTTTTTGGGTGTGTGCAGCGCTTTTTGTATGGTCTCCTTGCTCCATTGGTTTTTAAGCGCAAACTCCGCCAAGCCTTCAGGATTTGCAACCCGCACACAGCCGTGGCTAAAATCCCTGCGCGAGCGGCTAAATAAGGAAGTGGATGGCGTGTCATGTAAATACACATCCTCTTTATTGGGAAAAATAAATTTCACCTTACCCAAAGCATTCTTTTTTCCGGGACGCTGGCGGATTCTTACCGAACCTAGCTTAAGCTGGGCGAGCGTAGTGCCGTTAAGGCCGACAACGCCTGACCGAGAAACCATTTCCATATTTTCCTTGGCTAGGTAACCCGGATTTTTAAGCAGCTTTGGCAGGATTTCATTTTTTACGATGTTGTAAGGAACATTCCAGTAAGGCATAAAATCAATGAAGCTCATTTCCGCCATCAGTACAGGCGTCTGGTTTTCCATTGCCTTACCGACAACCACGCGCATATTGGTCAGTTCTGTATTAGGTACATCAATATCATCAAATGCCCATAACTGGAAAGCCGGAATATTGACAATAATCGAAGGACCGGCGCTAAATTCAGGTAACCAGCGCAGTCTTTCCATCGCCAATTCAATTTGCGATATTCTTTGCTTGATGGGTTCATTAATCGCCTCGGCCGTTCCTTTGCCGATAATGCCGTCTGCCGCCAGTCCATGCCGTTGCTGGAACTTTTTAATCCCGACAACGATTTCGCCGGTGTAGCGGGTCGGTTTTTCCGCGCTGATTTCACTTGTTTCTGCGGGCAAATCGCCTGAATGCACTAAAAATTGATGCAGTTCCTGAAACTGCGGAATCGTCTCACCGGGGCGTATGGCTTTTTTAAAAACCAGTTCAAAGGGAACTGAATTCGCAGCCCGTTGGCGATAACTCGCCAACGCGGTTTTCAATTTCTGATATTGCTGTAATTTCGGCTCCACCTGCACAGGCAGGGATGGAAGCGTATTCTGAGCCAGACTGGAATTTATCAGTGCCGGTAAATCAATCAGCTTTTTTTCCCTTAGCTTCAGATGGTAATTAATCCCGTGCGGATTGACGCGGCCATAATGCAAATCATGCAAAAAGCGCAATAATGACAAGCTGAGCGCCGTATCGTAGAGCGCCCGGTCTTTATAGGCATCCGGCGCCAAACTTAAAGCCGTCGGCAGCTTCGTCTTCAAGGCAAGGACATCATAAGAGGCCGCATTCAAGCCGTGGTCCTGCGCCGCTTCCAGCAGAGCGAGCACTTCGCCGATATTTTTTTCTGAATTGGCATTGCCGAGCCAGAGAGGCTGGTAATTTGCGGTTTTATAAAGCGCGTCCATATCTTCGGCGCGATTTGAAAAATCGGCTTGCGTCAGGTAAGGATGCTGCTTTGAAGCCAGAACAAGCGGAATTTCATTGACGACAGGAACATTCTGGTTAATAACCTGTTCCGCCGCCAGCAATGGCTGTACAGGCATGCTCAGAAAGCAAAACATTAATAGTCCGGGTACGCACCGGCTAATCCCTGTTTTAAAATTCCAGGATTCAACCCCGCCTGATTGCGCAAAAAACAATGTTGTAATGTTAAGCATGATTAGCCCCATTATTATCACTCTCTCTATTATGACTTTAGCCAGTATACTTATACTTTGAGCGGTTACACCGTCGCCAAGTATAGCTATATAAAATACACGCCTATTAAAATAATCAGTACTGCGCTATAAACGCGGCAATACTAACACCAACAGGCTGTTTTGATAGAGATAAATCGATGAATGTCGACTAAACAACGAACGTTCTGTTGATCTTTTAACCGGAAAAGTGACTATTTTACTTGTGTATTAGTGGGTACGCCACTTTAACGATGAATATCGGCGGCTAAAAATACCGTCCCTGATTTTAGCCAAAAACATAATTTCCTAAAAACTCTGACAACAGCAGGTAACATCATGACCAGTCTCACTTTCTTAGGCGCCACCGGACAGGTTACCGGTTCTTGCTATTTGTTGGAAACCGGCTCAAGCCGCCTGTTGCTGGACTGCGGATTGTTTCAAGGCTCGAAAGAAACGGAAAAGCAGAATGAAGCCGATTTCCCGTTTGATCCAGCGGGCATTGACGCGGTTGTGCTGTCGCACGCCCATCTTGACCATTGCGGGCGCTTGCCCAAATTGGTCAAGGACGGTTTTAACGGCAAGGTGTTTCTGACCGAAGCCAGTTTTTCGCTGCTGGAGCTGATGCTGACCGATGCCGTGCATCTGCAATTGAGAGATACCGAATGGGAAAACAAACGTCGGCAACGGGCAGGAAAAAAGCTGCTGGAACCGCTGTATGAACTGGACGATGTAAAAGCCCTGCTGGAACTCAGGCAGCCGGTTGCTTACAACAATGAAAGGCAGATCCTGCCGGGAATCACGGTGTCTTTCCACGAGGCGGGACACATACTGGGTTCATCCATCGTACGCTTGCGCATCGAAGACCGGCATGAAACCAAGACACTGGTTTTCTCCGGTGACCTCGGCAACCCGAATTCGCCTTTATTGCGTGACCCGACCGTAATAACGGAGGCGGACGTGTTGTTGCTCGAATCCACCTACGGCGACCGTGACCATAAACCGCTCGAAAATACCCTCGAGGAATTGCGTGAGACCTTGGCGGAAGCGGCGGCAAGCGGCGGCAATGTGATTATCCCGGCTTTTGCGGTCGGACGCACCCAAGACCTGATTTATTGGCTGGGCAAGCTGCAACGGCAGGGCAATTTGCCGCAACAGCAAATTTATCTGGATAGCCCGATGGCGATCAGAGCCAGTGAAATCTATGCGGATAATACACACTTATTTAATATTGACGATCCCGAATTTACCGAAATAGCGCCGCAAGGCTGGCAAGCCTGGCTGCCGGGCCTGGTTTTTTCCGAGACCGCCGAACAATCGATGGCCGTCAACCGAATTACCGGCGGCGCCATTATTATCGCCGGCAGCGGCATGTGTAACGGCGGGCGGATTCGCCATCACCTCAAATATAATTTATGGCGGCATAATGCCCATATCATCATTGCCGGCTTCCAGGCGGAAGGCACTTTGGGGCGAACCCTGGTTGAAGGCAAAAAGAAGTATTTGAAAATTTTAGGCGCCGAAATCAATATCGCCGCCACCGTGCATACGCTCGGTGCGCTCAGCGCTCATGCCGATCAAAGCCAGTTACTACAGTGGGCGAGTCACTTTAAAAATCCCAAGCCCCGCCTGTATTTGATTCATGGCGAGAAAACCGCTGCATTATCACTGCAAACCTGTTTTCAGCGCACTGGTTGGCGTGCAGAGATTCCCAAAGTGGGCGAAAAAATTACGCTGTAAAATATTTCACGTACGTACAGCAGCCTTTGCATATAACCGTCGCTAAACATGCCATGAAAGCCGATACCGCCAATATTTTTGCCGCCATTCCCGAGCAGATACCCGACGAACTGTTCGACTGTATTTTCCAGCGCGAGTCTATGCGCATTGAACGCATCATCTCCAAAGGCCATGTTACTGCCGCCGGGCAGTGGTATGATCAGGACTGGGATGAATGGGTCATCGTATTGCAGGGGCAGGCGACGCTGCTTTATGAACCGGACCGCATAATACAACTGAGCGCCGGCGATTATTTATTAATCCCGGCTCACACCAGACACCGTGTTGAATGGACACCGGCTGACATCAATACCGTCTGGCTGGCTGTCCATATGTATAACTGAACGGCTATATTTCAGCTGCTGTGGTCGTCAATGTCTACAATCTGTTTGGCTGCGTGTTCGCCGGCAACCGTCGCCGGTTAACGAGCCAGTCGAACAATATTTTCTATATTTACTTCAGGACAGCATCAATTCCGGGTGATCTGCAATAATGACGCATAAGCTGGCATGCGCTCCGGGAAAGTCAAAGCCGTCGATCTGGCGACCCAGCGATGCAACCTGTTCGTCTCCGATGACTTCGGATAGAGGTGACGCCAAGTCGTGCCACATTAAATAAGCGTTCATATCGCCTTTTTCCAGGCACTCTTTTAATTGAATCACCCTGTCCTTGAGCGTTGTATTGCCTAATTTGGCATTAGCCGTTTTTTTATCGCCGGATAAAATGCTCATGATTTCCTTAACAGCGGCATGCAAAGCGACTGTCAAGGCCGCTATATCAGCCGACAAATCATCTTTACCAAGACCCCGATGTATCTTATGTTCAAGACTCATGGTGATTTTACGAATGTCCTCCATACCCAGCGTCGCCGCTATTCCCTTGAGTGAATGGGCGACCAATTCCGCCCCGGCAAGCTCTCCCTCATTCACCATACGCTCAAGCTGTTGTGCATCACCGGCATGCGTTTCCGCGAATTTGCCCAATAAACGGTGGTAACTGGAAACGTTTCCGCCGATAAACATCAGGCCCTTCGCCGTATCGATTTGTTTCGTTACGCCGGGGTTTTCATCAACGGAATCACCAGCCGAGGGCAAAGATTTCCGCGCCGTTCCATCAATACCGGAATCGCGCTCGGGAATCCAGCTTGCCAAAGCGGCGCGCAGCCGTTCAGGATCAACCGGCTTGGCAATAAAGCCATTCATTCCCGCCTCTTCGCAACGCTTACGGTCTTCCTCAAAAGCGTTAGCCGTCATAGCCAGGATCGGAATGGCGCGACCGTCAGGCAGCTCCCTGATTCTGCGCGTCGCCTCAAGACCGTCCATCACCGGCATCTGC
>SXIP01000190.1 GCA_005772825.1 Methylococcaceae bacterium | reverse complement strand
TGCGGCCCAGGTCGATCAGCATCAGGTGTTCAGCGAGTTCTTTGGGGTCGGCCAGTAATTCCTGTTCCAGTGCCAGATCCAGTTCCTGTGTGGCGCCGCGCCGACGGGTGCCGGCAATCGGGCGCACGGTGACGGTATTATCTTCCAGTCTGACCAGGATTTCCGGTGACGAGCCGACGATATGAAAATCGTCCAGGTTCAGGTAAAACATATAGGGCGACGGATTCAGGCAGCGCAAACTGCGGTATAAATCCAGCGCCGAGGCGTTATAAGGAATGGTCATGCGCTGCGACAGCACGACCTGCATAATGTCGCCGTCGTTAATGTAGTCTTTGGCTTTCAGTACGGCAGCTTCAAAACCCTGTTGGGTAAATCCCGAGACAAAATCGCTTTCCTGCACTTTTTTGGGACTAATATGCGTCTTCGGTTTGGCCTGCATTTCGCGCAGCTTGACGCATAACGCCTCCAGGCGTGCCAGGGCGCGGTCAAAGGCGTCCGTCTCTTCAGGATTGGCGTGGGTCAGCAGCAGCATTTTGCCGGACAGGTTATCAAACACCAGTATTTCTTCAGACACCATCAATAGAATGTCGGGCGCCTCTATCGGGTCCGGTTTTTCGACGCCGCACAAACGCGGCTCGATGTAACGGATGGTTTCATAACCGAAATAGCCGACCAGTCCGCCGTTAAAGCGTGGCAATTCGGCAATATCCGGCACCTTGTAACGGGCTTTAAACTGTTCTATCCAGTCCAGCGGGTTATCGAGGGTGAGAGTTTCCAGTAATTCGCCGTCTTGTTCCAGGCGGATGTCCTTGCCGGTAATCCTGACGATGGTTTTACAAGGCAAGCCGATGATGGAATAACGTCCCCATTGCTCGCCGCCGTGTACGGATTCAAATAAATAGGAGTAGGCGCCGTCGGCCAGTTTCAGATAAGCGCTGAGCGGCGTATTCAGATCGGCCAGCACTTGACGGCTGACAGGAATGCGGTTGTAGCCTTGTTGGGCGTAGTGATTGAATTGTTCTGGGGTCATGGTGGTTTGTTATTCAACGTATGTAGAGTTTGGTACGTGCAGCAGCTTTTTAAAATAGTCTGTCGATATGGCGCTATCCATCATTGTATGCATTATTTATCAATGTCCATAGCGAGATTAACCTCGCCCGTCTAAGATTTTAGCGCTGCAACTTTATTTATTTATCAACTCTTGCATCGCCAATACAATAACCTTAGTTTCATGACCGGCAGGTAATTGCATGACTTTTTGTATAACTCACCGCGTAAGGCTGGCGTTGATTTCATTTTCGAGGATCTTTATTGTGATTAAATCGGGTAGGGCGCAAACCGTATACTTTTATGTGTCAAATAATCAATAAACTTCGTTATGACTGCCTATATCCACCAAGACAATCGTTTCATCTTGTATCAGAAAAATACAAATAATCCGGTAATCATGGCTTAGGCTACATGAATAAAACTCTTTAAGCGCGCCTTTTAATTTATGTGTTTTTAATTAATTTCATTTCTTAGATTTTCAATGTGTGCGTCCACATCATCGATTTCACTAAAATTCGAAAAGTCACCTTGTGTTATTTTTTCCAAGGTGTTTAAACACATTGTCTCATCAATTGCAAAATGCTTTTCTGGAAAAGCTTGCATTGCAGCTTCGTTATCAAGTCCTAGCCTGAAGTAATGGATAAGATCGTAAAGTTCTATGAGCTTGGCTTCAGGGATATATTGTAATTCGTTGATAATATCGTCTTGAATCATAATGTAAGTCCTAATTTAGTACAGCAGTATTCCAACTCATGGTTTGGATTTTTCTTTATCACTCTTCAAAGTAATCCGAATCTATACGCTTGACATCATAGCTGGCGATTTTTGAAACTCCTACGCCAAAATCGATCATCAGGCCTGTTAACTGTTTGCCGCCGATGAGCACTATACGATTTTCAATCATTGCAACATACTCAGACGCTTCCTTAGTGAAACCGGAGGTAGTAATGAAAACACCTTTTTTGGCGCGTTGTCCTTGTAATGCACCGGCAAATTTTTGAATTTCCGGTCTGCCAACTACGCTCTCCCAACGCTTGGCTTGAATGTAAATAGCATCAAGACCCAATCGATCTTCCTTTATAACGCCGTCTACACCGCCATCGCCTGATTGGCCCAAGGTTTGACCGGCATCCTTTCGTGATCCGCCGTAACCCATCGCCACTAAGAGTTCTACCACCAAACGTTCAAAAAATGCAGGTGATGATTCTTTGATTTTAGCCAGCAATTCTTCTTCAAGCTCTTCCCGGATACGCTGATAGCCGATTTCTATTTGCTCGGATGGTGTTAATGTATCCGAAGGTTTTTGTTCATCCTTGTCTTTGGCTTGGCTGTTACCAGGGTTTCCATAGCTGTATTCTTCAAATTGCTTCAGATACTTCAAATTGATTCGTTGATTGCTTTGCGCCAGCGCCTCTAAACCGCGCGGCGTTACTTTGTAAAGCCCGCGAGAGGGTGATTCTAAAAATCCTGCTTTCTTCAAATGCGCTTTTGCCCAGGCTATACGGTTTGTAAACACGGATTGTTGTCCACTAGGCAATAGTTCGGCAAGTTCGTCATCAGTGAGTTGAAAGTATTTGTTTAATACATCCATTGTTTCGCGATTGGATTTCACTGCACCATCGGCCAAGTGCTCCAGTAAAGGTCGCATGATGGTTTGAAAATCAGGTATCGCCACGAAATTAATCAAATATTATTACTGAATAAGGCGGCTTGTTTGCACAAAACCGCCCTAATAACCTTATGCTTATACCGCCAACGCCAATTCCGCACGCATTTCGTCAATGATTTTCTTATAATCAGGTTTGCCGAAAATGGCTGAACCGGCTACGAAGGTATCCGCACCGGCTTCTTTAATCGCGCGGATATTGCTACCGTTAACGCCGCCGTCGATTTCCAGGCGGATATTAAAGCCGCTATCGTCAATTCTTTTTCTGACCTGACGCAGTTTATCCAGAGCCGATGGTATAAATGATTGTCCGCCAAAGCCGGGATTGACCGACATCAATAGAATCATGTCCAGTTTATCCATGACGTAATCCAGGTGGCTCAACGGTGTGCCGGGGTTAAAAACCAAGCCGGCCTGGCAACCGCAATCTTTGATCAGTTGCAGCGTACGGTCGATATGCACCGAGCCTTCGGGGTGAAAAGTGATGATGCTGGCGCCGGCTTTGGCAAAATCCGGCACGATGCGGTCTACCGGTTCAACCATTAAATGCACGTCGATCGGTGCGGTTACGCCGTGCTTTCTTAAAGCTTCACAGACCAGCGGGCCGATGGTCAGGTTAGGTACAAAGTGATTGTCCATCACATCAAAATGCACAATATCGGCGCCGGCGGCTAAAACCTTATCGACTTCTTCACCCAGTTTGGCGAAATTGGCGGACAGGATGGAAGGGGCAATCCAGTTTTCATTCATGTTCATCTCCTCAGTGTAAAAATTTAGTCATTATATCTTTTTTTGCTATTAACTCTTCATTATACAATAGCGGCGATACCATCATAACAGGAAACACAAGCGATGAAACTGGTGACTTTTACTGATAATAAACAATCGCGTGTCGGCGCCATAGTGGATGGCTGGGTTGTTGATAGCGAAGGTCGGGCCGAGATACCGGCGACCATGATTGAATTCCTGGCGGCAGGCCCCGGCGCGTTGGTCGCCATGCAAAAACAAATAGACAGCGGCAAGGCGCGCATTGCGTTAAATGACGTCAAACTGCAGGCGCCAGTGCCGAGACCTGGAAAATATCTCGCTATCAGCCTGAATTATGCCGACCACATTGCCGAGACCGGTAAGGAAAAGCCTGAATACCCGAGTTTTTTTACCAAGCAAAGCAGTTGTGTGATTGCGCATGGTGACGCCATTCACCGACCGAAGGTATCGGACAAGTTGGATTATGAAGGCGAGCTGGCTTTTGTGATCGGCCAGCGTTGCCGCCATGTGCCGGTTGATCAGGCGCATAGGGTAATTGCAGGCTTTACTATCGCCAATGATGTGTCGGTGCGCGACTGGCAGGCCCGCTCGCCAACGATGATGATAGGCAAGTCATTTGATACCTGCGGTCCGCTGGGACCTTGGCTGGTCACGCCCGATGAAATCGGCGACCCGCATAATCTGGCGATTAAAACCTGGATTGATGATGAACTGCGGCAGGATTCCAATACCCGGCACATGATTTTCAACTGTTATGAAATGATCGCTTATTTATCGCAGGCGATGACGCTTGAGCCCGGCGATGTTATCAGTACCGGCACGCCCAGCGGCGTCGGTGTGAAAATGCAGCCGCGCGGCTACATGAAACCAGGGCAAACCGCGCGCATTGAAATTGAAAAGATCGGCGTATTGTCCAATCCGGTCATTGAAGAACCGGATTAAAGCATTCTTTTTGAATTCGCACATTAAGGTGCGTCTGCCTCTTTTCGATTGAAAAAACTCAATTTCCTTTGCCAGGCTCTATCGGCACGCTTAACCGGTAAAGGAAATAAGACACAGACCTTTAATCCGCCAAATCGGGATACCCCCAATATCAGGTCGGCATTATGGATAGACGCTATCCTTTCAACGATCGAGAAACCCAGGCCGGTGCCTTGCGCTTTGTGCGCCGTTTCAACACAACGATGGAAACGTTTCAAGGAGTTTTCATATTGATCCGGCGCGATACCCGGTCCTGAATCTTCTATGGAAAGCTGTAAATGCCGCTCTTTTCTGGCGACGCTGATGAATATGGTGCCTTTGGGCGGGGTATATTTGATGGCGTTATCGAGAATATTCCTGATCAGAATGACAATCAGCGGCGCGTTAACAATGATGGGCACCGGGTCGTCTTCAACAAATTCGAGAAGAATGCGTTTTTTATGCGCCTCCGGTTCCAGTTCCGCAATAACATGCACAACTTCCGATCCCAGTTGTGTGCTCTCTTTAGCCAAAAACTCAGTGCTGGATTCTATGCGCGAAAAAGTCAGTAATTGCTGCACCAGGTAAGTCATGCGATTAACCGCCTGCTCGATTCTTTTCAGCGCCTGTTTGCGGGTATCATCATCGTTGGTTCTTAATGCAACCTGGGCCTGGGTCAACAGGCCGGCCAAAGGCGTTCTTAACTCATGAGCGGCGTCGGCGGTAAAACGGCGTTCGTGTTCAAAAGCCTCTTCAAGCTGGGCAAAGAGATTGTTGATTTCGTTGACCACCGGTACTATTTCATTGGGCAAGCGCTTGAACAGCAATGGTTTAAGATAACTGGCTTCGCGTTTGGCGAGCTGTTTTTCCAGGCGGTTGATAGGTGATAACGACAGGCCGACAATAAACCAGATAACGACGCCTAAAAACGGCAGGCCGATCAGCAACTGGAGTGACGTGTGCGTTGAAATCTCATCGGTCAATTCGGCCCGGATTTCTTCTTTTTGCCCGACATGAATAACATATTCGCCCGTTGAATTGGCGATACTGAAGATATGCCATAAATGACTGTCGATATTGGTTTCGCTAAAGCCATGATCGGAAGAGGAAAAAGCAAACTTCGGGGCGCTTTCCGAACGCAGTAACAAGCCGTCTCTTTGCGACCAGAGCTGAAAAGCGATCTTCTTCTCGTATTTATGGCCTAAAGTATTGGCCCGCAACAGCTCGTCAAACACATGCCATAAAGGGCCGTCGGTGCTTGTGTTGTTAAAGCCGCGCACGGAAAATTTGGGTGAGCTTTCCGACCTGAGAAATAAACTGCTGTCTTCAGACCAGAGCTGAAAGTCGCTTTTTCTTTTGACTTTATGGCTTAACGCATATGGATGTAATTGTTTATCGGTTTGCTCCTGGCTCCAGTGCGCCGATAAAGAACCGTCGCGAAGCAGACTTTCCACGAAGGTTAGCAGCACTTTTGCCGATTGCGCCAATTCCGCATCAAACAGGTTGGCGACTTCTTCCCTCGTCACCTTGTAGCTGATATAAGCGGCTACTCCCCATATTAGCATGGAAGCGGAAAGCAGGCTGACCAGCAGCAACTGCCTGAGAGAGTAATTGTTAGTTATCGTCTTCGTCATGGTTAATATTACAGCCTTCGTCCTGATTGTGCGGATAACCGGGTGAATCGTTATTGCTCGTCTTCATCGTTATCAATGATATAGCCAACACCCCTGACTGTGCGGATAAGGCTCGGGTCGAGTTTTTTTCTCAGATGATGAATATGCACCTCAACCGTATTGCTTTCAATGTCAGAGTTCCACGAATAAAGGCTTTCTTCAAGCCGGGCGCGGGAAACCACCTTGCCGATATTACTCATCAGAAAGCTGAGTATCTCGAATTCCTTTTGCGATAATTCGATTTTCTCATTGTGCCAAGTAATTTGATGGGCGGCAGGGTCCAGAACAATGCCTTTATGCTCAATAGTCGGTACGCTTCTGCCTTCACTCCTTCTCGCCAGGGCTCTTAATCTCGCGCAGACTTCATCAAGCTCAAACGGCTTGATGACAAAATCATCGGCACCGCTATCCAGCCCAAGTACCCGGTCGGGGATCGTATCTCTGGCGGTTAAAACCATGACTGGCGTTTCGTCTTTACGGCTGCGCAAGGCGCGCAAGATGCTCAATCCATCCATATCCGGCAAGTTCAGGTCCAGTACAATCAATTCATAGCTGTTGATTTTCAAGGCTTCATCGGCAAGTCGGCCATTGGTGAGCCAGTCAACCGCATAGCCTTCCATGGTCAGGCCTGCAACAAGGCCATCACCCAGTATTTCGTCATCTTCAACTAATAAAAGTCGCATAAGTCAGTCGCTTAAAATAATTAATCATTGGTAACAGTATGAAACTATCCAGACAGGCCCCGGTTGCTAATGTTCCATGCGGTGTAAGCATCACTCATTCCGACGATTGTCCCGGATGAATTGTGAACAGGTCGGCATATTCTATTCGGCTATTGCTCTCTGTCCTAGCCTGATAATCGGCGAATGCCGTTACGGCGATAGCCATTTCCTTGGTTCAGCCATATTCAAATGCCGTATATGTTGCAATAAAAATTATTAATGACCCAAACAGCTTAATTTTGTATAGTGGTATAATTGGTTTTTTTACAACGGGATGAGTCCTTGAAGGGTCATCCCGTTTTGCACATTTGAGGTGGCGTGTTTGGCTAAGTCTGCAATATTAGTGTTGGAGGATGGAACGGTATTCAATGGTATATCCATAGGGATCGATGGCTGTTCTGTCGGAGAAGTTGTTTTTAATACCGCAATGACCGGGTATCAGGAAATTCTCAGTGACCCGTCTTATGCCCGGCAAATTGTGACGTTAACTTATCCGCATATCGGCAATGTGGGTACAAACAGTGAAGATAATGAGTCTGTCGGCGTTTTTGCCAGCGGGCTGGTCATTCGGGATTTGCCGCTGCTGGCAAGCAACTGGCGCTCTGAACAAACATTGCAGCAGTATCTCATTGCTAACAATGTCGTTGCAATCGCCGAGATCGATACCCGTAAATTAACCCGGCTGTTGCGTGACAAAGGCGCGCAACGCGGTTGTATTATCGCCGGTGAAGACGTCAATGTGGAGACGGCTACAGCGGCAATAGCCGGTTTTCCGGGATTAAAAGGCATGGATCTGGCTAAAGTCGTTTCTGTTACTGAACCGTATCCCTGGACTGAGAATATCTGGCATTTACAGCATGGTCACCGGCAGGCGGAAAATTTGAGCAAACATGTGGTGGCTTATGATTTCGGCATCAAGCGCAATATTCTCCGCTTATTGGCGAACCGCGGTTGCCGGGTTACCGTCGTGCCTGCGACAACATCGGCAGAGGTTGTTCTGGCGATGAATCCCGATGGCGTTTTCCTGTCCAACGGTCCCGGCGATCCTGAGCCCTGTACTTACGCCATTGAGGCAATCACCATGCTTTTGGCAAAGAAAATACCGATTTTCGGTATCTGTCTGGGCCATCAACTGCTGGCATTGGCGAGCGGCGCCAAAACCGAAAAAATGAAATTCGGCCACCACGGCGCCAACCATCCTGTTCAGGAAATAGCCACCGGCCGGGTCATGATCAGCAGCCAGAATCATGGCTTTGCGGTTAATGAAGCAAGTTTACCGCCGAATCTAACAGCGACTTATCGTTCATTATTCGACGGCAGTTTACAGGGTGTCAAACGCACCGATTGCCCGGCCTTCAGTTTTCAGGGACACCCTGAGGCAAGCCCCGGCCCGCATGATGTGGAATCTTTATTTGATGAGTTTATCGATCTGATGAATCAAGCAAGCCAACAATAATCACACCAGCAAATCAATAAAATGCCAAAAAGAACCGACATAAAATCGATTTTATTATTAGGAGCCGGGCCGATAGTGATTGGTCAGGCCTGTGAATTTGATTATTCAGGCACGCAAGCCTGTAAAGCCCTACGCGAGGAAGGTTATCGCGTCATTCTGGTGAATTCCAATCCGGCGACTATTATGACTGATCCCGATATGGCCGATGCGATTTACATCGAACCTATCGATTGGCAAACCGTGGAAAAGATCATCGCCAAAGAACGCCCCGACGCGGTTTTACCGACGATGGGTGGACAAACCGCATTGAATTGCGCGCTGGATTTGGACAGGCACGGCGTACTGGCGAAATATAACGTGGAAATGATAGGTGCGACCAAGGAGGCAATTAACAAAGCCGAAGACCGCGAGTTATTCAATCAGGCCATGCGCAAGATCGGTTTTGAAGTGGCGAAATCAAAAACCGCGCACAGCATGGAAGAAGCTCTGGCTGCGCAGAAAGAAGTCGGTTATCCGACGGTGATTCGTCCGTCCTTTACCATGGGCGGCAGTGGCGGCGGTATTGCC
>SXIP01000189.1 GCA_005772825.1 Methylococcaceae bacterium | reverse complement strand
CTTGCTGGCGCAACAGCACTACCAGAATTTTCGCGACCGCTTTGCCGACTGGCCGGTGCGTGTTGAAGTCATGTCGCGCTTTGTCGGCCCGAAACAGCAAAAAGAAATCAGCGACGCGCTGGAACAGGGCAAAGTCGATATCATTATCGGCACGCATAAATTATTATCCAGTGAACTCAAATATAAAGCGCTGGGGCTAGTCGTGATCGACGAGGAACACCGTTTCGGCGTGCGCCAGAAAGAATATTTCAAAAAACTGCGTAATGAGCTGGACATGCTGACGCTGACCGCAACGCCTATCCCCAGAACCCTGAACATGGCGATGTCGGGCTTAAGGGATATTTCCATCATCGCCAGCCCGCCGCCCAATCGGCATGCCATCAAAACCTTTATCAGCGAATGGGTCGATGCGCAGATTCAGGAAGCCTGCCTGCGGGAAATCAAACGCGGCGGCCAGGTTTTCTTTTTGCATAATGATGTCAAAAGCATGGAAAAAATGGCCGGACAACTCAAGGCGCTGGTACCGGAAGCGCGGCTTGAGATGGCCCACGGACAAATGCCCGAACGTGACCTGGAGCGCATCATGCTGGATTTTTATCATCAGCGCTTTAACTTGCTGGTGTGTTCGACCATTATCGAAAGCGGTATCGACATTCCCAGCGCCAATACCATCATTATCAATCGCGCCGATAAACTGGGCCTCGCGCAATTGCATCAACTGCGCGGACGGGTCGGACGTTCGCATCACCGGGCTTACGCTTACTTGGTCGTGCCGCCGAAATCCTTGATGAGCAAGGATGCAATCAAGCGCCTGGAAGCCGTCGAAGCGTCCGGCGATTTGGGTGCCGGCTTTATGTTATCGTCGCATGACCTGGAAATTCGTGGCGCCGGTGAATTATTGGGCGATGATCAAAGCGGCCAGATCCAGGAAATCGGTTTTACCCTGTATACCGAACTCTTAGAGCGCGCCGTCAACGCGCTCAAATCCGGCAAGCAGCCTGAACTGGATACACCGATGGACAGAGGCGCGGAAGTCGACCTGCAAACAGCGGCGCTGATCCCTGAGGATTACCTGCCCGATATTCATGCCCGCCTGGTGTTGTACAAGCGCATATCCAGTGCGGAAACAGCGGACGATTTACGCGAATTGCAGATAGAAATGATAGACCGTTTCGGCCTGTTGCCGGAACCGGTGAAAACCTTGTTCGGCATCACCGAACTAAAACAGCAGGCGGCAAAACTCGGCGTCAGAAAAATAGAAACCGGAGCGACCGGCGGACGCATTATCTTCGGCGCTGAACCCAACATCAACACGGACCAGTTGATTACCCTGATACAAACCCAGGCGCAATGTTATAAGTTTGACGGCGCCGATAAATTGCGGTTCGTAAAAAACTTTGCAACAACGGAAGAAAAACTGCATTTTATTGCTGAATTGCTGGAAAAATTAACGCTAAGATAGGTCAGCCGTGTTTGCCGTTAACGGCATGACGGATCATTTCCGCTAAAAGACTGAGTCATTACGAAAAAACCGCCATTGCCGTTTCGGTATACGCTTCTTATGCTAGACTTAATCAATGTCATAAAGCAACAAAGTGGAGGGTGTCATGGTTTTGAGGATGTCAGGCGAATTACTCAGCGAAAATATTAAGATTCTTAAAAGTGAAGCGTCCAAAGCCGCTTATCAGGGGGTTTTAATTGCTATTGCCGGTATTGTGGTGGCAACTTGCCTGGTCAGTTTATATGATTCCGGCAGCGTATCGCTGGAAGGTATTTTAAGAGCTCAAAAACACAATGTCGCCCTTTGGGTATTGGACAGCATACCGTTTATTTTCGGTATTTGGGGCCAATATTCAAGCTCCCTGATTGTCTATCAAGCCGGGGTCATGATATTCGACCAAACCCAGGAACTGCGCAACAAAGCCGATAGTCTCGAAAGACAGACCGATCACATCAATACCCATGACCAATTAACCGATCTACCCAACAGATCGCTGTTTTATAGCCGGGTCGAGCAGGCCATTTTGTCGGCAAACAATCAAAACCGGTTTCTATCGGTGGTACTGATCGAAATCGATAATTTCAAGGATATTTACGATACCCTGGGCAGAAACAGCAGTGACCTGATCATCAAGCAGGTTGCCAAACGTCTGCAGGGCGTAGTCCATGAAAAAGACAGCGTTGCCAGAATAGACGGTCCGGTATTCGGCATCCTGTTAACCGATATTGCCTACCTCAGAGGCACCCAGCAATTTGCGCGCTATATTCAAAAGGCGATGGAGTTACCGTTCATTGTTGAACGGCTTCAGGTTGTTATTCATGTCAATATCGGCATCGTCCATTTTCCCAAACACGGCGAAGATGTCGATACACTGGTGCAAAAAGCGGGCATTGCGCTGCATATCGCGCAAAGCTCAAATAAAGGCTATGCCCTGTATGAACCCTCGTTTGACAAATACAGCCCGCAACGGCTCGGCTTGATGTCTGAATTGCGACTGGCTATGGATCGAGGCGGGCTTGAACTGTATTACCAACCCAAAGTAGCCGTTCAATCGGGAAAGCTCTATGGCGCCGAAGCGTTGTTGCAGTGGAATCATCCGAAAGAAGGCATGATTTCATCCGATGAATTGATAGCTATCGCCGAACAGGCGAGAATCACCAAGCAACTGACGCTTTGGGTGTTAAAACACACTTTCCGGGATTGCGCGGAATGGCATAAACAAGGCAAAGATTTAAAAATATCGTTAAACCTATCGGCCAGACTCTTGCATGACCCTGAGTTCTCCGATCTTATTGTCGGAATAACCGTTACCGAAGAAGTCAATCCGGATTGGATTATTCTGGAAATTTCTGAAAATGAAGTAATGAGCGAACCGGAAAAGGCGCTGGAAATCATCCAGCAGTTGCATAATTTGGGCTTTCATTTTTCCATTCGCAATTTCGGCACCGGCTATTCTTCCTTGGTATACCTGAAGAAAATGCCGCTTGCAGAACTGAAAATAGACCGTTCGTTTATTGCTGAAATCACCACCAACGAAAACGACGCCGTCATTGTCAAAGCCATGATCAATCTGGCCCATAATCTGGGCTTGCGGGTCACCGCCGAAGGCGTCGAAAGCGAAGATATTTTAGCCCCGCTCAAAACCTACGGCTGTGATGCGGCACAAGGGCTCTATTTCAATAAGCCATTGGCTCTTGTCGACTTCAATCAATGGATGAGTGAAAAAAAGTAGCATTGGCAAAGAACGTGCGTGAAATAACTTCGACAACTTGTTCCCTCTCCCTCCGGGAGAGGGCTAGGGAGAGGGGAATAAAATGCTCAAGTTATTTCATGCACGTTCCTAAGTGACCTTTAATCACCCCACCTTCGACTACGGATTGCATGCGTCTCAAATATGACTGTTAATCCAGCGGACAATATCGGCGGTATTCATCGCCCCGGACTGACGTGCAATTTCCCGACCGTTTTTAAACATGATCAGCGTCGGAATGCTGCGAATATTGTATTGCGCCGCTATGCCCTGCTCCTGTTCGGTATCGAGTTTGGCTAATCGAACCTTCGGCTCAAGCGCAACAGTTGCCTGAGCATAGGCCGGCGCCATCATCTT
>SXIP01000188.1 GCA_005772825.1 Methylococcaceae bacterium | reverse complement strand
AATTCCAGGTGTTTAAGGACAACATCGACTGTTGTATTGCCGGGCTGGATATCCGTTTTAAAGACAAAATGCAATCTTTAATGACCATGAATTTCCAGCTGTTTTCTAAAAAAACCGAAAACTTGACCGTTTGAAGTATAGAACACTGCGGGCGGGGCTGCAAGGTGCTGTAGATGTGAAGTAATTGTTAAAGCGCACGCCCTGGTTGCGTAATTGCATACGTCCGGCCGTCTGGCTCCGGAACGTGGTTAACCGGCTGTCCGGCACTAATGTTTCAATGCGGCTCCAATGGCGCTCTTCATCGGAAACAATCAAGACGATATTGGGCCGGGTTTGCACGGTTGCGGCGTCGGCCAAGCGCCCGATCAACGGGCTAACGCCGACCGCTACCCCTCCGACCGCAGAATATTTTATAAATTGACGTCGGCTGATTTTATCTTTTGACATGGTCACTCCAAATATAAATAGTTGATGGGTTGGTCAAGGCCTTCCTTGTGCAACTTGGCAATCAAACCCTTTTGTTAATCGGATTGGGTTGCCGGAGGTGATCCGGAAAAACTTTATATCCCGATAACACGCCGGACACAATACGGTTGTTTTAAGATCATTCCGGCTCGCATCGTGATACACAAGTCTTGAACAGACTTGTGTATCACGATGCGCCTCTTCCACAAGGGATCTTAGGACAGACGGATAAGGTGGCTGTGCTCAGGAAACACGTCGTTGCCGATACCTTAAAATCTGTCATGATATGCCCGCCTTGTGGACGGGTGGTTATGAAAACACCGTTTTGTCCGCTTTGTTTTCATGGTTACAGTATGGCCGCAAGATGTTTCAAAAGAATGCCTGAATCAGGGCCTTTTATGACCAAATGTTACCGGATGCGGCTTTTGTCATAATTTGTAACAAATGGACCTAGCCCCGGTTTTTCAAACTGATAAGCTGGCTTCAATTCCAGCAAATGAACGTGGTGACTATGGCTGACCGGATATTGATTGTTGATGACGACCTGGAGATTCGCACCTTGCTGAGCCGCTATCTGGCCGAGCAGGGTTTTAACGTGCGCGCCGTCGAAAACGGCACTGCGATGCGGCGGCTGATAGAGCGGGAAGCCTTCGATGTGCTGATCCTGGATATTATGCTGCCCGGTGAAGACGGCCTGAGTCTTTGCGCCAAGCTGCGGGCCGACGGATTCTATTTACCGGTCCTGATGCTGACCGCAAAAGGCCAGGACATTGACCGCATTATCGGTATTGAAGTGGGCGCCGACGACTATCTGCCCAAACCCTTTAACCCGCGGGAATTGTATGCCCGCATCAAGAGCCTGTTGCGACGGCAAGCCTACTCGAAAATACCCGGCAGTCCGGGGCCGTCCGAACATATCGACATCGGTGGTTTTGTACTGGATTGTCGGCAACGGGTATTGAAAAAGGACGATAAAAACGTTGCGCTTAGCACCGGGGAGTTTGCCTTGCTCAATGCGCTGGTGAGTCATCCGATGAAGCCTCTGTCGCGCGAACGCCTGCTGGAGTTATCGCGCAGCCGTGACAGTGATGTTTCTGATCGCAGCATCGATGTGCAAATCAGGCGGCTTCGCAAAATTCTCGAAGACAGTCCCGCCGACCCGAAATATATTCAAACCGTTTGGGGCTTCGGCTATGTCTATGTCCCGACCGGCGAAAAGCGATGAAACGTCCGCCGGATTCCCTGTTTGCCCGTAGCGCCTTATTGATTGCCGTCCTGATTGTCGCCTCGCAGCTTACCACGGCGTTTCTGTTCGTTTACTGGGTGCAGCGTCCGCGCCTGCAAGTCATGGTGGAGCTGGCCGAAAGCCATCTGCACAGTGTGCGTACCGCGATGGCGTTGTTGCCCGAAGCAAAGCGCGCCGTCTATTTGCAACAAATGAGCGATGACGACCATCTGCACTTGCAAATAAAAACACCGGCGCTCAGCGTGTCCGATAGCGCGCGGCCGCTGGTGGTGACTACCTTTTTACAAGAGTTTGAACAGCGGCTACAGCCAAATGAGCGGGCCATCTACCAGTCCGCGCCGGAGCAGGCGATTTGGGTGCAGATTTATGTCGACGGGCGGCCTTACTGGGTCATGTTTTCCGCCGAACCGTTCAGTACCGACCTGACCGACCATTGGGTGGGATTGGCGATATTCATGGCCTTATTGGCGATGGTCGGCGGCTTCGTTATTCATCACACGTTAAATCAACCGTTACAGCGCTTGTCCGACGTGGTAAGCCGCATCGGCAAAGGCCAGCGTACCGATCCGATCAAGGAAGCCGGACCTAAAGAAATCGTTGCCTTTATCCATGCGCTGAATCGCATGAATGCCGATCTGAAACAAATGGAAGCCGATCGCGCCTTAATGCTGGCAGGCATCTCCCATGATTTACGGACGCCGGTCACCCGCATTCAACTGGCGCTGGAGATGATAGGCGGCGATTTTGACCGGGCATTAAAAAACCGTGTGCTGGCCAATCTTGCAGAGATAGAAGGCGGCCTGAAGCAATGCCTGGATTTTGCCTGCGACGCCGCGGACGAACCGGTGCAACGCGCCGATCTTAATGATTTGGCGAGGTTGTGTGCCGCCGGTTACCAGGATAACGGCCATCCGGTGGCACTGGATTTATGCGAAGAGGCAGAGGCCTTGGTCCGACCGTTCGCGATAGAACGGCTGCTCAAGAATTTGCTCGATAACGCCATTAAATACGCCAATCAGGGCATCACCATCGTCACCGCCCGCCGAAGCGGACAGCTTTGTCTCAGCGTCCTGGACCGCGGCGCCGGTATTGCCGAAACTGAAATCGACAAGCTGCGCCGCCCGTTTGCCAGGGCCGATCTGTCTCGCGGCGGATCGGTGGGTTATGGCTTGGGACTCGCCATCGTCGACAAAATCGTCGAGACCCATCAGGCAAGGATTGATTTTCTGCAACGCGACGGAGGCGGGTTGGAAGTGCGGATTACGTTTAACGGATAAATCATCGCCGCATTACATATTTTTATACAGACTTCTCTTTGTCAACACCTGAAGTGATATATCAAACACGAACGACAGGCAGCAAACCTGCCGGATTAACGACATTCGGTTTGGTTGAGCTACATCATCCCTCATAGGGTTCCAATAAATAACCCATGCCTCGAAGTGTCCTGATCCTGACGCCATAAGGTTGAATGCGTTTTCGTAACCGGTGAACATAAACCTCGATGGCATTGTCTCCCAACTCTTCGCTTCCTGCCGACAATCGCTGGGCTATTTTATCTTTGCTGACGACCCGACCCGCCTGTAACATCAGGGACTCAAGCACACCATATTCTCTGGAAAACAGGGGCAACGATTTGCCGTCCGCCAGAACGTGATGATCTAAAATATCGATGCTCAATCGGCCGCAAATAATCTCTTTACTGTAATTCCCGTAACTACGGCGCAGCAGTGCGTGGACTCGTATTTCCAGTTCGCGGAGATCGAACGGCTTGATCATGTAATCATCCGCGCCTTTTTTCAGGTTTTCGGTTTTATCGAACAGGGCGTCTCTTGCCGTCAGGATAAGAACAGGAATGCTGCTGTTGCGCATGCGCAGTCTCGACAATATCTTGCTTCCATCCATATCGGGCAAACCCAAATCAAGGATAATCAAATCAAAATCCTTAGCGAGCATGATGCTTTCGGCGTATGCGCCCGTAATCGCGAACGTAACATCATAGCCGGACTGATTTAGAGTATATGTTAAACCGTCGATCAACACCGGATCATCTTCTACAAGCAGAATTCTCATGATTTTATATGCCGACGTTAATTAGCTTTAGGATCAGAACGTTCCCAGAACCGGCCGGCTAATAATGTTTCCATTATTGAAACCTTATCGCCAAAATGTTTTATCGCCAGCACAGGAATTTTGGCTTGCGCCATAACTTGCGATGTGGTGCTGCCCAAAAGCATAGCGGCTGCTTTACTGTGTCCGCGGGTATTTATCACAATAAGGTCGGCATTGTATTCCTCCGCCTTACGAAGAATGGCATGGGCGATATTAAAGCCCTCCTCAAACGCCGGCTTTACCGTGACGCCGTGGGTGTCTATCCGGCTCATGAAATCGGCGAAAGCCACAGCCTCTTCGCCGCGAACAATGTCTTCATGCTCATCATAGCGAATGACTGATTCGTCGAAGAAAACATGCAATGCCAAGCATTCCGGGATATTGCCGATGTGCGCAAGCCCCGTGGCTTCCGACAAGCTATCTGCTGAAGGATCGGAAAAATCAACAGGTACAAGGATACGTTGAATAGAGGCGGTGCTTTCTTCAGGAACCATCCATACTGAACAATTGGTGATCATGGCCAGACGACGGGGTAAAGAACGTTGACCGGTCCTGTTTTTACGGTGACCCAGCAAAATGAGGTCGGATTGGGTTGCCAAACTAAACTGAACCAGTGAATCAATGCGGTTTGAGCCGTCCATCGCCCGATAATCCATTTTCACTGCTTGTAATAGATTGCTGAAGTAGGGCCTGACATGCTCCGCAAGCGTGTTTGCCGAGGCTTCGGCAGAAGATGCGCTGTGGTTTTTTTCATACGGCGTAATCACATGGACGAAGTGAAACTCTTTGCCGATGCCGAGTTTGGCAAGCTGCGCGGCGTAGCGCAGAAGTCCTGCATCTTCACGGGTCATTGCCAAGGCAACCGTCACGCTGTTGAAAGAACCGGGAGTCGACACCAGATGCCGTTGATCAATAGCTACCCCGGCAATTTTCTCCACTGTTTCCTTTGCCGCGACAGGCTTATCAAGAAATCGGTAGGCGACAAAATAAATCACCAGCGCGGAAAGAACGCCGGTTAAAAAATCGGTAGCTGGCACCATCACCGCAGTAAACACCATCAAGCCGGCGTGAAATCTATTGTGATTAAGCACTTCCTTTATTTCGGAAATCTTGATCATATTCGAGGCTACCCACAACAGGATGCCGCCTATACAGGCCATCGGCACCATCTCCAGATAATCGGCGATGTAATAAGCCAACGTCAGCTTAAGAATGGCTTTGAAGTAACCGGCCAGCGGCGTTACCGCACCGGCTTTTATACTCGTGGCGGTACGCGCCAAAGCGCCGGTGCATGGAAAACCGTTCACCATCGGCGTAATAATCTGCACCAGGCCTTGGCCCCAAAATTCCTTGTCGGGATTGAACGGTGTTTTACGGTTGTCGGCCATGCGATCGGCCATTGATGAACACAAGAGACTTTCTACGGCGGAAACAAAAACAATCGCGGCGACAAAATAGACAATATCGACGGCTACACCGGCGTTGAGGGTCGGCATAATCGGTGGCGTAAATACAAAGAAATTCTTGGGAATAGAACCGTAAATATCCCTGACCAGAATGATTCCTTTGTCGTTCATGACGGTGGCCGCCAGAAAAGTAGACGCTCCAATCGCCAGCAAGGGCGCCGGGATAAAGATAGAGATGCGTAACAAACCTTTGGTCAAAATGAAGGTCATCAACCCGAGAGTTACCGACCACAGGTTAACTTTGTCGATATTGGCGTAAGCCATGGACAGATTGTGCAGCAAGCCGCCTCTTATATCTTCATCCTCACCGAGTAAATCCTTAAAACTTTCTATGCCTAAGATTGATTCCATGTTACTGAAGGCAATGGCGACGGCAATGCCTACCGTAAAGCCGACGATAATGGAGTTAGGCACCAGCTTGGCGTATTTGCCCAGCCCGAATATACCCATCAACATCAGGATAATACCGGCGATAATAGAGACGAAGACCAGAAAACCATGGGCTTCGGCAAAGCTGCCTCCACTGGCTTCACCGTATTTAGTAATCAGTGCGGCGATAATAGGGATAAATGCCGCTGTCGGGCCGTAAACCTGGTATTTTGACCCGCCCCAGGTTCGTCCGATCATACAGGCCAATGCACCGGCAATAATGCCCTGCTCGGGTCTTAAACCCATCGCCATCGCAAATCCCATCGCCATCGGAATGGCGGTTAACGCCACAATTAATCCCGCGCTGAAATCCCGGTAAGTTGTGGTAAGCCAAGTGTCACGGGTCAGATCTTCAAAACGGCTGTCCCAGATAGTATTAAAGGTTTTTAATCGCTGCAAAATCACTCGCCCCATACCTAAGCCCTGATTGGCCGGAGCATCCGATCCTAAGGCGATCTTGGCGGATTGGTTATTAATAGGTTTTTCAATTATTTTCATAAATTTGTTGACGCTTGATTTAACTCAAAAATATTCCTGTCGCCTAATTGCTATGCACGAATAAATCTCTTTTTTAATCGTATTAAATGCATTTTGGTGTCTTCATTGCTTTCATCTTCGATCGCGACTTCGGTAATCTTCAGCCGACTTTTACGTATGAATGGAATTGGGTTAAAACTCCTGCTGAGGTTTAGCCTGGGGTTGTATCTATTTGGAATGACCGCTTCATTGATCTGATTCCCTTCAATAAAATGATCAAATGCCGCTTGGGTAAATCCGGTGAAGAGTTCCGTTCTGATCAGAATATTGGTCTTTGAGCATCTCCTATGGATTGCTCTGCATGCTTTTTTGAACTCAGGGCTTTTCAACGAATGAAGCAGTTCAATCTTGGAAAAAAACAACAGCTCCATAATGGAATCGGAAAGGAACATGCAGTGCGTCAAGACTATATCGACCTGATCATTCCCGGCATTGGCAATGATGTGCTCCACCAGGCCGAGAGACTCCTCTGAAAAATCTGTCGGCACCAAGATCGTTCTTTTCATGATGGCAATCCTCTGGAAGTTAGACAGGATTGATTGTACCGATGATAACTTTCATATCCCTTACGCGAAACTTTCACGAAACTTTCCAGACGGCTTCTCTGTTCCAAATAGCGGAATGTTAAGAAAGAAGGAAATAACTAAATCAACGAGCTTTTTTAGAGCAAAAAATTGAGCATCTGATCAATTTGGTGCAAAAAACGACTATTCCTTAATGGTTAATGGCGCTTCCAGGCGATATCGAATGATCTCGACTTTGGCTTTCTGACGAAACAGGAGGTAATTAAAAATTAATGTCTTAAATCAGTGTGTTCCCATTTTTAGGGGCTGTCCGGTCTGCAATTGAAACCGATTGGTGCTTAAAAAAAACCGGTGATTTCAAATCCTGTGTTTATTGGCATAGCAATTGCTATTTTTAATTGTGACGCGGATGCTAATGTTGTGTTACACCTCCTGTTTAGTGATTGTTAGTCAAGGCCTTAGCACTTTATCCGGTAAGCGATAAAGTGCTTTTTTTTGGTTTACGGAAAATATAAATATTTCAGTTAAACATGAACTTACATGACCAAAATTATCAATTATCCGTTTATTACCAACAGGTGCAGGACATTATCCTGAATCGTCAGGATTGGGTAAGCGGCTTATTGCCCGCCAGTACGGCCGTCACTGTTCATGGTAACTACACCGATGCCTGGGTCCGGGATAATGTATATAGTATTTTAGCGGCGTGGGGTTTGGCCCTTGCTTATCGGCGCGCTGACGATGATCAGGGACGCACATATCTGCTGGAGCAAAGTGTTGTTAAATTGATGCGCGGTCTTTTAACCGCGATGATGCGTCAGGCGCCGAAAGTAGAAAAATTCAAGCAGTCGCAGAATCCGCTGGACGCGCTGCATGCCAAGTACGACACCAGAACCGGCGGAACGGTGGTCGGCGATCATGAGTGGGGGCATTTGCAACTGGACGCCACGTCTTTATTTTTGCTGATGCTCGCGCAAATGACGGCATCGGGATTGCGCATTGTATTTACTATTGATGAAGTCAATTTTGTGCAAAACCTGGTTCACTATATCAGTCGAACCTACCGCATTCCTGATTACGGTATTTGGGAACGCGGCAATAAAATCAATCATGGCATCGCGGAACTCAACGCCAGTTCTATCGGCATGGCGAAAGCGGCGCTGGAAGCCATGTCGGGCTGTAACCTGTTCGGCAAGGAAGGCGGACAGGCGTCTATCATCCATGTCATCAGTGACGACATCGCCCGTACCCGCATTACGCTAGAATCGTTGTTGCCCAGGGAATCCATATCCAAGGAGACCGATTCCGCCGTGCTCAGTATTACCGGATTTCCTGCCTTTGCTGTGGATAATCCCGTTATTCGAAAAAACACTGAAGCTGTTATTCGTCAAAAACTTGAAGGTCGCTACGGCTGCAAACGGTTTTTGCTGGATGGTCACCAAACCGCGATAGAAGACAGCCATCGCCTGTATTACGATCCGCACGAACTGAAGCAATTCATGGCTATTGAATGCGAGTGGCCGCTGTTTTTCACTTATTTGCTGCTGAACAGCCTGTTCATCGGCGATACTGAAGCCGCCGACAATTACCGCACCAAACTGGAGAATTTACTGGTCGAGCAAAACGGCCAGCGCTTATTGCCGGAACTGTATGTGGTTCCCAAAGAGTTGATTGCCGCGGAAAAGGCAATGCCGCATAGCCAGGAACGCGTGCCTAATGAAAATATACCGCTGGTCTGGGCGCAAAGTCTTTTTATACTCGGCAGCCTAATTCAGGATGGTTTGCTGGCTATCGATGACATTGATCCGCTGGGTCGCTATAAGGTAATTAAGCAAAAAGACTACACGCTGCAAGTCGCCTTGTTGGCGCAGGATGAATCGGTGCAGGACAATTTGTTGGCTGATGGCATTGACACTCAAACACTGGCTGAAATAGTGCCTATTCAGGTCAGGGAGGCGATAGAACTCGCCGAAGCTTATACTCACGTAGGCAGGAACGACCGTATCGGCTTGACTGGCCGACCATTGCGGCAATTGAGGACGCTGGCGACCTCCAAGATGTATATATTATCCGGTGAGCGTCTGGTTTTTATGCCGCAGTGCCTTAACCAGAAAGGTTTTTATCTGGCGATGGATAACCGTTTGTTGATGCAGCGCCTGCGTTTGGAGTTTTCCTATATCTATAAGCATTGGGACCGCCCGGGCCATCCTCTGGTGGTCATGAATATCAAGCAAAATATGCTCGGCAGCCATAACCGTGAGGTGCTCATCGATTTTATTAACGAGCTGCAAAGCGGTTATACCCAAGGAAGCCCGGTAAAACTGGGCTTGCTGTCCGATTTTGCTGAAAACTCGAGCTATGAAAAAATCAATTACCTGCATGATTTTCAATTCTCAGCGGCTTCCTGGGAGGAGGCGGAGCGGCCTTTTTTTCATCTGTTGCCGATCAATTCCGAATCGCCCGCGCCTTTGGATACCGCATTGTTGACGGAATGGGAAATCAGCCCGGATGTACAGCTTATCGAACAGTTAAAAACCAACGCCAATCTTTATGCACAACTTGAGGCATTGGCGTTGCTGAGTATACGTCATGGCCTGGATTACAACACCGGCTTAACGGCGATGGACGGCGCATCGGCTTGTGTGCGTGATTTGCTGGAAGAAATCTACGAGCGTGCCGGCAATCAACATGCCTGGTATATCGTCAGGCGTTGCGCCGGTTTGTTGGGCAAGTACGATATAAATCTGGAACAGGCGGCAACCGAAATTCTGGTTCGTCAGCATGCGCTGACAGTAGGCCGTGCTTACAGCGGCAAGGCGACGTTAACGCGTCCTGCCGATTCCTGGGAAATTTTGCAGACCATCCGCACTTACAACACGAATGATGCCAGTGAGCATATTATCATCCAGGAGTTGATCCTTTATTTAGGGATGCTGGTCAAGTCCAATCCGGAATTGTTTACCGATATACACACGGTGCGAGTGGGCCACATCCTGCAATTGATTATCGTCAGGCAAAAACGCGAATCAGGCAGCAATACGTTGGATGAGGCCTTTAACGAAATCCTTGCCCTGCCGCCTTACCGCTTGTCGCAAATGGTAAAGGAAACGCTGGAAGACTATAGCAATACCGAAGATCAGCTGGAATTAGAAGAGACGCTGCATTATGAGGGTTCCCTGGGCGAGACCGGCTATCGCGAATTAACCCGTCTGAAGTTTTCAATCAATATGAATCCGAAAGACTTCGGCGGCGCCCAGGATTGGTTCGAATGGCGCGAACGGCAGGGTAGTGTCGGCAGGGAAAATAAGGCATTTTTTGCCGATGTCTGGGCTATCCTGCACCACTGCAAAGGCCTGGTGATAGGTGAAATTCTGAACAGTAAAAATCGGCTGGATAGTGAAACGACACTGGCGCAGATGACGTCCGGGGAACAAAGTTTTAAGCTGCACGTTAATCATCTACTGAATAAAATCCAGTCACCGGTGTATCGTCAATTAACGGTGGAGACCCTGAAAGCGATTGCTTTTATTTTTCGGGATAATCCATCATTGCATATAGATGATACGCTGATGACGGACATCATTATCGGCCATGCTGTTAGAATCGGCTGGTTGCAAAGACATCCTGACAGCCGGGAAAACTACGAAGAGAATACGTCATCGGCATGGCAGGATTTTTATCAATTGGCGCCGCATAAAGTCGCCAATGGAATCCTTGAAGCTTTGATATATCTGCTTAATGAACGGTAGATTTGAATCAACACGTTCCGGATATACGGGATTATTTGTCTTTGGAGGCCGCTTGCAGGCGGCCTGTGGGTTTTGGTAAAAGTCTTATTCTGTGCGTTAAACCTATCGATTCGATAGTCTACGTGGCTAGCGCATCCATTAGATCGATCATAAACTCCATCTCCTCGTCATCAACTTTCACCCAGGAATCAAATTTCAGGCTGGCTAAAATATCTTTTCCCTTTTGATTGTCATTCATTGTTATTAACAGATTTTGAAGTTCCTCTCGTCTATCAGCCAGTTTTGGGCCAATCATCAGGGAGTGGTGAATAACACTTATTTGGCTACGCACTAAAACCCTGAGCTGTTTTTTGATCATATTCGATAAATCGTCATATGCCTCGGCCAGAAAAATACCAAAATCGACGTTTCCTTGCAGCAATTGTTTTGCGACTAAAACATAGCTGTCACAAATATGCGTTTGTATATTGCCGGCATTCAGGTCACCGGCTTCCAGCATGATCATACCCATCATGTTGACGTCCGGATCTTCAGTCATGGCAACCTTGTAGCGGAAATCGGCCGATCTGGGTTGCAACTCACTTTTTATTTCCGGATTATCGGTCGTCACGGCGTCGAAAAGGAAAGCGTCGGAGGAGGTGTTACTTGCGGATAATAAACGAACAATTTCCTGTACGCTGTTTTTAATATTAACGGCAATAATGGCTTCATCGGAAATACCCGATGCTTTAACAAGGGGTAAAAAACCTTTTTCACGTACCAACATTGAAGCATCAAAGGGATTGGCGTAAATCAAGTCGATTTGATTATTCTGAATGGCTTCGCGTTGAGTCTGAAAGGAATTATACATTTCCAGATGTATGGCTTCTCCACTTTGCTTCTGTAACCAGGTATTGAATATATACCAACCGGACAAATGATCAGGCGTAAAATCGGGACTGACTGTAAATACATATGACATGGTGTCCTTCTCCCTTTTTTAGAATAATGTCGGATAAAGTTTGATGCACTCCTCAACTTTGGTGCGGGAGGGTTTCCTGCGCACGGACGTATAGCCCACCACTTGACCATGTCTGATATTAGGAATAACGGTTGCCTTTACCCAGTAATAGCCGCCATCCTTGCGTAAGTTTTTAACATAGCCTTGCCAACGCTCACCTTTGTTGACGGTGTCCCATAAGTCTTTAAAAGCAGCAGATGGCATGTCCGGATGCCTCAAAATCGAGTGTGGAGAATTTATTAACTCGCTTTCCGTATAGCCCGACATTTCAATAAAAGCCTGATTGACGTGGGTAATCACACCATTTTTGTCTGTGGTTGATACGATCAGTTTGCCGTCAGGGTAGGGGGTTTCTATTTCAGTATACAAAACTTTACGAGTGATACCACCGTATAAAGTCAGAGTGATTTCTTTATAATCAGCTGTTATATCTTCCGCTTTCATATCAACAATCATAGAAATACTCCAAATCAACACATGATTATTTTATTGCCTGCATCACTCTCACCATTTTGAAGAGGGTGAGAGCGATGAAGGAGAATTTATTAAAAATCTCCCTTTATTATCTTTAGGTTATATTAACCCGATCGGTAACCGCATCGTGCGTTGCCTGAATTGTCCGCTTTTAGTGTACGGCCTCTTGTTTTTTTAGGGCGGTCGTCCTTGTTATAGGCAGGTTATTTGTAAACGCTGATTTTTAGGGGAAATGTCTGGATAGTAGCAAAAATTTATGAGTAATAACCATACAACAGTCAATGAATTGAAGTAAGTCGTTTAGGGGCGACAATCGTCTATCAAAGGACATAAGGTCTGAACTATAAAAAGTCGGCAATGCTTGCGGCGGCTCGTTTTACATCAAGGAAAATCAGACCCAATTTAGCATTGGGTTTTGCCAGAACGGTCAGTACCGATTCCGGTCCCGCATAAGTCATCAATACATAGCCATAGGCGCCTTTAATCAAGACTTGCTCCAGGGTTCCTCTTGCCAGCTCCTGAGCAGTTCTATCGCCCAGTGAAAGCATTGCGGCACTCATCGCACCTACTCGATCTTCATCCATTGAGGCAGGTAAGACTGATGCTATCATCAGGCCGTCCGTTGAAATAATCCCAGATGCTTCAATATCTGCTGAAGTGCCATTAAGCTCTGTTAATACAGAAGTCAACATGTTTGCACGCATATTAATGTCCTCTTTTCTTTTGTAATAATATAATGTTAACGTTCAAATTAACTCCCACTTGCTGCATAGCGTATGCTTAATGCCCAAATCAAAGAAACAAATTCTGATTGATTAAAATGGGGAATTCCATAAATTGCAATGACAAAACGGTTATCGGCTATAAATAACGGCCAGAAACCAACCTGATTGTTGCCAAACACATCGACTATCGCCCATGCGTGGCTGTTTAGACCCATATTGCTTACCAGTAGTCCGGATCGACGCTCATGAACCGTGGCGATTTCCGCGCTTAAAGCCGACAATTCCTCGGCAACTTCATGGGGAAATCCATGAGTAGACAGATAAAATCCCTGCATATCCGCCAGTAACACTTTGCCGTTTTCTGATATTTTACTTAAATAGTCGGGCAATATATCTTCCAGCGCGCCGCGAGGATACTCGAGTTCTGATTTTAAACCCTGAACCCAGCGCAATTTTTGGCAATGATGCAATAATTCCAGACACTTTTGTTCTTCATCATGTCCCATTAACTGCTGCAGATTTTCAAGGTTAAGTGCCGGAGTAGTAGGGTGCTGTAGCAGTTTTCTCAGAAACTGACGAGGCTTGTCTGATTCTTCAGAAGAAACTGCATAATAAGCACCCGCAGGAGTAGGGTATAAATAGAGTCCTTCTGTTAGAGAGTAGCCTGTCATATGTTATTCCTCCAGGCCGGGATCCAGCGAATATAGCAATGCTTGGATTAATACAGAGACATCGCTTTTAACTCTGGCGTCAACTGCAAAAACCGGTGGTTTAATACCCAGTTCCTGCAATTGTACATGATAGTCGTCAATAGTAGGTTTTGCACTCAGGTCCATTTGCGTGACGCCTATCGCTACAGTAGTCTGACCGATAAATTTGTCAAATGTCTCCAAAAAGAATTTCATATCCTGGAAAGGATCGGCTCGGGTATTGTCAAGCAGCAAAACCAGACCTATACCGCCTGTTACCAGGATATCCCACATAAAATCAAAACGTTCTTGCCCCGGCGTACCATAAAGATGGATTTTCTCTCCATCCGGTAGATTCATGATGCCATAATCCATGGCTACAGTCGTTGAAGCCTTCCTGGATTTGGTCATGTCGCTGGCAGATGCATCTGTTTTTATCGGCGGTACGTCACTAATTGAAGAGATGGCTGTCGTTTTCCCCGCACCTACAGGTCCGGTAAAAATAATCTTATACTGACTCATGATTTATTTGTTCCGCTATGCTTACTTGCCGCGCAATTTACTGAGGATACGGCTCAGTAAACCTTGGTTTTTAGTTGGTTTGACTTCAGGTGCCTGTACTAACACATCAGCTTCTCTTTTGGTTTGGCCTGCCAATCCTAATGAGCAAGCTGCGCTGATAAATACAAAAACATACTGTGGCTTTATATTAAGAACTTCTGCAACATTACCTAACGTTCTGGGCCCCTGAATCAGTAATGCCGCTATACGCAAGGCATGTGGCGTAACCAGTAAGCGAGTAAAATTAGGCCAGCTTTTCAAATAGACAGGTTGCGTTATATCTATGTTATTGGGGTATCGCCCCTTTGATGCCCAGCAGGCGAGTTTCCAGAGAAAAGCGTCCATGCTTTGAAATCGCTCCAGTGATCTCGATAATGAGGATGATTCCACGCTCAATGGCGAGATCGACATCTTTGAGTCTATGCTTTTATTTATGGCTAATCCGGAGAAAGCCCTTAATTGATTTTCATCAACATCAAGCCAGACTTCGTTACTGTGCGGAAAAATAATGAGCGGGTTCCAGCCGGAATTTAATTGCCTTATTTGTCCCTTTGCATGACTTACTTTAAATGCGGCTTCAACATAACCTTGAAAATATTCTTTCGGGTTATAAGACGCCATGGCGAATTTTTTAGGGTCGTTAACATCAATGCCTGCAACACTGCCGATAAAAGCGCCAAAGCCTTTTTCATCCAATTGCATTGCCGCTTGATGTTTAGAGGTTTTTTTCTGTTCATCGGAATCGATAACATATTTTTTCAGTACCGGCTTTTCCTCCGGTATCGGTATCTGGCTGCTTTCTGGTGCGTTGATTGGTGTCGGCAGCGGTGAACTGTTGTTAGACGGCTTGTCAATTGAAGAGCTTTGTTGGCTTACTACCGGTTTTGTTTTTTCATAAAGCATATCCCCGGCTCTGGACAGAGCGGAAAGCATGTCATCAGTCTTGACCGGCTTTTTAACATACAGGATGTCTTCCTGGGAATAATCATTTAATGACAGGACAATCACAGGTCTGTGCGATTTTTTTGCCAAGCGTTCACTCAGCAGTTTTTCTGCATTTACCGTATCAGCATCGAAAATATCAATTTCGGCATTGCTGTCGTTAACAACCACTGCAATACCTTTGCACGGCCCCTGCAAATACATCGTCATCATTTTATAGCTGCGCTCGCTCATCCCGTGCAGTGCAACTTTTAATGGATTGATACTCTTATCCATCATTATTTCGCCCTTTAAAATAATTTGTTAATTGAGTCCATTCGCCAGTCATGCTCAGGCCTGATTGGGTCAGTTTTGTTAACATCCGGTCGAATCCCTGGGAGTCATTGGTCTTGCGGTAAAGAGTCAACAATTCATGATGTAAATCCAGTCTATTCGGTTGATCTAAAATGGCATTTTCCAGCACCTGCTTTGCCTCTTTCAGTTGGCTGTATTCAATATGATCGCGTGCGAGCACTAAAGGATCATAACCACGTTCTTCATGTTTTTCGATCTGCTGAATCATATTGTTAATGCCGAGTAATCCTCTGGTGAAAATTGAATATCGATTACCCGGCAGCAGATTGACATCGGCTGTGCCATTTAAATAATTGCTTAGTAAATTAAATTGGTCGAGATCAAGCCGTGATTTAGCGCCCATTATAATTCGCCAACTGAGGTCCTGTCCTCGCCTGTTTAAAATAATTAAAAAGTCAACCAACGCGGCAAATAGCTGTTCGTTTAGGTCTTTATTGAAACAATAATAAATTCGCCGTAAATGAGTAATCAGTGATTCCGGCTTTCTGGCAAGTTGAAACACTTGTTTTTCCAAAAAATCCTTATAAACCAAGGTTTCTGTACACCAAATGCTACTTGGATTTTGTAAAGAAAAAAAACCAATCGAATCAAGCGACTCGGATTTGTCGTCATCATTACAAGTAATCAAGCAAGGTTCAATGTTCATTCATTATTGTTAGTATGCGTTGTAACAAAAAAAGCTGGACTAAAATAGCATTTTACTGGGCTGTTGCCTAATAAAAATCTACAAGGCTTTAGCAAATTTACTGATGTAAATAGGTATTCGGGACATAGGCGGCATGGTTAAATATCGAATGTTGCTGGTTTTTTTATGTAGCTTCAAAAAATGAAAACTCGGGTATTCATCGGTCGATTGATGTTATTTTGACGTACAATCCGAAACCGGCAAAGGTTTTTTAGTGCTTGGTCAGTCGCAAATAAAATATAAATTCAGTTGGCAACGGCCGGGGAGTCTGCATGAAATAACTTGAGCATTTGATTTGCTATCTCCCGGAGGGAGAGGGGCAAGTTGTCACGTTATTTCAAATAGGTTCCCGAGTTTTTACAGATGTCCTGAAAATAATTACAGTAACCGGAGTCATAGACTAAAGTTCCAGTTACAAATGCTATAATACATAGCAAATTTCATGCCTTTTTGTGGTATTGGACTGCGCAATTGATAGTAAGCGTGTTTTAAAAATCGCTTAATGATCCGGTTTTTAAATATTTATACTTTTCAATTGGTTATGTTTTTATTTTAAGGCTTTAGTTGAGTGCTATGATGATTTAAGTGCTTACAGCTTGTTAAGCTTTATGCTTAATTATACAGGCAACAGTTATAATCATATGAATTATATAGTAATAGCGGGTTTGTTTTTTAGTTAATCGTCTTTCATTTTTTCGTTAAAGAGATTCCGGTTCAAAGAAGGGTGAATATATTATCTAAAGCTGACAAAGATGATATGGATGTGACAAAAAATGTCACATCCATATGTTTGCCAACAGCTCTATTCTTGTCATTGAGCCTGAAAAAACCTGTGTTGCTTTAATTAACAGAATCAAATTTAAAATCATAAGCGGCGTGATGTGTTCACGCAGGTCTCTGTTAAGAAAGGGTTTATATTGCCCGCTATTCGGTTTTTTGCTCTGTTTCTGCCGATGCGTTTTCCGCAGCTATGGTTTTATTTTCAGTATCAGTATCAGTATCAGTATCAGTATCAGTATCAGTATCAGTATCAGTATCAGTATCAGTTTCGGTTTGAGGCGCGTTTTCTTCTATCGGTGTTTCCGTATTGGCATCTTTTGCAACTTCCTCGTTTATTGTAGCGGCTTCCGGTGCGGCTTCATTTTTTTTGTCCAGTGATGCTACAAACTCTATAAACCATTCCTGTTCCTTAATATTGCCGAGATCAGGATCATTAATAATTTCGCTAACATCGGGCAGGCTACCGGTGCTTCTGGACGTTTCCAGTGCTGCCAAACAGGCATCCGGGTCGTTGTGTAAACTGTAAATACAGGCCAGATTGTAGGCGGCGGTTCCTGCCTGAATGGCGTTTGCTCTTTCAAACTGGTTTTTAGCCGACTCATATAGTTCATCGTTAGGGCCAACCGCTTTCAGCCTGGCTAAATCCATATAGGCGACGCCGCCATTGATTGCAGCGCCCAGATAGTCTGGATTGATAATCATGCAAAAGGAAAATTTGGAGATGGCATCCTGATAAAGTTTCTCCGCTTCGTCGCCGGTCTTGGTTTTTGCCTGATGCAGCAAGGCGAAGCCCCAGTTGTACAGGGTTTCGGCGCGTAGTGGATCATCGAGCATGACTTCCGCATAACCCTTGTAGGCGCTTTTAAACAGCTGATCCGCGGTGCTGCCTTCACTTTTACGCGCTTGTGCAGTTTGCTTGATGGTTGCGTTTAATTTGGATTTTTTGCTGATAGATGCGAAAAGCGACATGGTTTATTTCTCCTGAATTAAATGGATTATGGTCAATTCATTATAGAATAACAGTTGGTTAACATTAAATCTGTGAAAATTGTAAACGTAGACGGCACCATGAATAAAAGCAATTGCTCTGAAATGATCAGGGAAAAAATAATGCTGGAAACATCACGAATAGCTTGGAAAGAATTACAGCGCTTTTTTGCCTCAGGATCGGCTGTGCATGTTGCTGCAGAGCTTGATTTGGTTGATGTGGCCTGTCAATTCGGCAACGATAATAAAAGCCAGGTGGCGTTATGGATGCAAAGTCAACAAATTGCTCTGGTGTCTGACCGGCAAGCCATTGCTTGGCTTGAGTCGGATACTGAAGTTTGGGCGGTCGTGGTCAAGCCCTGGATATTGGTTCAGGATCGGGGCTGACCGGTTGTGCGCCGTTTATCTTGATGCGGTCCGGCCTTTTTTTGCATCATTTCGCCTGCTATTGCCCGGTTTTGTAGGGCGTGCGACGGTTTTTTTGCTGTGTCGATAGTCCTTTTTGCCGGTATTTTTATTAGGCGCATTCTTTTTGGGTGCGTCGACTACTTTTAGCGATACCGGTTCGTAGCCCGTATCGGCAACGCGCGGGATTTGCCGCTTCAGCAGTTTTTCAATTTCCGCCAGCAAATAGGCTTCTTCAGGACAAACCAGCGACAAGGCTTCGCCATTAAGACCCGCGCGTCCGGTGCGGCCAACGCGGTGAACGTAATCTTCCGGCACTTGCGGCAAGTCAAAATTGACCACATGCGGCAGGTCATCAATATCCAGGCCTCGTGAGGCAACATCGGTCGCCACCAGCACCGACACCTTGCCGGTTTTGAAATACTCCAGCGCTTTATTGCGTGCGCCCTGGGTTTTATCGCCATGCAGGGCGGCCGTCCTGATGCCGTCTTCAATCAACTGTTTTTCCAGGCGATCGGCGCCGTGTTTGGTACGCACAAAAACCAGCACCTGTTTCCAGTTATTGCTGCCGATCAGGTAAGACAGCAGTTCGCGTTTATATTCGCGATTAATGCCGTAAATGCGTTCGGAGATGTTCTCTGCCGTGGCGTTCGGTTTGGCGACTTCAATTTCGGCGGGATTATTCAATAACTGTGCCGCCAGTGACTTGATTTGATTCGAGACGGTTGCTGAAAACAACAAGCTTTGTTTCTGCTTGGGGATCAGCGCCATAATTTGCCGGATATCCGGTAAAAATCCCATGTCTAGCATACGATCCGCTTCATCCAGCACCAGGATTTCGACATTGGCCAGGTTGATATTCCTTTGCGATACATGGTCGATCAAACGCCCCGGCGTTGCTACTACGATGTCGCATCCTCTGCGTAACTGACGGGTCTGTATGCCGATGCTGGCGCCGCCCACCACCGCTTCTACGTGTAGCGGTAAATGCGCGCCGTAGGTTTTTACGCTTTCGTAGACTTGCGCCGCCAATTCGCGGGTCGGCACTAAAATCAGGGCGCGAACGCGGCGCGGTTTTTGGTGCGGATCTGCATTTTCAGTTAACCGCTGTAATAACGGTAAGGTAAAGCTCGCGGTTTTCCCCGTGCCGGTCTGCGCGCCGGCCAATACATCCCGGCCTTCAAGGATAAGCGGAATGGCTTTTTGTTGGACCGGTGTCGGGGTGATGTAACCTTGATCGGTCACTGCTTTAAGGAGTTGCTCGGTTAAACCGAGTTGGTCAAAAGACATTAAAAACCTCTGGTAAATAGGGAGTAACGCCAGGTTGTAATCCGGCAATTGTTCGAGTTACGCTTCGTGCGTGTAGTTTGAATCAGGAAAAATTCAACGACTTATGAAAATAACCGTTGAATAGCTAAATGTGGCTTAGCCGCCGGTCATATTCATATAGCGCAGTATGACCGGTTGCTCATGAATATTAAATTCGTGTTTTTCGGGTTTAATCAGCATCGCGTCGATAATCGCCTGTTTTAAAACGTCCATATCGCCCGCATTGGCCCTGAGCACCTGCTTTAAATCAACGGAATGTTCATTGCCAAGGCATAACAACAAACGGCCTTCAACGGTTAAACGCACCCGGTTGCAAGTGCTGCAAAAGTTTGCGCTGTGGGGGGAGATAAAGCCGACGCGGGTTTGTGTGCCTGCAACCTTAAAATAATTTGAAGGCCCCCCGGTTTTTTCGGTGCTGGCGAGTAAAGAAAAATCCCGGGCCAGATCGGACTTGATCAACTCGCTCGAATAATAAGCCTCTGAGCGGTCATGCCGGGAGACAACGCCGAGCGGCATTTCCTCAATAAAGCTGATGTCGATACCGTTATCGACGGCAAATTGCACCAGGTTATTAACCTCCAGGTGATTCCGGCCTTTAAGAATCACCGCGTTGATTTTTATCCGTTCAAAGCCTTCTGCTTTCGCCGCCTGAATGCCCTTAAGCACTTGCTGCAGATCACCGGTTCGGGTAATCGCCTTGAACTTGTCCGAATCCAGCGTATCCAGGCTGACATTGATACGTTTTACGCCCGCCGCCTTTAATGCTGGCGCCATGGTGTCGAGTTGCGAGCCGTTCGTCGTTATCACCAACTCATGCAGGCTTTCAATACGTCCTATATTTTGCAATAGTTCCAGTGCGCCTTTACGGACCAAGGGCTCGCCGCCGGTTATGCGGATTTTTTTTACCCCCAATTCGGTAAAGGCTTTTGCCAGAGTATAAATTTCTTCAAGCGTTAAGATTTGCTTGCGTGGCAGGAAGGTCATTTCTTCTGCCATACAATACACGCAACGAAAATCACAGCGATCAGTGATAGAGATTCTTAAATAATTAACCGTTCTGCCAAATCGATCGGTTAACCGGGCAGTATCAGAGGAACAAGTCATGGCGCGATGATAAAAAAAAGGGTTGTCAATACTAACATAGTATTGCTGCAAGCAAACAAAGTGTCTTTAAAGTAATTCTTGATGCTGCGATAGGTAGAACAAGATTGCAAATTATTGTCCTTAGTCGGCACCAACAAAGTTTTCTATATATTTAGTTTGCTGTCTGTTCCGCCTTAAGATAAAGTAGTGAAAAAAATGACGATATTAACGATATTAACGATATTAACGATATTAACTATATTAACGATAGTGAATATATCTGCTTTAAATTCCAGGTTAAAGCCTGATTTGATAAAAACAAAACACATTATTATCAAGTGGTTGATAGGCTATGCGATTTACCCGGCTTGCTAAAAGTGATGATAGTGATGGTGACATACTGTGTCGCTCTGTGACAAAAATTATATATCTGGAATAAGTCGTTCGCTGCAGGAATGATTTTATTTAATGGCGTTAAAAAAGCTCAAGGGGCTTCCAGATGTGTATGTCTGGGTTGTAACGAGGAACTTAAGCGTTAATTATAACAAGTGGCATGTAAATTGCTTTGAATAATTTACTATATCAAAAGTCAATAGCATTTGTTATTTTTTTTTAAAAATGTGAATAAATACCGAAATTGATATAATATAACCAATATAGAAGCTCGGAATTTATCGGGCTTTATTTTTATACATCAGGTAATTTTTAAAGTGATTTTTACCTTCATCCAACCTAGAGGAAGTTTTAATGAACATTAATAATATTAATCCGGCGCTTGCCGGAAGCGAACAGATTGCGAAGTTTTTCGTTCTTTGTGCGCTGATTTCCGCATTAAGCACCAGCGCTGCCGTCGCCGGAGCGCCACAGACAAACGCAGGGAAAGAGCCGGTTACTATTACGCTTTCAATGAAGCAGGTTGTTGTCGATGCCAAGGGTAACGAAACATTGAAGGATGCGCCCCGTATCAAGCCGGGCGATCTGGTGGAATATGCCGCTGTGTATCGCAACCGAAGCAGTCAGGGCATCAGCGGACTTAAAGCAACGTTGCCTGTACCGGTGGGTCTTGAATATGTCAGGCAAACAGCCAAACCGGCGCCGGTTATGGCAACCACTGATGGCGTCAAGTTCGCAGTCGAACCATTGATGCGCACAGTTAAGGATCAAGTCGGCAAAGAACAATTGGTTGAAGTCCCTTGCTCGGAGTATCGCAATTTGCGCTGGGAAGTGGGTGATCTGGATGCCGGGAAGCGGGTCGTAGTCAGTGCGCGTATGCGAGTGATTGCGTTACCAAAAACACCTGAAGAATTGGTTACCAAGAAGCCGGTTACACCAATATTGGTCAAATAATTGAAAAAATTATGCAAATAGATACCTCATTTTTTGCCGGCTATCGCCGGCACGGCAGTCCGCCCCAGGCACCATAAAAATAGTAAATAAAATCAAATCTATTGTTTTTTCTTTAACTCAGGAGTTCATTTATGTTTAGTAATATTCACACAGCGTCACCGCCGCTGGGGAAGCGAAGCCTAGGCTTCAGCTTTTTCACCGGGCTGATCGCTGCCGTATCGCTGATGATGGTTTTGTCGGCGAGTGCAGAGGCGGCGACGCCGTTGGCAGGCGCGACCATTTCCAACCAGGCGACCGCCAACTATAAGGATTCAGGCGGCACCGATCAGGTGGCTACCTCCAACTTAGGAATGAGCATAAAATAATTTAGGCAACTTATAAACTTGTTGCCTCAGGTATGACGACATAATTCCATTGCCCCAGATGCTGATCAAATACGATTCGCATTGATTTTTTAAAACCTTCCACAACTTTTCTGCCGGTTT
>SXIP01000187.1 GCA_005772825.1 Methylococcaceae bacterium | reverse complement strand
CTGTTTCTTGACGAAATCGGCGACATGCCTGCCGAACTGCAAACCCGTTTGTTACGCGTACTGGCCGACGGCGAGTTTTACCCGGTCGGCGGCTATTCGGCGGTTAAAGTGGATGTTCGCATCATAGCCGCGACCCACCAAAACCTGGAAACCCTGGTTAATCAAGGCCGCTTTCGCGAAGACTTATTCCACCGCCTGAACGTCATACGCATCCATATCCCGCCCTTGCGCGAGCGCAAGCAGGATATTCCCTTGCTGTTGCGGCACTTTTTGAATCAGGCGGCCCAGGAGCTTAATACCGAAATTAAAATCCTGAAACCCGAAGCCGAAGCGTTCTTGAGCTCGCTGGAATGGCCCGGTAATGTCAGGCAACTGGAAAACAGTTGCCGCTGGTTGACGGTCATGGCATCGGGCCGCGAAATTCACCTGCACGACCTGCCGCCCGAACTGACGAACACATCGACAGAAAAAAATGTCGTCGGAAACGATTGGGAGTCCTTACTGAGAAGCTGGGTAGACCGGCAGTTACTGACCAAGGAAAATGAGGTCGCCAAACAAACCATTCCCGCGGTCGAAACCATTTTAATTCAAGCCGCATTAAACTATACCCACGGCAAACGCCACGAAGCCGCTATTTTACTGGGTTACGGCAGAAATACCCTGACACGTAAAATTAAGGATTTAGGGATAGAGGAATAATATCGGTCGGTGTAATTATTCACCGACCTTTTTATTCAAAGAGGGGACCAACTACCGATCGGTTAAAAAGCAGAATCATCTGATGCAAGGCTCCGACCGAATCGGACGGAGCTCCACTGCCGTCAAGCTAAGGAAGAACACCCCCTCTCCAGGCATATAAACAAGTAAAGCGCCAACAACAAGCGTTTGCAAATTTTCTATAAATCATCACATCGGTCTATACTGGACACATCAAAGAACCCTGCTTTTCACCTGATATAGGTAAGCAACGATGAGTAAATTTACCGCTGTTTTAAGCCTCTGCTGGGCTTTCATCCTGAATACACTGACGAGCTTGTTCGGCTCAGTACAATGGCAAGCACCCGCTTGGCTATTTTTTGTCAAAAGAAAATTTAACAGCCTTTTTCAGTATGCCGCGGCAAGGCCGTTATTCAGCCTGTCGACGTTGGCGGCGCTGTTGGCGATTGGCGTGGGCGGCTGGTTCGGGCTGCATTGGTGGCAATCGCGCCCGCAACCAATCACCATTGATTTTGCGATTCAGGCGCCGGAACGCAGGGATATTGAAAGCGATGAACCGCCCAATCCGCTGGTCGTTACATTTAACGCCTCCGTTGCACCGTTAGCGATGGTCGATAAAGAGGTCACGCAAGGCATTGCGACTCATCCCGCTATTGCAGGTCATTGGCATTGGCTGGACGACAAAACACTGGAATTTCGACCCGACAAGGATTGGCCGGTAGGACAAACCTACAAAGTCAAACTGGAAAAAAATCTGGTTGCACCGCAAATCAAGCTGGCGCGTGATGATTTTTCGTTTAACGCTCCAGCGTTTACCGCCAAACTGGAAAAATCCGAGTTTTACCAGGACCCGCTGGACCCTGCTCTAAAGAAAGCGATTATCCAGCTTCAATTCAGCCATCCGGTTGATAGCGACTCGCTGGAAAAACAAATCAGGCTAAGCCTCAAAGACACTAAGACCGACGATAAAGGCAAGCCTGTGACCTTCACCGTCACTTATGACAAGCTGAAATTGAACGCCTTTGTGCATTCGGCGTCACTGCCTGTTCCGCGCTATGACCAACAGATCGTCTTCACACTTGCAGGCGACGTCAAAGCCGAAGGCTCCGATGCCCATATCGCCGAGACGCTAACCGCCACAGTCGATATACCCGGACTGTACAACGGACTGAGCGTTAGCGATATACAATTGACGGTAATTCCCAACAACCAAACGCAGTTGCAAGACCAGATATTGGTTTTGAATACCACGCTGCCGGTTCATGAGCGGGATATGGCCAAGGCCCTGGCAGTTCGCTTGCTGCCTCAATTCCATCCGAATGCTGCGGAGTCCGAGCGCACGTACAATCACTACTGGAATCCGGACGAAGTAACGGCGGAAATCATCAATCTCAGTCCACCTGTGCCGCTGGAAGCCCTGCCTGCCGAGCATGAATACAGCCAAATCCATACCTTTCGCATCCAGGCCGATGTAGGCCGACATCTGTTTATCAAAGTCAATAAGGATATTAAATCCTTCGGCGGTTATCTGTTACCGAAAGTCGTCTATAAAACGCTGGCTGTGCCGGAGTTCAACAAGGAAGTGCATATTATCGGCGAAGGCTCCCTGCTAACCTTAAGCGGGGAGAAAAAGACCGCGTTGCTGACGCGCGACTTGCCCGGCGTTAAAGTCGAGCTGGGCCGCGTGCTGCCGGAACAATTGCAGCATCTTGTCTCACAAAGCGAAGGTGATTTCAGTCACCCGAGTTTTTACGACGGCTTCGGCCAGGATAACCTGAGCGAACGTTTTGAACTCGCCCTGCCCTTGCCCCCGCAAGAACACGGAAAACCCTATTACCAGCCGGTGGATTTAAGCCAGTACATGATCGATGCGCAAGGCAATGACAAACGCGGCATCTTTTTATTAACGGCAAAAAGCTATGATCCGGCCACCAAGCAGAGCGATGACCAGGTCACCGATAATCGCCTGATCGTTGTCACTGACTTAGGGATCATCGTAAAAACCGAACTGGACGGCTCGCAACTGGTGTTTGTGCAATCGATACAAAGCGGCCAGCCGCAGAGCGATGCCGATGTCGAGGTAATCGGCAAAAACGGCTTGAGTTTGTTCAACGGCAAAACCGATCTCGACGGCAAGCTGCGTTTCCCGAAATTGTCCGATTTGACGCGCGAACGCGAACCGGTGCTGTATCTGGTAAAACACCAGGGCGATATGAGTTTCCTGCCGCTGGGACGCGAAGACCGCAAGCTGAATCTCTCGCGTTTTGATATAGGCGGCGCCGACAACGCACCGGACGCCAATCAACTGAATGCTTACCTGTTTTCCGATCGCGGTATTTACCGGCCCGGCGATACCTTTCATATCGGCATTATTGTCAAAACCGAACATTGGGATCTGCCTTTAATCGGCCTGCCGCTTCAGGCGGAAATTCTCGATGCGCGCGGACTGGTCGTCAAACGCACGACCATCAATTTAGGGCCGGGCGGCTTTAACGAACTGGCGCACGAGACACTGGAGAGCTCGCCGACCGGCAACTACACAGTCAACCTGTATACCGTCAAGGACAACAAAACCGATGAGTTTTTGGGCTCAACGAGCGTCAAGGTGGAAGAGTTTCAGCCGGATCGTATCAAAACCACGGTAAAGTTTTCCAAGGCTCTGATAGCTTCCCAAACCCAGACCGACGGCTGGGTCAGTCCCGATGATTTACAGGCCCTCGTCAATGTGCAAAATCTGTACGGCGCCCCTGCCGAAGCAAGGCAAGTCGAAGCCGACTTGTCTTTAAAACCGGCCATACCGGCCTTTAAGCGCTACAAGGATTACAACTTTTATGATCCGCACACGGCTAAAGACAGCTTTGATGAAGCGCTGACACCGGTTAAAACAGATACCGGCGGTAATGCCGCATTTGCCTTAGGGCTGGAAAAATACGCCCGCGCCACTTATCAACTGCATGTTCTGGTACGCGCCTTCGAAGCGGAGGGCGGGCGCAGTGTCGCCGCCGAAGCCGATACACTGGTATCGGATATGCCTTTCCTGGTAGGTTTCAAGGCCGACGGCAGGCTTGATTTTGTCGCGAAAGACGCCGAGCGCCATGCGCGGCTATTGGCCGTCAACCCGCAAGTGCAAGCCGCTCCGGCAGCTAACCTGACGCTGGAATTACTGGAGAGAAAAGTCTTGTCGGTATTGACGCGCCAGACCGACAACACCTACAAATACGAATCCCGTCCCAAAGAAATCAGTTTGCATAAAGACGCGCTGGTGATTCCAAAGGACGGCTATGACCTGAAGCTCGACAGCCACACACCCGGCGATTATTCCTACCTGGTGCGTAACGCCGACGGCTTGATCATCAGCCGCATCGATTACAACGTGGCGGGACAAGGCAATGTCTCGCGCAGCCTGGATCGCAATGCCGAATTGCAATTGACGCTGGACAAGGAGGAATACGCACCCGGTGAAAAAATCGCCGTCAATATCCGTGCGCCTTATACCGGGGCTGGATTGATTACCATTGAGCGCGACAAGGTCTACGCCAGCCAATGGTTTAAAGCCGACACCCAGGCTTCGGTACAAACTATAGAAGTGCCCAAAGAACTGACCGGAAACGGCTATATCAACGTACAGTACATCCGTGATCCGGGCTCCGATGAAATTTTCATGAGCCCGCTGTCATTCGGTGTCGCGCCTTTTAAAGTCAACCTCGCCCAGCATACTCAAGCGCTGAAACTCGAGGTGCCGGAACTGATCAAGCCGGGTGAAACGCTGACAATGAAAGTCTCCAGTCCCGAGCCGACCCGCGTCGTGGTGTTTGCCGTCGACGAAGGCATTTTGCAAGTCGCCCGCTATAAAAATCCCGACCCCTTGGGGTATTTTTTCCAGAAGCGGCAACTGTCGGTCGATACCACGCAGATTCTCGACCTGATACTGCCGGAATTCAAAAAGCTGATGCAGATGATGGCCCCCGGCGGCGATGGCGAGGAGGAGCCCGCTTCTTTTATCAATCCTTTCAAGCGCAAGCACGATAAACCGGCGGTGTATTGGTCCGGTATCGTCGATCTGAATGGCGAGAAGGAATTCAGCTATCAGGTGCCGGAAACCTTCAACGGGTCGATGCGGGTCATTGCCCTCGCCGTCAATGACGGACGTATCGCCAGCGTGACCCAAAGCACCCAGGTGCGCGGCGATTTGATTGTCCAGCCGAATGCACCGTTCATGGTGGCGCCGGGCGACGAATTTACCGTCAGTGTCAGCGTCGCCAACAATATCAAAGGCTCGGGCGACCAAGCGCCTATCCAGGTCAGTCTGAAAGCGCCGCCGCAACTGGCTGTGCAGGGCGAAGCCAAAAAAACGATTGCTATCGATGAGGGCCATGAAGGCGTGACGACCTTTCGTGTACAGGCTTTAGCTGAGAAAGGCGTTGTTCTCGGCAATGCCACGCTTGAATTTACAGCAGTTGGCGGCAAGCTATCGACGACGATGCACCACGATCTCAGCATCCGTCCGGCCACGCCGAAAATCGCCAGCCTGCGCTTCGGCAGTTTCAGCGGCCAGCAGGAAGTGAATATAGACCGGCAACTCTATCCCGAGTACCGCAAAGTCAGCGCCGGGCTGTCGCCGTTACCATTGGTATCGGTTCTGGGCTTGACCGGTTACCTGAAAAACTTCAGTTACAGTTGCACCGAACAGTTAATCAGCAAGGCGATACCCATCCTGGTGCTGGGCAAACACCCGGAATTTTCGGCGGAAAGCAGCACAGCCAGCAGTCAGGCGAATTTTTCAAGGCTGATGTCGGTATTGCGCACCCGGCAAAATGCCGAAGGGGGTTTCGGCTTGTGGGTCGCATCGCCCGAGGCCGATGAATTCGCCACGGTGTATGCCGTCCATCTGCTTATGGAAGCTCAAGCCGACGGGCTCGCCGTACCCGAGGACATGCTGCAAAAAAGCATAGCCTATATTCAAAACCTGGCTTCCAGCCCCACTGAAGATTTAGCCGGCATGCGAGTACGCGCTTACGCGGCCTACCTGTTAACGCGGCAAGGCACGGTGACCACGGCGATACTGTCTACATTGCGCGAAGCATTGCGGGCAAATTTTGACGAAAAGGAATGGCGCAAGGATTTGGTGGCCGTATACCTTGCTGCCAGCTATCAATTATTGAAGCAGGACGCCCTGGCGGAAGACATGATCAAACTGCCCGCCCAACAATTGGGCCACATTATTCCGGCATACAGCTACCAGGATTTCTATGACCCGCTGATTCATGACGCCCAAACGCTGTACCTGTTAGCCAGGCATTTCCCAACCCGTTTGCAGGCCATGCCGCCGATCCTGTTTCAATCCATCGTTAAAAACTTGCAGGATAATCGTTACAACACGCTGTCATCGGCCTATCTGCTGCTGGCTTACAATGCTTATATGGACACCGTGAAGACGGATTTTGCCGGACAAATGGCGATTAGCGCGATCGACAAGGCGGGACAAAAGCAGGCGCTAAGCTTGCCCGCCAATCTTGCCCCGCGCGTTAGCTTCCCCGACACGACCCAAAAACTGCTGTTTGAAGGTCCGGGCGGCGTAACCCTTTATTATGCCGTTTCAGAGTCAGGATTCGATCAACAAGCCCCGTCCTCGGCTGTCAGCAACGGTCTGGAAATTATCCGCACTTATCTGAATGCGCAAGGCAAGGAGATAGACCATGCCGCGCTTGGCGAGGAAATCACGGTCAGATTGCGGGTACGCGCGATCGACCGCGACAATATCGACAGTATAGCGATACAGGATTTGCTGCCGGGCGGTTTTGAGCCGGTCATCCAGAATCCAGGGTCTGCGTCCGATGATTCCGAACAGCAGGAAGATTCCTCATCGGCCTGGCAAGACCGCCTTGCCACCGGAGGTAACTGGAACACTGACTACGCGGACATCCGTGAAGACCGCGTTGTGTTATACGGCAGAGTCGGCAACGAACTTGCCGAATACCAGTACAAAGTCAAGGCCACCGGCGCCGGTGTTTTCAATATTCCACCAGTGTATGCCGAAGCCCTGTATGAACCGACTGTGCAGGCGCATTCCGGGGCCGGGGCCGGGAAAATACGTGTAGACGATAGGCCTTAGTGGGTGATGCTTGCAATCCAGCGTCTCACAAAAAATAACCACCTACCCGCTGGTTCCCAAGCTCCAGAGACTGTGAAAGTATTATCCAAAATCAGGCTAAAAGCATTTTTCACCACGAAGGCACGAAGAACACGAAGAAAAGCATCTATTTAATTCAATATATTGAAAACTTCGTGATCTTCGTGCCTTCGTGGTTATGTCTTTAATCAGGCCTAAAAGCGAATACTTTCACATTCTCTCCAGCTTGGGAAGCAGCGTCAGGCTGTTCATTAAAATGACATGCAATCTTCATCACCCGGTCAATTAATTGCCGTTTACTATGACCTTCTATAACCCCCAGGAGACAATCAATGCACAATAAGACTCTCGGTAACCTGCTGTTTGCTTTTCCATTTATGCTGGCTACCGCACTTGCCGCCAATTCCTGTGCATCGGTGGCGGCAGATAATGTCAAGCCGCCTTTAATGCAACAAGGCATACAATTCGGCGATCTTAATCGCGGCAGCATTATGGTCTGGAGCCGCTCAAACCGCGATGCGCGCATGATGGTTGAGTATGCGCTTAATGACCAATTCACCGACTCCAAAATTATCCGTGGGCCTTACGCATTGAGTGTAAGCGATCATACGGCCAAACAGGAACTGACCGGGCTTCCGCTGGGTAAGGATGTCTATGTCAGGGTCTGGTTTGAAGACCTGACCAATGCGCGCACCAAAAGTGCAGCGGTCAGCGGTCATTTCCATACTATCGGCGCTCACGATAATATCCGTTTTGTCTGGGGCGGCGATACAGCCGGGCAAGGCTGGGGTATCAATAAAGCCTTCGGCGGCATGAAAATCTACGAAGCCATGCGCCGGGCAGAACCGCAATTCTTTATTCACAGCGGTGATAATATCTATGCAGACGGCGTTATTGAAGCAACCAAGGCAGCGGAAAACGGCCTTATCTGGACCAACATCGTTACGCCTGAAGTATCCAAAGTGGCCGAAACACAGGCCGAATTTCGCGGCCGCTACAAATACAACCTGCTGGATGCCAACGTTCGCGCCTTCAACGCCGAAGTGCCGCAAATCTGGCAATGGGACGATCACGAAGTCGTCAACAACTGGTCCGACAGTAAAGACCTGAGCGCCGATCCCCGCTACACCGTTAAAGATGTACCGCTGTTAGTCGCCAGGGCCGCTACCGCGTTCAAGGAATACAGTGCGCAACGCCCGCACAGCGCCGACGAGCCGGACCGCGTTTACCGGAAAATCTCCTATGGCCCCTTACTTGATGTGTTTGTTCTCGACATGCGCAGCTACCGCGGTCCCAATACCGCCAATTTGCAAACGGTGGAAAGTGCGAAAACCGCGTTTCTCGGAAAGGAACAAGTGGCCTGGTTACAGGATGGCTTAAAAAACTCCAAAGCCGTATGGAAAGTCATCGCCGCCGATATGCCGATCGGCCTCAACATAGGAGACGGCACCGTGAATAATATTCCTGACGGTACGCCGCGCTGGGAAGCCGTCGCCAACGGCAATAACGGCACAGCCAAAGGCCGCGAACTTGAAATCGCCGGTTTGTTAAGCAACATCAAGAAAGATAATGTCAAAAACATCGTCTGGCTGACCGCCGATGTGCATTAAGCCGCCGCT
>SXIP01000186.1 GCA_005772825.1 Methylococcaceae bacterium | reverse complement strand
AGTAACCGTATCGATCCATTGCGATAGTTCAGGATGTTGAGACATGGCAATATCCTCCAGTGAAAATTTGTATTGACACCTGTTAATTTATCTCAACATCCTGTTTTGTCTACTTTTATTTAAAAACCTACACTTGTAAGAGATAGGTGGGGGACTGGCAATCCCTATGATGCTTGTTGGCTCTGTAGCCCTTCTGCTGGTTTTGTTGCGTTACATCAGTATCAATTTGATTCCGTCGGATCAAGACAACATTAAGGAGGTATCTATGGCTAAGACATCAACTGCTCGTACTCGCGTTTTCTTAAGCTCAATTTTTGAAACAACATGGGCTATTGGAGTCGGTAGCGTTGCTGGACATCTATTGGCCTAAGTGTATTCACACATAACATGGCGCTCAACCGGAGCGCGGTTATATGAGGTTTTATTTTTCAGCTTTCCGGGCCGCGCCCGGTTAGCTCTACGTTAGCGATTAGCACCGTGATTATTACTTGCAAGCTTACAGGGATGACCGGAAAGGGAATCAAAGCGCACATTGTGCCGAAAGCATTCTACGAAATATCGTCGCAAGAGAATGGTCCCCATAAACTGCTGAGCAACATCAAAGGGTCTTTTCCAAAGAAGCTCCCTGTCGGATTCTACGATGACACAATAGTAACTAATGAAGGCGAAGATCGCTTTCGGGAATGGGACGATTATGCGGCTCGCATTTTGATCAAAGAAGCTAAAAATTTGGAAGAGATAAGAAACGATGACGAATTAAAAGCATGGATACTACCAAAGTACGACTATCCGTTATTGAAGCTGTTTGCACTCTCGGTGTTATGGCGCAGCCATGCTGCAGCACATCCCGCTTTTTCAAAAGTGAACCTAGGGCCGCATGAAGCAACTATCAGGAACATGCTCCTCAACGGCGATCCAGGAGATACCGAACAGTATTCAGTGCATATCGTTCGGTGGTTAAGTCACGGTTTTGGTCCAGTGTTTATGGATCCATTTCGTGAAAAATATGGAGAGGGTGTCAATTACTATTGCATCTACTGCGGACGATATGTCCTATATGTAAAAGTGGACAAAAGACGCTCAATCCCCGAGTTCCATAATTTACAGCTCAGAGCAAGTAGCGAGCTGTATTTGATTGCGCGGAAGCTAGAAAAGAGCAAAGAATGGCCGATTATGCAACAAATAGTGAGGGTATAAATAATTCCGTGTAACCGCTTATTTTCAACGTAGTTCGGTCGGGCACATGCTGTTTGTGTCCGACATCTCGATGCTTGGCTATGTCAATAGATTTTAAAATGGTTGTTGCGGGTGTCTTCGGAATGTTGGGCAACGATAAAGCCGTTGCCCAACCTACGCGACTGCCATATCCTGTGAAACAGTCTCGTTCGGGCAATGACAATGATGCCCAACCCTCACGCGGGACGGGGTTTGTAACCCGTGTCCCGAACGTTTTGATACTGTCGGACTCTTTGAGTCATGTACTAAACCCTGGATTTTTAAAATGGTTGTTGCGGATGACTTCGGAATGTTGGGCAACGATAAAGCCGTTGCCCAACGCGCCTGTTGCCAATCTACGCGACTATTTAGAATTGCTTAACTAACAGGACACTTCCCCCATGCCCCACCAGAACGCAATATTTTGGATCATTCTATTAATCGCCGCGAGTAACTTACAAGCCGCCGAACCTGACGTGAATGCGGATCTGACGGATGCCCTGCTATGTCGCGGCAATCCCATCGAGGCCGTTCGGAAAATCGCCGCCCTTGAGAATCAGGCGTTCGATCGCGGTTTCGCGGGAATGTCATACGGCGAGGACATGGATGCGAAAGACATCGTCGTGCTAAAAACCCCGCTTGTCATCGCGGGCGCCAAGGCATCCGCTGTCATTGTCGATTTGGCGAGCTCGTATTCCGATTTCAACGGAATCGTGTTTGCGGTATTTCACGGTGACTACCGGCGCGTTGTCGATCAACTTGGCCTGAAGGCCGTTGCTGCTGACGAAGTGCGTGTCGGCAAGTTCGAAAAGAGCCTCGGTGTTGATTTGGACGGCAAACTCGACGACAACTGTCCAAATACGATTGGCCTTACCCCGCTTGAGAAACAGGGCGAGTTTCTGCTTGGTTGCGGATGGTGCAATGGTTAGAGGTAATCACGCCGAAAGTCGGTGCTTCAGCGCTTGAACTTGTTCAATAGGACCTCGACTTCGGTCGCGTATTGATCAAAAGCTTCGGGACTCGGACGCTGCATAAAGTCGGAAAAACCCTCAACGTCTTTAAACGAATCAACATTAAGTTCATCACTAAAACCCATCGAATGTTCTGAAAAGCAGCGTTTTTCGATAGGTTCTTTATAAATCAGTAAATGGTTGGTATGTCTCGGGTCCTGAACGATCCTGCTATACAGGGCGTCAACCTGCGCTTCCTCGCCTTCAATCGCCTGAATAAAAAAGCCATCGCGATACAACAGCATGCCCGTTATATCGGCTGCTTTATTATGCGCCCTTGCCGCTTTAAGTATTGTTTTCAAATCATCTTCGGTTATTTTCTGAGTAGCGATACTCACATAAACCAGACTGTAAAGTGACATAATTAAAAATTCCTCAAGACTAATATAGTAAACACGACAAGGCATGATCCGCCGGGCGCAAAGCGTAGCATATTCAGCTGCAGGTGTCGCGTTACTGTCATTAACTTAAGCGTCATCAATACGTTTTCAATTAGATAAGGCATTATGTGTGGAGCACTGCCCGGAAATCACCTTAAGACTCAAAACAAAAAGGCGCAATAGGCGATAAGACCTATTGCGCCTCTAGGGTGCAGTGATCGCTATTGTGTATCGATCAACGGGTCTTGCAGTAACTCCAGTGTGTGCGATACGTCGGGTAGTGCGAACACATAGGAATTTCCGCCTTCGACACTCGAATACCACGCGGTTGCAAAAGTGGTGCGCGGGTAACTGTCGCGGATACGGGTTGCCAGGGTTCGGGCATCCCAGGCGGATGCGTTTGCACCGGTGCCGTTGTTACCGAATGACTGGCCGAATTCCGCGATTCCAAACGGCTTGCCGGTACCGACCAGGGCCGCATAGTGTTGCAATCCACGGGTATTGCCGCCGAGATCCAATTGCTCATCATAGATATCGATAGTGGCTATATCCGCCCAATTGCCGCCGGGATAGTAGGTTAATGGCGGTACCACGCCATCAAAATTCACCTGATTGGTGCCGAATGCAAACAATAAATTGTTCAGTCCTTTTTTAACCGTCAGCTCGGTGACCATGTCCCGCCACATCTTTACCCAAGCGGATTGACGGGCCCGTAATGCGGCCTTGCTGGTGCCGTTATCGCCCCACCAAAAGAAATTGCCGTTTTGCTCGTGCAAGGGTCTAAATATGACCGGTACGCCGGCGTCTTTAAACTGTTGCAGTACAGCGGCGGCGCGATCCAACTGGGTTTGCCAGGCAGCGCCGACCGCAGTTGCATCATTGACCATATTTTGAAGATTCGCCGTACTGGTGGGGGTAGAGAATCCACCGGCGGCTGGGTTATTGGGATGCCATACAAGCGTCACGATATGTCCGGCCTGACCGTGTGCGATGAGTTCGTCAAGCGCATCCTGATTCGGTGAGAATCCCGGATAACTCATCAAATCACTGAGTTCGCCGCCCATCACTTCAGGAAGCGGAAATCCACCCTGTTCAAGCTGTAACCAATCCCCGTACCACGCATTCGGGTTTGTTTTGAGGCCGTATTTCCAGGTTATCAGTTGTTGCCCGATAGCTACGCGGTTAAGCGCGCGCTTGGGCCGTTTATGCAAATCAGCCAATAATGCTTTTGCCGCAGCTGAACTGGCTTTGCTGATAGGGGTTTTTTTGACGCTTTCCTTACGAATCAAGACGCGAAAAGCACTGAAATCGGCGATAAAAATACGTCCGTCCCTATCGGTTGCAACACCGAGCGGTTCAGGATTCATATTGTCCGAAAAAGAACTGGTGGGCGCGGCGCGGGAAGGCGACCACACGGCATCATTATAGCGCGCAATACGAACGTTGCCTTGATCGGTAACCAGCAGCGAACCGTCAGGATGCATGCCGACATCGACCGGATGATTCAATCCTGAGAATATTCCGCTGGCGACATAAACCTGATCAGGTGTTTTAAACGGCCCGGTAAAACGCAATACCCGGTTGCCGAAATAATCGGCGACAAACAGGGTGTTGCCGGACATGGCGAGGCCTTTCGGATTGGCAAAGCCACCGTTAGCACCTGCGCCTATACTGTCTGCGGCGGCTTCGCCATTGGCGAATGGCGGATCAAAAATCAATATGCGGTTATTAAAATCATCGGCTACGAATAAACGTCCACCGGGATCTACGGCCAGTCCGCGCGGAAAATTAAGCTGATTTAACCCCGAACCGGAAACGCCCTGGGTACCGAGTGTCACGACCAGTGTCCAAACGCCTCCGACCCGGCGGTAACCCTTGACTGTGTGACTGAGCGTATCCGCGATAAAGACCGTGTTGGACGGTACGTCGATCGCTACCGCTTCCGGTCCGAACAAATCGCCCGCGCCGATCACTTCGTCAGCGGCTTGACAAGCCTGTAAAGCGTCGGCGTTCGGCCAGGTCAGCACCCGCCCACCGCCGTAATCAGTAACGTAAATACGTTCATCTCTGGGATCGATGGCAATGCCTGAGGGTCCGCCGTTATCCTGGATATTGAATTGTGCATTAAGGTCCGGGCAGCGTGATGCGAATGTGGTGTCGGCGAGTGTCGGTTGCCCCAACACGCCATAAGCGGGAGCGGCGCCCGCCGGTACAGCCGACGTTAAACAATAAAACGTCAGTAATATTAGCGTCAGCCTGCCACTGGTGACGCGACAAATTTTTTTCATATCGAAAGTCCTCCTGATAGTATCGGCATAATCGGCAGCCTTAACAAGGCCGCCCTTATGAGTCGTGTGATTTAGATAGAACATGTATTGCCTCCGTACCCTTGATGAACAAAATAGAACCGTTGTTGTTCAGTTTATTTAGAGCGTGTAGATATTCATTTTTATAAAACAGGTTAATGTTATTCGAGGGCAGATTGTGATCCGGGTCATGTCTACAGAGCACGGCTAATCTGACCGTTTAACTCGCTCTTCGTTGCCAGTCGGGTACAGTGTGTGACATCAATGTTTCAGAATTATCTCGTAAAAGCAGAGATTTGTTTCAATTGTTTCACTTGATTCAATCAGGGCGGCTGTAATGTCGGCGCGTCATTATCTGCATAGGCAGATTGCCCTTGGGGCGCAGCGTTAAACGGCATTCATGAGTCACTTCGTGCCCGGCAGGCAGCGTCAAACGAAAATGGCGCGCCAGGATTGCCAGGCAAAGCGTCGTTTCTACGGTGCCGAAAAATTTGGCTAGGCAAGCCCTGGGTCCCGTGCTGAAAGGAATATAAGCAAATTCGTCGACTGGTACCGGCGCATCGGCTAAAAAGCGCTCGGGGATAAAATGGTCGGGTTTATCCCAATAGAGTTTGTGCCGATGTAATAACCACGGAGACACCAGCATGATAGAGCCGATCGGTATATGACGATTACGGATAACATCGGCGGCACCGGCTTCGCGGGTTAACAGCGGCACAGGCGGATAAAGCCGTATGGTTTCATCAATGATGGCGCGGGTATAGGTTAAGCCGGAAAAATCGTTGTAGCTTAACGAACCCGAGTCGCCTGTTAAACCATCGACTTCCTGATGCAGGCGTTGCTCAACTTCAGGGCATTGGGAGATTAAATACCAGCCCCAGGCCAGCGTATTGGCTGTCGTCTCCTGGCCCGCCATAAACAGGACTATCAACTCATTACGGATCTGTTGCAAGGTCAGTGTGTTTTCGCTTTTCTGAAGTGTTAAAAAGTGGGCAAGTAATGAGTCTTTATTCTCGCTAGTGATGCCTTCTGCAATCACTTTATCGATGATCAGGTGGATGTTGTTGGCAATGGTTGCCGTCTGGTTTTTTTTACCGCCCGATATCCAGCTAGGCAAGCCGAAGAAAGCGCTCAAATCCATTTTTCCGACAGCCGCTCGGTAATCGGCCATATTTTCGCTGAGCTGGGTTATTTGCTCGATATTCATTTGATTACCAAACAGGGTCCGGCAAATAATTTCAGAACTTAACTTAAGCATTTCCGGCATAACATCGAGTGTTGAGCCCGATTTTAACATTGACCAGTTCTGAACATATTCGCCGGCCGTTTTAATCATGATCTCGGTGTATTGCGCGACCTGTTCCTCAGAAAAAAACGGTTCTTCCATAGCCCGGCGATTTTGCCAGGTTTTCCCGTCGCTGATAAACAGACCGTCTCCGAGCAAGGGCTCAAAAGCCTTGCGCATTAACGGACTCTTTTTTTCATAATTGGCATGATTGGTTACCAACACATGACGAACGACTTCCGGACAATTGGCAATAAAGATTGAACGGTTGATAATCCGGGTTGCCATGAATTGACGATCAAACGCCGATTCAGGCCAGATAGAAAGGAGATCGCGGCTTGCATACTTGACTATATCAAGCGGCCCCAACGATTTTTTATGACGGGTAGGGAAAGGTGGGATAAATTCAGTCATGGTTAAAATGTGATAATAAGAAAAACATATCATAACCTTTAACGTCGATAACCGCCATTTTGAGCCGATTAGCTGATATAAAACAATAAATTATGATGTTTTTCGTGTTTTTTACGAACCTATCCACTGTTGTTAAATAATCCTGTCAGGAGGCGGTTTGAGTATTGCTAGCATTCAAAGTGAGCAAAGCACACGCTTTAAAAATGTACAAAATCTTGCACCTTTCGATGGCGAGCTTTACCTGTTTCAAGCGTTTTATTTACAGCCGGAGTCCGATAGCTTGTTTGCAGAGCTGCAATCCAGTCTGGCTTGGCAGGAGGAGGACATTTTTATTTTCGGCAAATGGGTCAAGGTGCCGCGTTTGATGTGCTGGTATGGCGATGCCGATAGCCGGTATCGCTATTCAGGTGTTACGCATGAGCCGAAGCCGTGGAATAGTGTGCTTCAGTCGGTTAGAGAAGACCTGGAGCAGTATTGTCGTTGTCAGTTTAATAGCGTATTGGCTAACTTTTATCGGAACGGCAATGATTCAATGGGGCGGCATGCCGATGATGAAAAAGAGCTGGGCCCGAATCCGCTGATTGCATCGTTGAGCCTGGGCGATGAACGCGTGTTTAGATTGCATCATAAAAAACGCAATGAAACCCTGGATATTCGTCTTGGTCACGGCGACTTGCTGGTCATGGCAGGCTCTTTGCAACATCACTGGCAACACAGCATCCCCAAAACACGTCAATATAAAGGACCACGCATTAATCTTACCTTTAGAAAAATTTTTACAGTCTAGCGCCATTCCTGCACCAGTTGAAAGCTTCATCAAACCTTCATCCGTCTGTAATCAGTCGTTCATATTCAAGCACTATGCTGCCAAGTTATCGCGATAACAGCAGAAAGGTTCATAACTTTGAAAATAGCATTCATCACTGATGCATGGAAGCCGCAAATTAATGGCGTTGTCACTACGATTGAAAATACTTGCAGAGCCTTGCGGGAAAACGGCCAGGAGGTTTTGCTGATTACGCCCGATCAATTTACGACGATTCCCTGCCCAAGCTATCCATCCATCAAGTTATCCATCCTGTGTTACGGCAAGGTAAAGCGCTTACTCGATGATTTTCAACCGGAGCGCATTCATATCGCCACCGAAGGACCGTTAGGGCTTGCCGCGCGCCGCTATTGCCTGAAATATGAGCTGGCGTTTACCACGTCGTTCCATACGTTGTTTGCCGAATATATCAATCTGCGCTTTAAGGTTCCGGTGGATTGGGGCTATGCTTTGTTACGCTGGTTTCACGCGCCTGCCAGCAAGGTGATGATAGCGACGCCTTCGGTCGAAGCCGATCTTGTCACCAGGGGATTTAACCAGCACAAAACGGCGCGTTGGTCACGGGGCGTCGATACGACACGATTTCGACCCAGGGACAAGACCTTTATTGATGTGCCGCGTCCTGTTTCGATGTATGTCGGCAGGGTCGCCATTGAAAAAAATATAGATGATTTTCTTGGTCTGGATCTGCCGGGCACCAAGATTGTGGTCGGTGACGGGCCGCGGCTGGAAAAACTGAAGAAGCATTATCCCGAGACGGTGTTTGCCGGCTTCCAGACCGGTGAGGCCCTGGCTAACTACATGGCTGCCGCCGATGTCTTTGTTTTTCCGAGTCGCACCGATACCTTTGGAATAGTCATGCTGGATGCACTCGCATGCGGTGTTCCTGTTGCCGCCTATCCGGTACAGGGGCCGCTTGATGTGCTGGTCGATAATAAAACCGGCTGCATGAGGGATAATCTTAAGGACGCCATCGACGGTGCTTTGTCGCTTGATGCCGGGGATTGTCGTAATCATGCATTGCAATACTCATGGCAGCAATGTTCACAGCAGTTTTTGAATAACCTGGTGCCTGTTTGATTTAGTGAGGTAACTCGCAAAAATAAATCGCCACAGATTCATAGATTTGCTGGTTCCCAAGCTCAGGAGGCTGTGAAAGTATTCGCTTTTAGGCCTGATTAAAGACATAACCACGAAGACACGAAGATCACGAAGTTTTCAATATATTGAATTAAATAGATATTTTTCTTCGTGTTCTTCGTGCCTTCGTGGTGAAAAATGCTTTT
>SXIP01000185.1 GCA_005772825.1 Methylococcaceae bacterium | reverse complement strand
GTCAGGCATTTTTTTCGGGCCGACGGGTTGCTGTTTGACGACAGCCCGTCATAAAGTTCGTCCAGTTGTTGTACGGTCAATTCTAGGGTGATCATGGGCATTCAGTGCGGTAGTTTCCGGCCTTTTTACAATATTTTCGTAAAATGGGAAACCGAAATGTTGACCGTTTGGAGTATATCCGCCTATGTCATTAAAACCGGTATAAACCACCACGCCGTTCGTTGCAGCCAATACCGGTACGCCTTCCCCGGCGAAAATATCAATGCCCTTGTGCATGCCGGAACGTCCCCACGGATGATACCAGAAAGAACGCGGATTCCAGTCGGCAGCGCTGGCGCCCACTACCGGAATCCTGTGACCACCTTCAGGAATCAGGAAGCCGATTGCGAGCACCAGCGATAAAAAGATCAACCCTATTTTTTTCATGACTCTGGTAATTGCTGTTGTATTTCCGATGGCGTATCGCTCTGCCCTGTCAACGCATACCAATCGAAGTGACGGGTTGTCAGCATCAATGCGGCAAGTACGATAAACAACAATAAACTACCCATCAGCAAGGCGCTCTCTTCAGCCTGAAGAATCACGTACAGCGACACATACAAAACCGACAAACCTGCACCCAATATCGCTCCCAACTTGCCGCTACGCAAAATAGCGCCAAAATAAAATGTCAGCAATGCTGTGCTACCGAATGCGGCAATTCCATAAGCAAGCAGGAATTGAATGTGTTCGGAAAGTGAAACCAGTAACAGATAAAACACCAGCAAAGCCATGCCGACCAATGTGTACTGAATTGGATGAATGCGTATTTTTTTCAGTAGTTCAAACAGAATTAACGCGACAAAAGTCAGGATAATAAACAACTCGGCGTATTTGATACTACGCTCCGATTGCTGATAGACATCGACCGGCTGAATCAGATCGAAACCAACGGCATTTTCCAACAAACTCAAGCATTCGCCCTTGCGGCACCGTTCTATTGCGTTGCTCACGTCATAAGAAAATGACGAGGCACGCCACTGGGCATTAAAGCCTTGACCAGTGATGTCTCGTTTTTCAGGCAGTAATTTGCCGGTAAAACTGGGGTGAGGCCAATTAGCCGCCAGTCGTACATCGGTATTTTCCGACAACAACGCAAAGTTTATCGAACGCATACCGTGTAACTCCATATCAAAAGCAAACGGAATGCGGGTTTCCTGCTCCTGGTTAATATCGGGCACAGTTACATGCATCCCGGCTAAGGTACCCGGTAAATTGCCGCCCGGTTGAAAGGCTATCTTTGCACCATTCCAGCTCAGGTTGGGCGGTGTCGCTATACCGCGCTGATCCCCCACCAATACCGATATTCGCGGCTTATCCCAGCTGATTTTATAGTCTTTATTCCTGGCAATCAGGTCCATCAAGGGCTTGGTGCTGAATTCACCTTTAAGCTGCACCGTGCTGGTATAAACCGGTACACCGTATATACCCCGGTACCGCAGTGAACTTTCCAGTTTACTGTCGATATTCAACTGCTTGGGGATGATGTACAGAACATCATGCACCGTGACTTCCTTGATGATTTCTGTTTCCTTTTTGTCGGCGCCGATAATTTTTTCTTTGGCGTTATAGCTCAGGTGATACGGAATAGACATAAGCGGCCCTGCCACAGTCTGCATGCCCGGCCAGCTCTGCTCGATACTCTGATACGCTTGCAGTCGCCAACCCTGGCGTTCGCCCACCAGATCCAGCATAAATGATTGCGGCAGCATTAAACATAAAATCAGTGAAAAAATAATGCCCAGTTTGAAGTAAAAGTTTTGTTTCATGACACGTGACTCCTTTGGTTAATGGTCACGCTACACTTTACAGACAGGACATGCAGATACGGCGATGGAAATATGGAAATTCACTGCGCTGACTGTGCAGATTTTGTGCAGGGACTAAGGAATCGGTAAAGTACACGGCGCATGGTTATTTTTTGCCTCTCGCCTAAGGTATAATCCTTCGTCAATACTGTATATAAATCTATTTTAACCCCTTCAAGACCACCCTACCGAGCACCTTACCCATGATAAACATCGGCAAAATCAATTCGCTGAAAATAGTTAAACTACAGGGCGCCGAACTGTATCTGGCTAGCGGCACATCAGGCAAAGTGCTGCTCGCCGACAAAAGACCGCCTGAAAACTGCAAGGTGGGCGACACGCTGGACGTTTTTGTCTATGTTGATTCAGACGGTCATCTGGCCGCCACCACTAAAACACCGTTGGCGCAAGTCGACGAGTTTGCCTTTCTGAAAGTGGTGTCGCTGAATTATGTCGGCGCCTTCCTGGATTGGGGCTTGCCGAAAGATTTGCTGGTTCCCTTTAGTGAACAGCACCATGAAATGGAAGTCGGCAAGTCTTACCTGGTCAAGGTATTCCTGGACGGCAAGGATCGTGTTGTCGCCACGACCAAGATTGGCAGTCTGATCGCCGATGAATCCGACGACTTCGAGGCCGGTCAAAAAGTCTCGCTATTAATCGCTGAAAGCACCGAGCTGGGCGTTAAAGCAATTATAAACAATAGCCACTGGGGCGTACTGTATCAAAACGAACTGTTTCAACCAGTCAGCAAAGGCCAAAAGCTGGAAGGCTATATCAAGCAAATCCGGGACGATCATAAAATCGACCTGACTCTCCATCAACCGGGCTACGGCAAAGTGCTATCGCTGACCGACAAGATTTTAATGAAACTCAAAGAAAATAACGGCGTGCTGATGCTCAGCGATAAAAGCCCGCCGGAAGCCATCTACGCGGCATTCGGCGTCAGTAAAAAAGTGTTCAAGCAAGCGACTGGCGCGCTATACAAGCAACAATTGATCAGTATTGAAAAAAACGAAATCAGGTTGGTTTAAAAGTTTCAGGTTGTGTAAATACAGTTAATACTTACTTCCAAGCTACGGGGCTTAAGAACCGGTAAAATAATCATGCACCGATAAAACTATCGCCCGACTTGACGCGACTATTATCTCCACCCTTTTTTATTTAGGGTAAAGCATTTTTGTAAAATATCCTTGTTGTAATATTTGCTGGAATCAATGTTCCAGTCCTCCGCCCTGATAATATTTTTAATCGTGTAGACCTCACCCCGTTTATCGGTGACCATTTTCGACAAATCAATAACTTTTTCCGGCACAAGGTTTTTTTCCTCATCCATAATAATAATGACCTTAGGCCGCAACTTCATTTCTTCATTGACTTCGACAACAATGGCAAGGGCCCCATTGGTCATTATCACCAAGGAACCGGGCGGGTAAACACCCAAGCTTTCTATGAATTGAGACACCAGCTTCCGGTCTAAATGGGTTCCCGCCATCGAGTTTAGCATGTGCGTCGCTTCCAGATGGGTCTTGCCTTTTTGATATATCCTGTTGCTGGTTATCGCATCATAGGTATCAACAATCGTAACCATTTTTGTGAATATAGGGATGGCCGAGCTGTGCAGTTGACGGGGATAGCCCTTCCCGTCCAAACGCTCATGGTGACTTAATGCCGTTTCTATCGTATTTTGTGTCATGTGACCGCTGGCTTTTAACAGTTCATAGCCGAGCGTGGTATGAGACTGCATCAAAAGTAGCTCATCCTCTTCCAGCTTGCCGGCCTTATTGATGACTGTGCTCGGTACTTGCATCATGCCCAAGTCGAACAACATGCCGCATAGCCCCAAAGATTTGATTTGTTCATCCGGAAGATTGATGTGGCGGCCAAAGACGATAGACAACACGCACACGTTCAAACTATGCTGGGCAGAGTATTGGTTATTATTTTTTAGTTGGCTCAGCCACAGCATCGTGTCAGGCGTCTGCAAGACATTATTGACGCATTCCGCAACGGCTTGTTTGGCAAGCCAGCCATCAATTGAACCGCCTTTTGCCGCCCGCTGCATAAAGTCTGCGACCAAACCTTTAGTGTCTGCATAGGTCTTTTCTGCATGAATGATTTGCTTTTCAAAGGTAGCGAGCTTTTTCGGCGGCGGCAAGCCGTTACTACTGCCGGTGATTGTCCGCTGATAAACGCTTTTTTTATCGTTCTCATCAGTCTCCGCTATGATTGTCCTTGATCTTGACCTTGACATGTCAATATAGACAAATTGGCATAGCTCCCTGAGCGCCTTAATCTCAGCCTTGGTTTTTATTTCGAAGCCCTGGAACAAAAACGGCGTGCCCAGCCAAGGCCTATCCAGATCAACAACGTACATGCCTATAACTAACTGGCCGACAGACACATAGACTTTCTCCATCGAAGAAACGACTGTGACTTCATTTTTTTGAGTTTTTTTAGGGCGGAAAGGCCACAAGTTTTTGATCAGCATTGATTTTTGAGGAGCAGTTCACAATTATCATTAGTCTAACAATAATAGACAGTTTTTGTATTTAGTAAAGTCGTAGTTTTGATTCTCAAGCCGTTGGATGGAAACCAACGTTCTATTTTGAAAAATAAATACATAATCTTAACAACAACAGTTCCTTCCACTACTTGACGTCAACCATTTTGCTACTATCCTTAATTCCGGGGCTAGTAATAATTTCTGTAGCCACAGAGAACAGGCATTAGTCATCCAGACGCCTGACACTATCCCGAAACTTACAAACCAAAATAGCCTCCCGCCGCTTTCGGCCGGAGGCTTTATAAATTCCTATAATTGCGGCGCTTCAAAATTGAATTCAACAAATTCAATGCAATTCAACAGGATATTCACAAACAAGGGGGAAATATTGATGAATCAGTTATTCGTCACGGCAAAAACATGGGTAAAGCCCATACTCTACGGCATTCTTTTGTTAATCGTGTTCCTGCTGCTGACGGCGGGCGGGTCACGAATCTACCAGTATTGGGATTCAGACCCCGACCGCGGCGCGACAACCGTCAAGCAGGATGAATTCGGTGACTCCTTCGAAAAGGTCACCTATTTACCGCAAGGCTGGGATGCCGCCGACAGCTTGTGGTTTTATACCACCACCCAGGGTTCGGACCTGCTACCCTACGATTTTTTCATGGCCTTGGAGCAAGCCAATAAAAAGGAAGCTTTCAGTTCCAGTGAAAACATGAACCACTTCCGCTACCTGCCGCAAAAAGCCACCTTCAGTAACCCGGATGCGTTGCCGGTCGGCTTTGTCAAAGACAGTTACCGGGGCAAAAACTACATCGGTTATACCTGCGCCGCCTGTCATACCGGGCAAATCAATTACGAAGGCACCGGCATTCGTATTGACGGCGCACCTGCATCAGCGGACCTGGACGGCTTCATGAGCAGCCTTTCGAAGGCCTTGAAAGCTACCGCCGATAACGCCGATACACGCAAGCGCTTCATTGCTCAGGTTCTGAAAAGAAACGGCGATTATGATTCCGAAGCCGAAGTTGAAGCGGATTTAAAAAAATACAACCAACGCATCGCCGAATACAACATCATCAACCGCAGCAAAACACCCTACGGCTATGCTCGCCTGGATGCGTTCGGCCGTATCTACAACCGGGTGCTGGAACATGTATTGGACGCAAAACAACTCAGGAAAATATTACAAGAGACATTAACCGAAGAAGAGCTGAAAACCGTTTTAAAGAATGTCGATTCGGTACTCAGCGGCGATGAGCGCGACCATATTGTCACACGTGTCTCGGAGTTGCTGACACCCAAGCAGGTACTGCAATTACGCAATAAAATTTTTAATCCACCCGATGCGCCGGTCAGTTACCCTTTCCTGTGGGATATTCCGCAGCATGATTATGTGCAATGGAACGGCCTCGCGTCGAATGCCGGAGTAGGCCCGGTCGGTCGCAACACCGGCGAGGTCATCGGTGTTTTCGGTACTCTGGATTGGGCGGAAAAAGAGGGATTCTCGTTGTCCGCACTGATTGGCGGGCAGGGCTTTGGCAACCATATCAGTTTTACCTCGTCGATCAATGTCCGCAATTTACGCCGATTGGAATCTAAACTTTGGGAATTGCAATCACCGCAATGGCCCGAAGCACTTTTCGGGCGCATTGATCCTGAGCGCAAAGCCAGAGGCGACAAGCTCTTCACCCGCTATTGCGCAAGTTGCCATGCAGAAATAGACCGCTCCGCCGAAGATCGCCGCATCGTCGCGAATTTATCCAGCATCGGCAATGTCGGCACCGATCCTAAAATGGCTCTCAACAGCGTCAACTACTTGGGTTGGAGCGGCATCCTGCTGAACCAGTATGTCGGCGTCGATGTCGGTAAAATTCTCGTCGATAAAAGAGCGCCGGCTGCCGCACTGTTGACGCAGGCAGATATTAATGTGGTCGCTACGCCCGATCCTGACAAATGGTTTCTGCGCCGTTGGGGAGAATGGGCTTACGATCTGGCCACTGCATTTTTCGACAACGAGATCAAACCCTCCATCAAACAGGGTAATTATGAACCCGACACCACGGCCCGTCCGTTTGCCTCACTGCTTTCCTATAAAGGCCGTTCACTGAACGGCAGCTGGGCGACGGCGCCCTACCTGCATAACGGTTCCGTACCAACGCTTTATGACCTGCTGTTACCGAAGAAAAGACCCGGCGACCCCGAAGACGGCGAATACCGTCCCGACCAATTCCAGGTCGGATCGCGCGAGTTCAATCCGGGTCGGGTAGGCCTGAAGAGCGAAGGCTACCAAGGCTTTACTTTCCTGAGCAGTCTTGAAGGCAACAGCAATGCCGGTCATGAATACGCCTCTGGCCGCACCGCTCAACCGAACGGCACGATACCGCCGGCATTGACCAAGGAAGAGAGGCTGGATCTGTTGGAATACCTGAAGAGCTTGTAATACATAAACGCTTGCCCTCTCCCCCGGCCCCTCTCCCATCTGGGACGACTGCATGGATGCAGGAGGTAGAACAATGCAGGAGCAATTGTCGAGAGGGGCTGGGGGAGAGGACAGTAACTAATAATGAGGAGACAACAATGACCGAAATAACAACCAACTATCTGGAACAATACGATGCCGCCGCCGATGCCGATAAATTCCCATTAGTGCGCCGCTGGATGGACACCGAACCCCTGCCCTTCTTCAAGGAACTGCGCGAAAAGCGCCCTATCCTGGTCACGCCCGTGTGCATCCTGCTGGCGCGCTTCGATGACGTGACCGAAGTCTTAAACATGCCCAAAGTCTTCACCGTTGAGCTTTACGTTGCGAAGATGGGCGATTACCTAATGGCCCATGACGACGACGCCCTGCATACCCGCGAAAAATCGCTGATGCAGGGCATGCTGAACCGCGACGACCTGCCGCAAGTGCGCGCGATGGTCGCCAACATTGCCAAAACCATTCTGGATGGCGCAGACGGCGGCATCGAAATCGTCAATGACTATTGCCGCATGGTACCGGCGACGCTGGTCCAGGATTACTTCGGGCTGACCGGCGCCGATCGCAAGGATTTGATTGAATGGTCTTACTGGAACCAATACGACAACTTCCACAACCATCCTTTCGACCTGATGACCGAGGAAAAACGCCAGTACATCATCGACCACCACAAAGCGGTCAGCGAGCATCTGGTTAAATACATCGTCGAACTGATGGCCCGGAGATTACTTGCCGTCAAAGCCGAGCAGGCAAAAAACCTGCTGTTTTCACTCTGGTACCTGGCCTGCAAACTGGTGCGCCAATTAATGGGTAAAAAGAACGATACCTTAACCGACGACATTGTCACCCGAATGTTGCGCTCGTCATTCCCCGATGCAGTGGATTTCGACATCAAACGCGTGGGCATCAACGCCGGCGGCCTCCTGATCGGCGCCATCGAAACCACCTCTCAGGCTGTTGCGCAAGTTATCCAGTATCTACTGGACAGCCCCGAATGGTTGAACAAGGCCGTTAACGCCGCGCACCTCGATGATCCCAAAGACTTCGACGCTATCGTATGGGAAGCCTTGCGCTTTGTACCGATCGCCCCTTACCTGTTCCGCAAGACCGCCAGCGAATACACCGTCGGCAAAGGCACGGCGCGCGAGACAACCATCAGCCCCGGCACCTACATCCTGCCGGTCACCCAATCCGCGATGTTCGACCCGCTGATCTTCGAAAACCCCGACGACTTCATACCGGATCGTAACTGGTATCACTATTTCCATTTCGGCTTCGGCAGCCATGAATGCCTGGGCCGCTACGTGGGCATGGTCATGATCCCGGAAATGGTGCGTCAGGTGTTGCTGAAGCCCGGTATCAAAGCATCGGGCAGTATCGACTATAAAGAGGGGCCGTTTCCTGAGCAGTATGAGCTTAGTTGGGATAAATAGCAGAGGGGTAATGGCTGAGTAAGTTGGGTTGTACACCTTTTCGCAACCCAACAAGTATCGGTTGCTATTACGTTTTACGGAATGCGCTTTACCGCGTTTTAAACAATTACATGTACTAAAAGGTTTTCTTTGCCAATGAAATACAATTTAGCACCTACTTTTAGATTATTAAGAATCTTAGGAATGTTCAGCAACGATACAGTCGTTGTGCATCCCGCCTGACTCAATCGAAAATCTTAAGCAAAAAGGATCAATAGCATGAAAAAGTATATTATTGCCATCATCGTATTGTTAGTACCATTAACTATGGCAACCGCGGCACAGTGGCCTGATTTTCCTTTTTTATTCGCGGTAGGGACAGCTACAAAAGAAATTCCGCCAGATTTGGCGACTATTACCTTCGATGTCGAAGCTTTTGATGAAAACCCGGAAAAATCTCTCGATATAGTGAAAAAGAGAGCTATTGAACTGGTAGATTTGTTCAACAAGTTAGAAATTCCTAAAAATGACATCGAAACTTATGAAATTGACAAAAGAGCGGTTCGCCAAGAAAAAGATTATGTAGAGCTAAAAATCCTGGGATATGAAGTTAAACAAAAATTCTCAATCAAATTACACGGACTTACCCGATATGCCTCATTGATCGAAAAACTTTTGAAATATAGAAATATCAGTAACATCAATGCCCAATTCGATGTAGCTCAAAGAAAAGAGCTTGAAACCGCTTTGACGACAGATGCTTGTGCTAACGCAAAAGGACAGGCTGAAAATATGGCTAGTGGTATTGGAACTAAACTGGGGTCTGTGTTTGCCATCTCTGACAGAGGTTTTAATGAATTGGAGGATGCATTCGGTATGTCTAATAGCAGCGACAAATTAGATCGTATGTTCAAAAAATCTATGATGACAGGCGACTCAGGCCAGATAACTTTTATTCCTTCCACTATCAAAATTGGAAAGCAAGTAAATGTTATTTTCAAACTTGAATCAAAGTAACCTACAGCCAGACAGGTTATGTAACCCGTCCGCATCATTTTCAATGCCCAAATCAACTTTAAACAATCCCGCATCAGTAAACCCAACGAACTAAAAATATGTCAAATGCATCGCTACTTCTGAGCACCCCATTAATACTGCTGCCGCTGTGCGTACAAGCAGCTACCCTCACCGGCCTGAGTTTTTCGCACAACGATTGGGAGATCGCGTGTGACAATACGGGTACTTGCCGGGCAGCGGGTTATCAAAGCGATGACGACCAGCTGGCTGTTTCGGTGCTGCTAACTCGCAAAGCGGGGCCGCATGAGCCGGTGACGGGCGAATTAACAATCGGTGATTACGACAATGAAGAGGTTCTGAAAAAATTGCCCCCAGTCCTTAATCTCTCATTACGGATCAATGGATCGAATATAGGAGAGGTCGATGTTGACAAGAACGACTTGGCTGCCGAATTATCCGGCAAGCAAGTCACTGCGCTGCTTGCCGCTCTTCCCGGCAAAAGTTCGATTGAATGGGTGGCTGGCGAATACCGCTGGCATCTCTCCGACAAAGGCGCTGCGGCGGTACTGCTGAAAATGGATGAATTTCAGGGACGAATCGGCACCCAAGGCGCACTAATTAAAAAAGGTTCAAAGGGTGAAAATGCCGTTTTACCGCCATTGCCCATGCCTGTGGTTATTGCCGGAGCGGTCGCCAAACCGCGGCCTGACGATAACAAAATATTAACTGATCAATCGAACGCTATGCGGGATGCTCTTCGCGCCACTAAAGAAGCAGACGAGTGTTCAGACCTGCTGGAAAAAGAAGCGGCTGACGCAGAACTGTCCGTCACTCGGCTGACGGACAGCAAGCTGCTGGCCTCAGCGCATTGCTGGAGCGGGGCCTACAACTCCGGCTATGGTTATTGGGTAATCAACGCGACACCGCCTTACCAGCCTGTTTTGGTGACTAACTCCGGCTCCGAGTATAACGAAGGCAGTATTACCGCATCCCATAAGGGCCGGGGATTAGGAGATTGCTGGTCGTCTGAGTCATGGACCTGGGACGGCAAGCAATTTGTCTACACCGAATCATCATCAACCGGCCTGTGCAAGTTAGTCACCCCCGGCGGTGCTTGGTCATTACCGACGCTCGTAACGGAAATTCGCCGGCCGCCCCGCTAAACAAATTTAATGTTTTTTTATGCCCACTTCCCGCCTGACGGCATCATCGCAGATAAGAGCCGGTTATGTACCAAACTATTTTGCAATTCTGGTTCGATGAAGAACTGTATCGCAGCAACGAGCTGCCCTATCAGTATGAATTTGAGTTAAAGCATAAGGCCATTATTGATCGGTTTGGCCGTTACCCGCACAGAAATGAAATTCTCGGTCGTATTTCCAACGACGAAGAAGTCGACTTTCTTAAACAACCGGGATCAAGTTTCTGAATGGCGAATAATTTCATCACTCAATATCGATATGTACTTCGTTACGCCGGAGAAAGGGTAATGTCCACGGCGGATCGTATGCGGCAGATCGAGCTGAAGAAATTGCTTTGTAGCCTTGGTTAATCAACCAGTCTGCCAATTCACGGGATTTTTCTTCAATGCCTTGTTCAGAAAGACTGCCAGAGTAGCGAAGAACGGCAACTTTTTTATCGGCTATCTGTTTTATCATAACCCTCGAATCCAAAGGTTCAGGTGCTGATGAAAAGGAATATTCATGCGGAAGCACAAACGACATCAGCCAGACTGAACCGGTTTTCTGTTGAATAACCGGTGCAGTCATGGCAATTTCCTCTGCTTGCGGCGCCTGAATAACCGGGGTTGTCATGGCTATTTTCTGCTGTTTTTTGTTGTCACCGGAAATATACCTGAACAAGCGATTGAAGGCCTGACCGCTACCATCCTGATAATCGGCTGTCACTTCCGTCTCAGCAACAACCATAGCCTGATATTGCCGGATTTGAATGTGACCGTGATCTTTTAACACTTGATATTCGGCTTCAGTTGCAGAACGAACGCCAAACACGCTACAGCCCGCCAGATATAAAGAGGTTAACAGAGTGAGCAATTTTTTCATCAGATGTACCTGCCATTAAATTTTGCATGGATCGTTTCTCATCTTTGAATGATGGCAGGTTTATCCGGCAATTCATTGAGATTATTTTTTTTAGCCGGAAAATGCGTCGCCAGTATCGTTGTGATACCTTCGATACCTCGCAGTACGCCGTTCCGAAAGTCACCGAGCCGAAATGCGTCCTGTATGGTCCCGGCGATTGCATCCCACTCGGTTTGCGCCACGTGCGCCGCGATCCCGCGGTCTGCAATGATGTGAACCTCCCTGTCGGCCAGCAGCACATAAATTAACACGCCGCTGTTTTCTTCGGTATCCCATACGCGCAAATTTGAAAAGATTTCCGTCGCCCGCTGACGCGCCGACATACCTCGCCATACCCAACCCGGCGCCAGTGCATTTTCAACGGCAAAACGAAGTTCACCGTTGTGCAGGCGCTCAGACTGTTTTACCGCCTTTTCAATATCGTCAAGCACTGTCTTGGAAAAGGCAAGCCGCCAACGCCACGGTGGCATGAAGACATGAATTAACCAGCGTTTAAACTTTACCATGATCCTGATGCGCCTCCCCCGCCAAAACTGCCGCCACCGCCGCCCCATGAGCCGCCCCCACCACCACCACCGCCGCCGAAACCGCCACCGCCGTTTGACCAGCCGCCGCCACCGCTATGACGTACACCGACCATGAAGAAAATCATCAGCGCTATCATCACAACCAGAAAACCCATGCCAAAGAACAATGCAGCCACGGCACCGGCTCCCAAACCTGCCAGTAATCCGCCCATAACGCGCCCGATGATTGCAGACAATATAAACCCGACAATCAGCCCGCCCACAATGATAAACATAAAAGCGCCTTCACTGGGTGCTGAAGCCGATTGTTGAGCAGGCGCAGGTAAAGATTCCCCGGTGATCAGTTTCATCAGTTGTGTAACCCCGGCATCAATCCCGCCGGCAAAGTCGCCTGTTTTAAAATACGGCGTGATGACTTCGCTGATGACCCGTTTGGCAATCGCATCGGGAATCGCACCTTCCAAACCATAGCCGACTTCCAGCCGTAATTTTCTATCATCTTTGGCGACGATCAGGATCACGCCGTCATCTACGTTTTTACGACCTATTTTCCACGCGTCGGCAACACGTATGCCGAATTGCGCTATATCTTCGGGTTGCGTCGTAGGCACTATCAACACAGCGATCTGACTGCCTTTTTCGGCCTCGAATGCCGCCAGTTTATTTTCCAATGCACTGCTTTGTTCCGCGCTGAGCGTGGCGGTGAGATCGGTGACACGACGCGATAATTCAGGAATCGCCACCTGGGCTACGACTACTGACAAAAACAGCAGCAGAAAAACCCCGAATCCGTAACGGCTTGGTAAAGACATAACGAATCAGGCCTTACTGCGCAGGAGTTGGAGCCGGAAGAACCGGTGCGGAAAAATCCACCTTGGGTGCTACCGAGATGGCTTGTTCATTTTCCACCGTAAAACTGGGCTTGGCCTTGTGTCCAAACATCATTGCAGTCAGGTTGCTTGGAAAAGAGCGCACGGTGATATTGTAATCTTTGACACTTTCGATATAGCGGTTACGCGCCACGGTAATGCGGTTTTCGGTTCCTTCCAGTTGCGCCTGCAAATCACGAAACAAACCATCGGCTTTCAACTGCGGATAATTCTCGGCCACCAGCAACAAACGTGAAATCGCACCGGTCATCTGTCCCTGTGCGGCAATGAATTTCTTGAATGCTTCTTCGTCATTGACCAGTTCGGGAGTGGCTTTTATGGCGCCGACCTTGGCCCGCGCCTCGGTCACTTCGGTCAGGACATCTTTTTCATGGGCCGCGTAGCCTTTCACTACGTTTACCAGATTCGGTACCAAATCGGCACGGCGCTGGTATTGATTCAAGACTTCGGCCCATGAAGCCTTGATATTTTCATCGCCGGATTGCAGCGTGTTATAGCCGCAACCGGACAAACTTGTCAGCATTAATAAAGTAATCAGCCATTTGAACATAGGTAATCTCACTGCTTGGGGTTTAGTCTTGCAAACTGCAGCCTTTGAATACAGACCGCTGCGATGACCATTAAAGGTCGATGAGTGATTTGACAAGAAGACAGTCCCTTCATAATCGTTTGGCTTACGGGTCTGTCAGGCGCTATATTCATTATTTTTAGGACACTCGCCGTACTCATTGCTTTCCGGGTCACTGTCCAGCACCAAAAAGTACAGTAGCACCAGACCGCCGACTATCGGAATCAGTGAAATCAGCAACCACCAGCCGCTTCGACCGGTGTCATGCAATCTTCTGACAGCCACCGCTATGCTGGGGATCATGATTGCTATCATGTAGACCCCACCGAGTACGCCTACGCCTGTCAGCGGGTTTAAAGTACCCGTCAAACCGTCGGCAATGCTCAGCAGAAGGCTGATCAGCACGTTAAACAGCACGAAAAACCAATATTCCTTGCGTCTCGCCCGTCCGTTAAATACGGCATATTTATTCAATACTTCAAAATACCAGTTCATAAAAATTCTCCTATTTGTAAGATTAATTTTAGTAGAAAGATAAGCTATAACACGCCTGCCACGACGTTAACGCTTATGGCGATAATGATGACATTAAAGAAAAATGCAACCATGCTATGCAACAAAGCTGTCCGCCGTACAGATCGATTGGTAATTTGTACGTCTGAAACCTGGAAGGTCATATTCAATACGACGGAAAAATACATGAAATCCCAATAATCCGGTACATCGGTGCCAGGAAATAACAATCCTGCTTGTGCAGGATTTTCTGCAAGATAAAATTCGTGTGCGTAATGCAGCGCAAACATCACGGCAAGATACAACCAGGACAGCAAAATACTTGAACAGGCCAAAAGCACACCATACAGTAAATGGCCCTTAGCCGCATGCAATTCAAGATATAAGGCAAACAATATCATCCCTGAGACTACCAATGTTATGAGCAATACCGCCCATTTACCTTCTTCCTGCTGGCGTGCGAGCATACGCATACGCTCGGGTCTGGCATCCAGCATCGAAACCGCGGCGGCAATCAGAAACACCAATACGCCGCCATTGAAAGCGAGCAACAAAGCCATGGTAAAGCTTAGCACCTGCGAAAGCACTAAAAATAACACAGCGGACACAATCACCGCCGCCGACAAAAGCGGTCTGTAGCGAATATATCGGGTCCAGTGCAGGATTCGATACGTGTTTGACCAATTCATCTAAAGAAAAGGAGCCTGAAATGCCGCATATTGACCTACCTTGGAGAGAGCAAAAACCTGATTAGATCACAGGTTTATACAATGTGACAAATGCTTCTGAAAATGATCCTTTATTGCCATTTACGACACTGTAATAGGGGCGGCATTCTAAGTGTTATCATAAAAATCGGATACGGCTTGCCGGTTGCCTGATTGCCGGTAATAATCAACCGGTTCTTTATAAAAATTGACTCACCATGAAAAAACAATTTGAAATTCTGCAAAAAGACACCGTTTACCCCGGATTTTTTCATATGGAAAAATACCGTCTAAGACATACTTTGTATGCGGGCGGATGGAGCGCTGAAATAAGCCGTGAATTGCTCGTGCGCGGCCATTGCGTTGCGGTTTTATTATACGATCCAAATGCCGATAAGGTGGTGCTGATCGAGCAGTTTCGAGCCGGTGCAATTTTAAATCCCGATAGAGCCTGGCTGGTGGAAATTGTAGCAGGGGCCATTGAAGAGGGAGAAACCGCCGAGCAGGTCGCATTCAGGGAATCACTCGAAGAAGCCGGCTGTGAAATTCAGGAACTTATCGAAATCAGTGAATTTTATACCACGCCGGGCGGCTCATCCGAGCGGATTACGCTGTTTTGCGGCAAGGTGGACAGTACCCTTGCCGGCGGCATTCACGGCCTGGATGATGAGCATGAAGACATCCTGGTGCGCGCAGTGGCTTTCGATGATGCCTACCGCATGCTGGAAAGCCGCGAAATAGAGTCGGCAATTCCAATTGTCGCTATTCAGTGGCTGGCTTTGAACCGGCAAAAACTCAGGAAGCAATGGTGTGCGAATATATAACATTCCTACAGTAACAAGTATATTGTGTGTAAAACCAATGCCATCACACTAATCTTTCAAAATCAGGAAATCGCTATGCCATGGAGTACTAACATTGACCCGGATCTTCCGATTATCAATACTATCTACTGGGGTATTTTAACGCCACACGAATTGTCGGAGGCTTTCCACGAAACTCTCTCCCTCGTATACATGCATGATAGAACACGAATACTTGCCGACTGCACCGCCCTTAGCGGCGGCCATTCGGTCATCGATCTCTACTATCTTGCGGAAATGCTCGCTTCAAAGGATATAAACAGAAGCCTGAAAGAAGCTGTCCTGCTTCCTTCAGTTCCCACCTCAGCCGAAAAAGTCGAATTTTGGGAAAACGCTTGCTATAACCGTGGCTTGAAAGTTCGTATGTTCGACAATCACCGGGTCGCAACAGACTGGCTGTTGGCCTAGCATTTTTTAGAAAAAGTCAATCCCTATTGCATAATCATTTTTTAAAACAGCTGCTTACTGCCTTAGATCTTTAACCACCCGTACAACCTCATTATCGCCGGTAATGGCTTCAATACTGAAGCCGAGCTTTTTAACCAACGACAACATAGGCGCATTTACAGCAAGCACTTCAGCTTCAAAGAACAACAAGCCCCTGTGTTTGGCGGTCTGCATCAGGGTTTTCATGATTCTTGATCCTATCCCCAGACAATGGCAGTCATCTGCAACAACCAGTGCAAACTCCACTGATCGTCCATCAGGATTCATCAAATAGCGGCCCACACCGAGTTCCTTCGGGATATTGCCGTCTTCCGCTATGGCGACAAAGGCCATCTCCCGGTCGTAATCGATTTGCGTAAAGCGCACGATCATTTCCGGCGTTAATTCCTGTAGGGATTGCATAAAGCGGAAATATTTCGTGTGTTCGGATAAGCGGTGAATAAAATTCTTTTCCATCACGGCATCTTCAGGCCGGATAGGGCGAATAACTATATTTGTGCCATTGGTCAATTGATAATGCTGGGTCAATTCATGCGGATAAGGATGGATCGCCATGTGCGCATAAGCCGTCAACTGGTGCGCCACTTGTGCCTTGATCCTGGCATCAACCGCCATGACGCCATGCTCGTCAACCATCAAGGGATTAATATCCAGTTCCAGAATTTCCGGTAATTCGCTGACCATCGTTGACACATTCAGCAAGACATCAACCAGTGCCTTTTTATTGGCCGGCGGCAATTGGCGAAACTCGTCCAGGTATTTGGCTGCCTTGGTTTTGGCGATCATTTGTTCGACCATATAAGCATTGAGGGGGGGCAAAGCAACGGCGTTATCGTGCAGGATTTCAACCAGAGTTCCCCCTAAGCCGAAGCTGATGGCAGGACCGAACACCGGGTCCCTGACCACACCGATCATTAATTCCCTGGCGCTGCGGGAATGAAACATGGGTTCAACGGTCATGCCCACTTCAGTGATATCAGGATATTTTTGTTTAATCGCGGTTTCCATTTCGATAAAGCTACGGGAAACCTCCTGGACGCTGTTGATGTTTAGCCTTACGCCGCCAATATCGGATTTATGACTGAATTCCGCCATATTGACTTTTAATACGATAGGAAATCCCATGCTTTCAGCCGCAATCATCGCATCTTTGGCGCTGGACACTTTGATAGTTTGCGTAATCGGAATATGGAATGCCGCAAGAATAGCTTTGGATTCCTGCGTGGTTAAAATCTGCCTGCCTTCTGCAAGCACCCGTTCTATAATCAAACGAGCGCCTTCTACATCGGGGCTTGCCAGCTCATCGCAGGGCAAGGGAATTTGTTTCAGCAAAATCTGATTCCGGCTATAGTTGGCCAGAAATGAAAACGCATCTACAGCCGTTTCCGGCGTACTAAAGTGCGCGACATTACTGTTGGCAAAAAGATTTCGGCCTTGCTGAACCTTGGCTCCGCCTGTCCATGACGCTAATACCGGCTTTTTTCCGGCCTTGGCGCCCTCGATAATGCTTTTCGCCACCTGAGTAGGATTGGTCATCGCCTGGGGCGTCAAAACAACCAGCACGCCATCGATGTTGTCATCGTTCAGACAGATTTCCAGCGCGTTTTGATAACGCTCGGAAGTCGCATCACCCAAAATATCAACCGGGTTGGCATGAGACCAATGCGCAGGTAACACTTCGTTTAAAGCCTTAATGCTGGCGTCGCTCAGTTCCGCCATGCGCACACCGACATCTTCAGCGCGGTCGGTACTCATAACACCGGGCCCACCGGCATTGGTAATAATCGCCAGACGGTCTTCGTTGACAACATAATTGTTCGCCAATACGCGGGCGGCAGAAAATAATTCAGTGATACTGTAAGCCCTAACCACCCCTGCTCTTTCAATCGCGGCATCAAAAACACTATCACCACCAACCATAGCCCCGGTATGGGACATGGCTGCTTTACAACCGGCTTCATGACGCCCGGATTTAATCACAATGACCGGCTTTAACCGTGCAGCGGCTTTAAGTCCGCTTAAAAATCGGCGCGCATCGCGTATGCCTTCCACATACATCAGGATACCAGTGGTCTTACCATCGGTGGCAAGGTAATCCAGCACTTCACCAAAATCGATATCGGCAGCCCCGCCCATTGACACTACCGTTGAAAAGCCGATGTCCTGCGATTGCGCCCAATCCAGAATCGCCGTACATATCGCACCCGATTGTGACAACAATGCCAGATTGCCGTCTTTAACGACACCCTCGGCGAAAGTGGCATTCAATTGTGCGCCGGGGCGAATGACTCCGAGACAATTGGGTCCAATAATACGAATACTGTAGCGATGGGCTATATCCAGTATTTCCTGTTGCAGACGTCTGCCTTCGTCGCCCAGCTCGCCAAAACCGGCGCTGATGATAATAACCGACGTCACCCCTTTCTCGCCGCACTGACGCACAATGCCGGGCACGCTGCAAGCCGGAGTAGCAATCACCACCAGTTCCAGATCTTCAGGGACGGCCATCAGGTCAGGATAGGCTTTTAATCCCAACAGTTGTTCACGTTTATGATTAACCGGATAAAGACCGCCGGTAAAACCAGCCTCCTGCATATTCAGCAGAAGCCGATAACCCACACTGTCTTGACGTTCCGACGCGCCGACAATAGCCACTGATTTGGGAGTGAAAAAGCGGCTCAGGTAATGAGGACCCATTAATGCTCCATAGTAAAAAAACGAAAGAAATAAAATGTTACAAGTAAGAGAGTAGCATTTTTGGCTGGCTCGCCAGATGAAATTTTAAAATGACTGTGAAAAATACTGATGGATGATGCGATACAGTTGATCGCTCGGTATAAATTATAGGAAATCGATGTAACGCAAAACGACACATAATGAATTAAATAAGTCGCTTTGCGTAACGTGATCCTGTAATGCCTAGCGCTACAGGGTTAGTTAACCCGGTAGCGCTAGTAATGATATGACGAATGTCTTGGGAATTATGCCGTAAAATTCAGGTTACTATCCACTCGTTGCCACACTATTTTTAATGATTTTTGGGGTCACAAAAATCAGCAGTTCCCGTTTTTCATCATCTACTTGAGTTTTCTTAAACAAGAAACCTATGCCTGGTAAGTCCGCGAAAAAAGGCACTTTATTAGTAACATTATTTTGTGTCCCCTCAAATACGCCACCTAGCACAACCGTTTCTCCGTCCAATACCTGTACACTGGTTTGAATTTGCCGAGTATCAATACCCAATCCATCCGGAGTCTCTGCTCCAGGGGCGTCTTTGGAAATCTTTAAGCCCATGACGACACTGCCACTGGGGGTTATTTGCGGCAATACATTCAATTGTAAGGAGGCATCAATAAATTGAGTTTGCGTACCATTATTACTAACCGTTTTAAAAGGAATCTGCACCCCTTGCCTGATTGTGGCCTGACAACGATCAGAGGTCATTACCCTGGGATTGGAAACCAACTCTCCTCGTTGCTCATCCTGCAATGCAGATAATTCCAGGTTAAGCACATAGTCGGCGCCTCTGGCTAAGGTCATGCCTAATGCACCGTATGGGTTGGCAGCACCGAGATTACCAATTGATCCACTACATTTGTTGCGCCCGTGGTGCTACTGCCTGAAGTACTATTACCATTGCCAAAATCCCCTCCCCCTAAGCCAAACTTGGTTCCACTGCCAAGATTAGCCTGCTTTGCCACGCCAAATCTGACTCCCAAATCCCTGGCAAACGTATTGGAAGCGATAACAATCCTGGCCTCAATCATTACCTGACGAACCGGCACATCCAGCTTGCGTATCAGTTTCTTAATTTCTTCCAGGCGTTTTGATGTCTCACGAACGATTAAAGTATTTGTGCGTGAATCGACAACAGCTGAACCGCGGGACGAAAGTAAGCCAAATCTGTCTCCGGCCGTGTTTGCTCCTGCTCCCTGACCCTGGCCTTGGTTTTGGTTTATATTCTGGTTTTGAAATGACTGCCCCATACCGCCGCCGGAGCCGCCGCCGCTAGCCAATGAAGAAGACGATGAAGATGAGGACGAAGATCCACTGCTGCTGACACCGCAACTACCGAAAGCACCAGTATCGCGACCATTTAACAGGTTCCTGAAATTCTCCGCCTTGCCATAATTAATGCTGATGTATTCGGTCACCAACGGATCCAATTGTTCAACAACCGCCTCCGTTTCTTGTTGCTTTTTCTTGTAGTCCTTGATTTTATCCAGCGGTGAAATCAGCGTGACATTACCGGTCTCATATTTTCCCAGCTCCTTGGTCATCATGATAAAGGCCAACGCTTCATCCCAAGGCACGTCATCCAGTTTCAGGGTGATATTACCAACCACATCATCACCGGCAACGACATTCTGCCCGGTAAATTCCGCTAAAATGGCAATAACGCTACGGATTTCGATGTCCTGAAAATTTAAAGACAACCTTTCACCGGTGTATTTCACCCGTGACCTATCCAGAGCTTCCTTTTCTTCATTGCTTAAAGGCCGAAACTCGACGGTCAATAAACCCTCGGATTGATACAGGGAATAATCATAAAGACCATTCTGCATGGTCACAGTGACCATCGTTTCCCGGCTTGAAGCCACCGCTTCAATAAACCTGACCGGCGTTGCAAACTCAGAGACATCCAGTCGTTTTGCCAGATTACCTGGCAGTCGAGTGTTAACAAAACTCAAAATGACTTTACCGCCTTCTTCCTTGGTGTTGACAATCGTATTGGGATTTGCCAGAGAAACGAGTATGCGCCCTTCGCCATTCTCACCGCGCTTAAAATCAAATCCACTAATAGATTGCTCGGGCATTAATGAAGAAATCGCTGAGTTTGTTGACCTTGTACTGACAGGTAATGTCGTTCTATCAACTGCTGCAGGCTTGGATGCAACCTGTGCTGTGGCATTTGATCGACTCAAAGTCAGTAAAACTTTATTGCCGACCACTTTCGTTTCAAACGGCGTTGACTCAAGCAAATTAACAACGACGCGTACTCTGTCTGCGGCCTCAGCGACATAAATGCTACTAGCCGCTCCTTGATTGATAGGGTAAATTTTCTTATTTAAGCCGTTTTTTACACCGGGAAAATCCAGCGCAATACGTGCCGGATTAACGGTATTAAATACTTTAGGTTCCACTGCCGCACTATTCATTTCCAGCTGAATTTGCAATTTATCTCCGGCCAGAGCAGCGAATTCTATACCTGACAGCGCGAGGTCGGCCGCTTTCACTGAAGTGATTTGGAATATAAATAGAAATAAGCCCAGGCTAATGTGTACACATAGAAATCGTCCCATTTTATTCAACATAATGCCACCTTGTTTATTATTCATTTTTTATCCTCAAAATCACTCTATCAACGCTAATGAAGTTTGTTGCTCGCGCCATGTTCCGGGCTTATCAGGCAGTATTTCCATTAATTCAATTTTATCTGGGCTTATACGTATAATTTTTCCATAATTACTACCCATATAATTGCCAACCTGAACACGGTAAATGGTACTGTCGCTTGCTTTTATTAATCCCCATAGTTTCGATTTTATAACCACGGTACCCACCATTTTTAAGCCATCTAAAGGAAAAGCTTCCAATTCTTCCTTACGTCGGGTGGTGTCCGGCTTTATGCCGCTGCCTGTTGAAATATCGACGCCTTGAGCTTGTTCCGGTTGCTCAGGCGGCTTGAACGGGTCACGCAAGCCTTCCGGTTTGAAAATGAAAGACTCGATAATCTTGGTTTCAGGTAATGGCGGTATGGGGCCTTTGGGTCTGGCTTTAACAGCAGCAACATACTGGTTTAAATCCGCAAAATCATCAGCGCTACAGCCTGCCAACAAAATCAAACATACGCCGCAAACTACTTGTAAATTTGTCTGAAGAGTGAGCCGTTTAGAAGAGCAACATAGCAACGGTAAATTATAATGCGTCATTATTTTCTTCCTTTTTTCTTCGTGGTCTTTTCATTTGTCTTTATACCACTTGTGCTCTCATTATAGGTTTTAACTGTCGCAGTCATCAGCATTGCCCCATCCTTAATATCCTTACTTCTTGGGTTATTAGGCGCAATATTTACATCATGTATCGTAACAATCCTGGGTAATGAAGCTAATCCGCTTACGAACAATCCCAGTTCCTTATAGTCACCTATAACCTCAATTTTAATCGGCAGTTCTGCGTAAAACTCCTTGGCAATCGGAGCGGCCGGTTTAAAGAGTTTAAATTCCAGACCGCTTGCTAATCCTGTCTGCGAAATATCAACCAGAAGACTTGCGACCTCCTCTTCAGTAGGCATTTGCCTGATCATTTCATCCAGTGAGGCTTCAATTTGAGACAGTTGATTTTGATAATCCTGCAGATTTACCGCTTTCCGTTGCTTGGTTTCAAATGTGTGTTTTAAGTCCTGCTCTTTTTTCTCGCTGCTTTCAAGTGCGGTTAGCTGGTCTCGTGTATCCAAATAAACACCGGCGCCTAATACCGTAGCAGACACCAGGAAAATAATCGCTGCTTTGAGGGGGAATGGCCATGTACCTGCTGCATTAAAATCCCAATTAATTTCTGACAGATTCATTTTTACCTCCACTTTCAGCTTGAGACTTAGGCTGGCCTTGCTTTGCGCGCAGAGTGAAATCGCTAAGCTGATCGGGGTTAGCTTTATCAGGTGTTTTAATCACCTCAAGAGTCGGTTTTTGCAACCAGTGCGACGCTTCAATAGCACGCATGAAGGCGGAAACTCGGGCATTGGATTGAGACTTACCTTCAAATGTCAAGTCCGGTCCCAACTGAGTAAATTTTGTAAGGTAGACGCCGTCAGGTGTCGCTTTAGGAATTTCGTCGAATAAATGTACTATCTCCGGGCGACTTTCTTGCAATTGTTGAATTAGCTCAATCTTGGACATTAATTTACTTTTCTTTTCTTCAATGCTCTTAATTGCTGTAATTTTTATATCAAGAAGCGCTATTTCATCTTGCAGCATTTTATTTCTTTGTTCCTGATAAGTTATCAAGCCGTCAATATAGGTATGAACCGCTCCAAGAATTATAAATGCAAGCAGTGCCGCCAAACCAATTGCCTTTAAAAAATCTTGTTTTTTCTGCTTCCTTCGCTCTTCGCGCCAAGGGAGTAAATTGATTCTCGCCATTAGTCGAAACTCCTTAATGCCAACCCGCAAGCAGTCATCATAGCAGGCGCATCGTTACTTAACGATTGGGATTTTACTTTATTTGACAGGGTCATATTGACAAATGGATTCGCAACATAAACAGGCACTCCGAGGCTTTTTTCCACCAGTTGCTCAACACCCGGAATCGAGGCACAGCCGCCGGCGAGAATGATTCTATCAATTGCCCTGTTCGCACTTGAAGACACAAAAAACTGTAGTGACCGTTGAATTTGCTGGACTATGGCCCTTCTGAACGGATCAAGTACATCGGCTGTATAATTGTCCGGCAATCCACCATGTCTTTTTGCAAGACCGGCCTCTTCGTATGAAAGTCCGTATCGTCGCTGAATTTCTTCCGTCAACTGTTTGCCGCCGAAGCTTTGTTCTCTGGCATATACGGTTCGATAATCATGCAACACCATCAAATTTGTCATAGTCGCACCTATATCGGCAATAGCAACCGTCTGGCCTTCTGTTGAATCTGCAAACTGATCGGAGAGTAAAGAAAAAGCGTTTTCCATTGCAAAGGCTTCAACATCGACAATCCTGGCCTTGAGTCCGGCTTTTGCCAATGCCTCCACTCGATCGTCAACATTTTCTCTTCTTGATGCCGCGAGCAGCACATCAACCATCGCCGGGTTATTTTCGTTAATACGCTGTACTTCAAAATCGAAGTTAATTTCATCAAGCGGATAAGGCACATACTGATCAGCCTCGATCATGATTTGCTCTTCCATCTGATCATCCGTTAATGACGCATCCATAGTTATAATTTTTGTCATCACAGCAGACCCTGCGACCGCAACAGTTGCCTGCTTCAGTTTTGAGCCGGATTGCTTTAAGGCAACTTGAATAGCATCCGCTATCACATTGACATTGGCGATGTTCTTATCAATCACTGCATCTTTAGGCAACGGAGCTACCGCATAACTTTCGACTCGATAGCGGCTACCTGTTTTACTCAGTTCCAGTAATTTTACAGCCGCTGTACTGATATCAATGCTAAGAACAGTATCTTCCTTACGATTAAACCAGTTCATAACACCCCCCTAAAAACTTGATCATTAAAATAATCCATAGATTGCAATGCCCGCCTCTCTTAATATTCAGTAATCACAAACCCAATTACTCGAAAAAAGTATAGTAGCCTTTTTTTTTGATGCTAAAAATTTTTCAATATTTCGGTAAAACTTATGCCAATCGCTATTTAACTGACCTGAAGTTGCCCTTTAATTTAAAAATTAAAGGTATTTTACATGGGGATTCGCTTAATAAAACAGCAATCTCAACAAAAATACTTATGACCACCCAATGTTCAATCTCTTAAACAGCCGATTGAGCCATCTGGTGAAAATAATTGATGATTACATCAGACCGTAGCTGGGCAAAGATACCGGACCATTTTAGTGATAAACAGGCGCCTTTGACAGAAGAAGTCGCGCTATACTTAACCATTGCAATAAAAAACACCCATTATTCTCGCCAAATCAACGAATAACCATTTTTCATGAGCATCAGGCTATTTTTTGTCGCTGTTTTCCTGACAACCATATTAACCGGTTGCGTAGGGAACGGCTCCATGCCTGCAAAACAACTGTCCGAAGCCGAACGCTTACAATCGGCTTGTCTGGATGCGTTTAATGCCGCCGAACAGGCCGTACTCACAGCCGGGGTCATGGATACAGAAGCCGCTCGCATTCCGGGCTACCCGCATCTTCGGATCAATCGCTTTCTGTCCAGCTTTCGTAACGAAGTGAATGAGGATAGTTATCTATTTTGGCTTAAACAACTCCAGGAACTGGCCGATCAAGGCCGGCGTGTGGAAATTAGAAACTTGCCGGAGTCATCAGGACAAAAGCTGGAAAAAACCATTCAGGCAGCTTTATCCAGTCAGGCTCGAACGATTGATGCCTTAAATGATTGCAGCAACAAACTATTGCAAGCACAGATTGAGAACCTCAGCAGCCGGAATGATCTTAAGAAAGTAGCAACCGTTGCAGATAATTACCGGACTTGGGAGCGCATTGTCGGAATTTATCCTTTAACTGCGTGGGCATTCAAAATCGCCATAGCACAATGGCATGAGAAAACCCTGAACCGATACAAGCAGCCTCTCAGTCAATTGAAAGTCATGGGGCAATTAATACGCTATGAGCCGTTACCCGGCAGCGAATTGTCAAACAGCGTACAAATTGCTCAAATACTGAAAAAATCATCGAACAATCCGCTAAAAATCCCGTTGCCGGATGGAAAAGATCAGCTCCATTTATTTAACAGTTTTGCACCATTATTTGAAATTGACGTGGCTGGCAATGACGACCGTATCGGCTATCCTGAATTACAGAAAGGAGCGGCACCTCGGATAAATACCGATAGACCGACCGTGTTCCAGCATCTTTCGCATACCCGACTGGGCAACCGAGTTATGTTGCAGTTAAATTACACCATCTGGTTTCCGTCGCGCCCCAAAAATTCGGTTTTCGATTTGCTTGGCGGGCATCTCGACGGTATTACCTGGCGGGTCACACTGTTACCGAACGGAAAACCCTGGCTATTCGATACTATTCACAACTGCGGTTGTTACCACTTGTTTTTCCCGACGCAATACACGGGTGCTATCAACCAGCAGATAAGCTTTGCTGAAAGTTACTTTGTGCCGCAGCACCAAGCCCTGATCATCAAACAGAACATGAGACCGATAGTGCGTATTGCCGCCAAGACTCACTATATTGAACGTGTGTATTTTGACCAAAGTCGATCCGATCAGGTTATCCGGTATCATTGGGACACTACTGACAGTTTACGATCCCTATCTATGAATAATGGAAGCTATCGAAGTTTATTCGGAGAAGACGGCATTGTTGCCGGCACTGAGCGCAACGAAAGATATTTATTCTGGCCGATGGGTATTCTTGAGCCGGGAGCCATGCGCCAAAGCGGTCATCACGCCACGGCATTTGTCGGTCGCCGCCATTTTGACGAGGCATACCTCTTTGAAAAACTTATAGATGGACGGTCAATTGACGTCGCTGATTAAATGGTCAACGACTTAAACTTAAATCGAACACCGTCAAACAAACCCTGATCGCTGAGTTTTAAATCGGGGATCACCAGTAACGCCATAAAAGACAGGGTCATAAAAGGTGCGCGCAATGATGAGCCCATTTGCTTGGCTATAGCATCCAGTTTCGCATAATGGGCCGCGACCCAGTCGCCGTCGCGATCACTCATTAATCCGGCGACAGGCAACGGCAATAGTTCAATCTCTTCATTGTTGACGGCAACGATGCCGCCTTGCGCGGCGATAATGCTGTTGACAGCACGGCACACGGATTCGGCATCGGTGCCTACAGCGATAATATTATGAGAATCGTGAGCGACGCTGGATGCCAATGCACCTTGCTGCAAGCCGAAGCCCTCAATAAACGCCAGTGCCGGTTTCGCAGGTTGATAGCGGTTAACGACCGTTAGTAACAGAATGTCGCGTTCCGGGTCCGGGACTATTTTTTCGTTGATGACTTTCGGCTTATGTAAAACCTCGTGGGTGAACAAATCGCCGTCCAGCGCTTTTATGACCCGGATTTTCCTGCCGCTTGCCGCAATTTCCAGATCGGCAATGGTTATGGAGTGGGTGTCGAATCGGTTAATCGCTACCGGTTTAATGCCTGTCAACAGGCTTGTTCCGTGTTGGGCGGCTTTCTGTCCGCCCAGCCAAGTGCTGATGGGTGAAAAACCCTTGAGATTTTCGACTTCGACAGCATCCATGCGATCGCCGATAGTTAACTGTCCGAGCGGCAGACGATAGTGGTCGATTGGATTGATACAGGCGCAACGCAATACATCGAATACAGAGTGTCCCAAGGCGACGGCTCGTGCCGCCAGCAAGTTGATATGCCCTGCCACCAAGTCATCGGGATGCTTGTCATCGCTGCAAAACATCACCTGTTCTGGATATTCGCTGATTAACGGGTGCAGCTCATCAAAATTACGCGCCGCCGATCCCTCCCGGATCAGGATGGACATACCGGCGGCCAATTTGTCCCTGGCTTCGGCCAGCGTAGCGCATTCATGATCAGTACTGATACCCGCTTCGGCATAACGACGCGCATCCTCGCCGCTTAAACCCGGCGCATGGCCGTCTACAGGACAGCCGTAACGTTTCGCCAACGCCAATTTCGCCATGATTTGCGGGTCGTTATTCAGAACGCCCGGATAGTTCATCATTTCCGATAAGTAGCTCGTCAGACCGTTCTGGAACAGGACTTCCAGTTGTTCGCTTTCCAGCCGCGCACCAGCGGTTTCAAACGGCGTTGCCGGCACGCAGGAAGGCGCACCGAAAAAAATCTGCATAGGCGTCAGCTGTGCGTTATCGCACATAAACTGTATGCCCTCCAATCCGAGAACATTGGCGATTTCATGCGGATCGGATACCGTCGCAACCGTTCCATGCCGACAGGCAATGCGGGCAAACTCGCAAGGCGTCAGCATGGAACTTTCAATATGCACATGCGCATCGATAAAACCGGGCAGTAAATATGACCGGTTCGCGTCTTCCGGCCCCAACCGGTTAATGGCGGTAATCATACCGTCCCGCCAATGCACTTCGGCGAGACAGATTTGGCGTTCAAGCGGCTTGACAAGATTGGCTATAATGCTACCCGTATTCATTTCAGTGTCCTTCAGCAATCTAAGGCAACGTGCAAAAATAATTACCTAGCCCATCGTTCCCGCGCTCGAACGATTTTTTAAAATCCGTACGGTTTTATTTTGATTCCAGTCTGGCCAAGCGTTCTTCCAATCCCTCAATACGCTTATGCAATTGCTGAATGTAAATATGCGCGATTTCCAGTTCTTCGAGAGTGCCGTGGCTACGCTCGCCGATGTCGATCAGCCGTTCACCGGTTTCCGGTGTCTCTGCCGGGCTCAATTTCGGCAAGTGCTTTTGTTTCCACATTTGCTTGGCGTGACTATCGATAGACAGCAACTCATAGCCTGGTGTGAAAACATAATCGGGGCCTTTCTTTTTACCCTGAATGTAAAGAGAACCCATAATATCGAGCCTGTTCGGAGCGACGGCGCCAACCAGCAGCAAATTGTCGATGGCGCCGACGCCTATTTTAAAGGGTGACCGCACACCGCTCGTATCATCGGTAATGGTCAGTTGCCCGGTAGTCTTATTCGTCGTGATATCCCACTTCTTGTTATCGACAGCCGGAGCAGTGGACAAGGACTCCAGACGCACAGTACTTGATTCACCTGCACTACCCATTATATGGAGTTTAGTGGCCGGACTGGCGGTGTTGATACCGACATTACCCGTTGCGGCTATATCAATACTGCTGGTCGGTGCGCCGGGCCTGATCCTGAAAGGCAAATTGGAACTGCCGGTAACATCGCGAATGAAAAAGTTGGCTTCGTTGCCGGCCACATCCCAGGTTTGCGCGGTAAAACCGGAGGCGTTGCTTTGTTCCAGGCGCACTCCCGGCGTATCGGGGGTTAACAGATGTAAGTCAAACGCCGGTACCGAGGTATGTAATCCGATGTTTCCGCTACTGTCTACAAAAAGGGAATTGCTCGGAGCGCCCGCCATGATGGTAAATGGAATTGTCGCCCCGGTAATGTCTTCGATGGAAAATTTACTGGCCCCTCCTGAGGCGGAATCGTTTGCTGTCAATTGCCAGTCGGTTGTGGGAAAAGTACCAACACTGGTATCTTCAAACTTGATGCGGGTATTGTTCTCTTTCAGGCGCAGGGTATCGAAATCGAAGCTTTCGTTGTTGACGCAATCGAAACCGAAACATCCGCTGCCTTGTACTATCAAATCGTCAGCTATCACGTTATCCGCCTGTACGCCATAGGAAACGGATAGCAGCGTCGCCAATGTCGTTAACATTAATTTATTCATTTTTGACCTCATTCTTTATCGGTGTCTAAGTGGACGTAAACTTATTCGGTGGCATCAGGATTAACCAGGTTTCCGCCTGCGATTGTAAAATTGCCGGATTGGACTTGCGGATCGACAGGCAATTTCCCTTGCGCTTGCAACTGATCGACAACGGGTAAAGCTTCCTGTCCGCCTGTTGCTTGCCTGGCAGTGCGCAAAACTCTGCGGGTAGCTGCGTCAATCACGGGGTTCATCGTCAACTCATAACTATAAATTCCGTCAGTCAAGGGACCTTCAATGAAAGGCGCGCCGCCCGCCTGGAACTCCCGTCGCAACACCTTGCCGTCGGGATAGGCAACAGTCAGTACGCTCCCGGCATTTTGTATACCCGGATTCAAATCCAAAAATACTTGACCGCCATTCCCCGCCAAGGTCGCCAAGGCACCCGCTTCGGAAGCAGCGCCCGCACTATTCAAGCTTAGCGCCAATAGCAAAACCAGCAAACCACGTTGCCCTATTCGATTCAGATTCAACATAACTCATACCCTCGTAAAAACACTATGAATACAGACTAAAAGCTTAAGACTGTAGCATTTATATAGGCCAGATGTTCAAATTTTTGAAGACCTGTCAGAGAATGCAATCATGGGGACAGTCTACCTTTTGTCGAGCGCTTTCCAGGGATGTCATCAGAATGTCCATATCAGATTCGGCGGTAAAGGGCGACATGATAAAAGATTTCAATGCCAGTATGGGTTCGCCATAACGTGTGAGCCGATAACATCCAGTAAAGGAAAGCGCGATGCCGCCCTCTTCCATGTCCTGACGCAACTGATCGAAAATGCGGCGATTATAAACATTATGCGTCAATAGTTGCTCTTTCAGTTCAGGCCGTGTGGTTTCGGCGTGAAAGGCTTCGACGGCATTGACGCCGTCGGGATAGACGCGAAACAAAGTCACCGGGCCGTAGTTGTAGGTATTGACCAGGCAGGCGTAGGCCGATTTTTCCAGGCGCTCGCGTAACACTTCGGCCATAGTCACCGTATGCCCGAGCAAAGTACGATAGCCTTCCTTGCCCAGTAATTTCAGATTGGCCAACGATGCCAATATAGCGCCGCCGCAACGCGAGGTTTCTAGCGTGAAGACACCGGGATGATAATTACCGAACTGAAAAATGTAAGGCATCAAGGACCGGTCACGGCTAATAAGCTCCAGGTCGTTACGGTTTTTACACAGGAACAGGCTCGATGTGTAAGGGGCGTAGCCGGTCTTGTGAAAGTCCAGACCGACAGAGTCAGCCATGCCCAAGGCACGGATATTGGCGCTGGTGTCCCATAGCGAGCGCAAGGCACGGGGCGGAAAACACATTGGATTGGCATCGAAATTATAATCGTTGAAAACAGACCAGGCCCAACCGATGACGGCATCGGCGTGTATATGAGGCAAATAGGGTAAGCGGTATTCGGAGGTAAGCCGGTCACGCAGATGCACAATGGTTTGCAGATTGTCGATGCCGAAGGCGTCGGTTGTACCCATCGTGGCGATAATACAGGCGATTTTTTCGCCGCGATCCAGGCTGCCGCGCAACAGCGCTTCAAGCTGTTCGATAACCATTGAGTTATCCTCGTCGGTGGGCACGGTGACAAGGCCGTCTGTGCCGATGCCTAACCAGCCCAGTACATTGAGCTTTGAGTAATGGCCCACATCCGATGAAAAAACCTTGAGCCCGTCAGGCACCCCGGTTTTGATGGCGCCGGGTGCCGCTTTTTCTATACCCAGCTTGGCACCGTACATAATGGTGCCGGTTCCGCCGAAGGTGAAAAATCCGGCGGAAGCATCGGGATTGTAACCGATCAGGTCGGCGCAGATACTCGCGGTCTCCACTTCCGCTTCACCGACGCGATGGCTGGCTTGATCCCAGATGACGTTGGGATTATAGAGCGCCCCGAAAAGCTGGCCGATAACCGAAGGGATGGTGGCTTGCGGCGAAACGTTGGCCTGACTGTGTGGATGGCTCCAGATCATGAGCCCCTCCAGATAATCGGACATGTCGGCAATAGTCTGTTCAACGCCGGATGATTTATCAGCCAGCTTGGACGAACGCGCACGATCATAATTCAGCGGCAAGCTATGCCCCAAATAGGGCCGCTGGGTCTTGAGCCTGTCGATGGCATGCAATCCCTGATTAACGCATTGCACCAAATAGGCGTCGCGACCGGCATCGGATACGGGTGAGGGAAAGAAGTCGCGCACAGTACCGAGCAGGTCGGTATAGGTTGCCGATGAAGCGACAGGTTCCGTTCCCCCTATTTCGAGCAGAGACTGGTCAACACCGCTAAGCTCAAGTTGCCGTGTTGCCTGAGGCGACAGGCTTTGAATACGCAGCCGGGCTGTTTGCGCACCGCCTGATACAGTAGCGGTTTTATAAAGCGTCAGCAGGGTGTCGATACCGGCCCCGGAAAGATAATCGACCTGTTGCAAATCCAGATGCACGGGCAGCTCGCCTTCCTTGAGCATAGGCAACACAAGTTTTTCCAGGTCCAGGGCATATATGGCATCGAATCTGCCGACACAGGTAACAACAATACGGTTGGCGCGTTTTTCGATAGTGATGTTCATTAAATAATTAATAGGCCGATAAAACGGCTCGGATGGTGCCTTGATGAGGCATAAGATCAGCTAGCAAAATAGTGTCTATCGACTATAGCATGGCGTCTGACACAGTGACAACAGAGCGGGGGCCGTTTCCAACAGGGATCATCATGCTTTAAAAACCACAGCCACGATAACGAAACAAACTCATACTGGGAGTAATGAAACGCCGGCCAAAGCACCCTCAAGCTTTTTTGGCGTTTTTCGTCTCACTATAATTGTATGTTGAACAATAATGTGTATGATTGCAGCCCTGCATCGCTAAGAAAACTTTAGCTACACATTACAGGGGGAGCCTATGAAATTAATAACAGCAATAATAAAACCGTTCAAAATGGATGATGTCAGAGAAGCATTATCGGAAATAGGCGTTGCAGGGGTTACTGCAACTGAAGTGAAAGGCTTTGGCCGGCAAAAGGGCCATACAGAATTGTACAGAGGCGCCGAATATGTCGTCGACTTCCTGCCCAAAGTCAAACTGGAAATTGCCGTTGCCGACGACATGGTCGAGAAAGCCGTGGATACTATCGTTAAAGCCGCCAACACCGGCAAAATCGGCGATGGCAAAATATTTGTAGCTAATCTGGAGCAGGTTATTCGGATTAGAACGGGTGAAACCGGTGAGGATGCCATCTAAAGGCTCAGGGAAGAATGATGTTTTTAAAAATAAATAACAAGTTGTTTCCGGGTTTGTTGCTAATCCCGGAAATAGCCTCAGCGGATCAATTGATACAGTTAAACCAGGCGAATACCGCCTGGATTTTAACGTCGACCGCACTGGTTTTGTTTATGACGATTCCCGGCCTGTCATTATTTTATGCCGGCTTGGTCAGAAGTAAAAACGTTCTGTCCGTATTAATGCAATGTTTTGCCATTACCTGCCTAGTTTCCATTCTATGGCTGGCCGGCGTCTACAGTTTGATTTTTTCCGATGGCGGGAGCCTGCAAAAATTTATCGGCGGCACATCCAAAGCGTTCCTTCCCGATATAGGGACCGCCTCGTTAACCGGCGATATTCCTGAAAGCGTCTATTTCATGTTCCAGATGACCTTCGCCCTCATTCCCCCGGCT
>SXIP01000184.1 GCA_005772825.1 Methylococcaceae bacterium | reverse complement strand
GCCTTGCTTAACCATCAGCTGCTTCCCGTCAAACCTGGACATCCAGAGGCTTGGCCTGGCATGCCGGGGATTAACAATGCATTCCCGGCAACTTGTGCGGTTGCCAACTAGGGAGGATGAAAAAACCTACACTTGTAAGGTTGGGAGAGGGGGATTAAATTGTTGATATTCATTTTAAAGTATTTTTAAAGATCAACCTCAATACCGACCGGACAATGATCCGATCCGATTATGTCCGGCAGGATAAAAGCGTCCTTGACCTTGCCGACCAGTCCCTGACTGACCAGCACATAATCGATACGCCAGCCGATGTTCTTGGCCCTGGCTCCGGCGCGGAAACTCCACCAGCTGTAAGCGACCGTATCGGGATGGAAATGGCGGAAGGTATCGACAAAACCTGCATCAATAAACCGGCTGAAACCGTCGATTTCGACCTGGGTATAACCGGATGATTTATTGTAATTCGGCTTCGGGCGGGCAATATCGATTTCCCGGTGCGCGACATTGAAATCGCCGCAAGCAATCAGCGGTTTTCTACTTTGCAATTGCCGGCAATAAGCCAAAAACTCCTTATCCCAGGTTTGCCGGTAATCCAGCCGGGCCAGTTCCTCGCCGGAATTAGGCACATATACGTCGAGCAGAAAAAACGACTCGAACTCGGCGACAATCACGCGGCCTTCGCGGTCATGCTCGGCAATGCCGATGTCATTGATAATTTGCAGCGGCGCCTGCCGGGATAAGATCGTCACGCCCGAATAACCCTTGCGTTCCGCGCAGTTGGAATAAATATGATAGCCGTCAATGCCTTCCAGCGCCTTGTCGATCTGGTCCGACTGGGCCTTGGTTTCCTGCAACAAAATACAGTCGGCATCCAGCCGCGCCAGCGTTTCGGCAAAGCCTTTACCTTGTACCGCGCGAATGCCGTTGACATTCCAGGAAATTATTTTCATGCGAGGGTTCCGTTTGGTGGTTTTGAAGGTGGGTATTCATAGTGAAAATAGATTTTGGGAGCTATTTTAACCTATCCCGCCGGACGGGTTATATAACCCGTCCGCATCGTTTTCAATGCTCAGCAAAGTTACTTTTCCTGACATATTTTTAATTTGATTCTGAGCTATAAATGTTTTGATTATATCAGTCTAAAACTTGAAAATAATTTTTGATAACACAGCGGGCTCGGATGGAACTTGCGTAATCCGGGATGTTCGTGGCTCCGTTGATCCCGCATTCCGCAAGGCTTCATGCGGGCTACGACCTGACATTTCACGGTAATGTGGTTTATGATGGCAATCCATTTGAGATACTGTTGGGGTTGCTATGGTTTTATATCGTCGGAACCGCGTGGCGGGTGGCACGTATTTTTTTACCGTTACACTAAAAAACCGGAGTTCATCGTTGTTGGTCGATCGGATTGATGACTTTCGAGAAGCGGTACGCTATGCCTTGCAGAAGAAACCATTCCGTATTGATGCGTTCGTGGTGCTGCCTGAACACTTGTACGCGGTTTGGACTTTGCCGCCCGGTGAGCATGATTATTCCAAGCGCTGGGGATTGGTCAAAGGCCATTTTTGTAGTCGACTGGTCAAGTCGGGTATGCAGTTGCGCAAAAACGCACGCGGCGAATATGACGTGTGGCAACCCCGGTTTTGGGAACACACGATCCGTGATGACAAGGATTTTGCCCATCATGTCGATTATATCCATTACAACCCGGTCAAGCATGGTTTGGTGACGAGGATTATAGATTGGCCGTATTCCTCTTTTCATCGTTACGTTAATGCGGGTGTTTATCCGCCCGATTGGGGTGGCGAGGGCCAGGATTGGGATCAGGAATATGGTGAGTAGACGTAGCCCGGATGGAGCTTGCGCAATCCGGGATGTTCGTGGGCTCCGCTGATCCCGCATTCCGCGAAGCTTCATGCGGGCTACGGTTCTCGAATGGCCTTAATATGACCGGGTGATTGACTCTTCCCGCCATTCCCGATAACTTTCCCCTTACTTTGAGCAACTTTCGTCAGGTAGCCTGCCATGTCTAATTCGCTTACTCCTCCATCCGACAACGTTTTTAATCACTTTATCTTCACGCCGCTGGATACGCTGCTCGCGGAACATCAAGCCGACAATTCCGAAGCCAGGGTACTGGCCCTGTTTCACCGTTGTGTGGCGGAGGTTCCGGCCTATCGGAAGTTTCTGCAATCAAGGGGCGTTAATCCGGCTGAGATCACCTCTTTCGCGGCATTCCGGGAATTGCCGTTGATGGGTAAGGCTGATTATATGCAGGCTTATCCGCTGCCGGAGCGTTGTCTGGGCGGAAGTCTCAGGGGGGCTGATCGGGTGGCGGTATCTTCCGGGTCAACCGGACAGCCGACTTTCTGGCCGCGCTCTGTTGCGTATGAGCTGGATGTGGCGCTGCGCTTCGAGCAGGTCTTTCACGACAGTTTTCGGGCTCATGAGCACAGTACGTTGGCGGTGGTTTGCTTTGCGTTGGGTAATTGGGTGGGCGGCTTGTATACGACATCGTGCTGCTGGCATCTGGCCAACAAGGGTTATCCGCTGATGGTGGCGACGCCGGGCAACAACAAGGCGGAAATCTTCCGTGTGGTGCGCGAGCTCGCGCCGCATTTCGAGCAAACGGTGCTGTTGGGTTATCCGCCTTTTGTTAAAGACGTGATCGACGCCGGTATTGCCGAGGGTATCGACTGGACTCGCTTCAATCCCAAGCTGGTTTTTGCCGGCGAGGTGTTCAGCGAGGAATGGCGCAGTCTGATGGGGCAGCGCATCGGTTCGGTATCGCCCTGTTTTGATTCAGCTTCGCTGTACGGCACTGCCGACGGCGGCGTGCTGGGTAATGAAACGCCGCTCAGTATCGCCATTCGTCGCTGGCTGGCCGAGCATCCTGTCGCCGCGCGCAGCCTTTTCGGCGAATCGCGGTTGCCGACGCTGGTGCAATATGATCCGGCCAGCCGCTTCTTTGAAATGCACGAAGGTACGCTGGTAGTGTCCGGGGAGAATAGCGTGCCTTTGGTGCGTTATCACATTGCCGACAAGGGCGGTGTGATAGCTTATGATGAAATGTGGGATTTCCTGAAAGGGCAGGGAGTGGCTTCGCCCGGTGAGTTGGGCCTGGACAATGAAGAGTCGCTGCGTCATTTGCCGTTTGTTTATGTATTCGGGCGCGCCGATTTCACGGTGTCTTATTATGGCGCGAATATTTACCCGGAGAATGTTACGGTCGGACTCGAGCAACCCGGAATCATCGAATGGACAAGCGGTAAATTCGTACTGGAAACACGGGAAACCGAAGACGGCGACAAATTCCTGCACATTGCTGTCGAGCTTTTGCCCGGTATTGAACCGAATGATGCGATGGGGCCGGTGATTGCTGCATCGATTCGGGCGCAGCTGTTGCGTCTGAATAGTGAATTTGCCAATTACACGCCGGTGGAGCGGCAACTGCCGCAGATTAGCCTGCGTTCATTTGCAGATGTCGAGTATTTTCCGCTTGGGGTGAAGCATCGTTATACGCGTCGATGAATTGATCAGGGTGGTATGTTTTTTAGCAGTTTCGTTTCCCCTCACCCAAACCTCTCACGCTGGAGAGGGTTTTTACGGCTTAAAGTCACAATTGATTTGTAGGGCATGACCTACGAAATAAAAAGACAAATTGATAAACGCCGGTGCTGCCCTACAGCACCGGCGCTCCCAAGGAAGCTTCCCAAGCCTGAGACAGGGAAGCTTAACAGAATGGCATGACAGCGTTTGTCATGCTGTTACATGGAAGGGCTACCGGCATTGCACCGACAGCTACTTGATAAACAACATTTCCTGATAGGTTGGATAAGGCCATAATTCATCCGCTATTTCGCCTTCAAGCGCGTCGGCATATTGGCGGACTTCATCCATCAGTGGACGGATGGTTTTTGCACAGAACTGCATGTGTTCCTCTATTGTTGCAAAGTCATGTTGACTGAGGGCGGCGCTCAGCTTGCCGACTGTTTCCATCATCGATGCCAGCAGGCCTGTTATCAAGGTCAAGGGGCCGTTATCTAATTCGATACCGCTGCTTTTAAGGCTGTTGATCGTAGCGGAAAGACCGGACAAGTAATTGACGGCAGCCGGGTAAATACCGATTTTCGCCATACTGACCACCAGTTTGGCTTCCACTTCAATAGCCAGTATGTATTGCTCGGCATAGATTTCAAAGCGACTGGCGAGCTCAACCGGCGATAATACGCCGAGCTTGTCAAACAGTTCTTCGACATAAGCTTCTTTTAACACCGGCAAGGCATCGGCGGCGGTTTTCAGATTAGCCAAACCGCGTTCTTCAACGGCCATTTTATGCCATTCGGCGGAATAACCGTTGCCGCCGAAGACAACAGCGCCGTGTTCGTCGATTAATATTTTCAGCGTAGTGAGTATGGCGGTATCGAGATCAGCGCCGCCAGCCAATTTGCTTTCCAGCGTGTCGGCAATCCAGTTGAGCGAATCGGCCAGCATGGTATTCATGGTAACCAGCGGGCCTGCCACCGATTGCCCGGAACCGACGGCGCGAAATTCAAAGCGATTGCCGGTAAAGGCGAAAGGCGAGGTGCGGTTTCGGTCGCCGGCGTCTTTGTTAAAAACGGGCAGGGTGTTGATGCCCAGATTCATCACGCCGGCATTCAGCGAGCCGGTTATCTTGCCGTTGCTGATTTGCTCGAAGACGTTATCGAGTTGTGTGCCCAGATAAACCGACATGATCGCCGGCGGTGCTTCATTGGCGCCCAAGCGGTGATCGTTGCTGGCCGTTGCGATGGCTGCGCGGAGTAGCGGGCCGTATTTGTGAACGCCGCGAATCACCGCGCCGCAAAACAGCAGGAATTGTGTATTCGAATGCGGCGTTGTGCCGGGGTCGAGCAAATTACCCTGTGTGGCGTTACCGACCGACCAGTTGACATGCTTGCCTGAGCCGTTAATGCCTTTGAAGGGTTTTTCATGTAACAGGCAAACCAGGCCGTGCTTTTTAGCGGTGTTTTTCAAGACCGTCATCAGCAATTGCTGATGGTCGGTCGCTACGTTGGCCGATTCAAAAAACGGTGCAATCTCGAATTGTCCGGGCGCAACTTCGTTATGCCGGGTCTTGGCCGGTATGCCCAGTCGGTATAGCTGTTCTTCGACATCCTGCATGTAGACCTGGATGCGTTCCGGGATGGCGCCAAAATAATGATCGTCAAATTGCTGGCCTTTGGCCGCTGACGCGCCGAACAGGGTCCGTCCAGCAAGCAGCAAGTCGGGGCGGCTGTTGACAAAGTTGGCGTCGACCAGAAAATATTCCTGTTCGGCGCCGCAACTGGAGTTGACCGGGGCGATGTCTTTATGGCCGAGCAGCGACAAGACGCGTTGCGCGGCTTTATTCATCGCGGCATTGGCGCGCAGTAACGGGGTTTTCTTGTCCAATGCTTCGCCGGTCCAGGACACGAATACCGTCGGAATACACAGCGTTGCGCCGTTGTCGGTGGTCATGATATAGGCGGGGCTGGTGACATCCCAGGCGGTATAACCTCGCGCTTCAAAGGTCGAGCGTATGCCGCCGTTCGGGAATGATGAACCGTCCGGCTCGCCCTGTACCAGCACTTTGCCGCTGAATTCCGAGATGACAGAGCCGTCATTCTGCACGGAAATAAAGCCGTCGTGCTTTTCCGCCGTTGCATTGGTTAAGGGATAAAAGACGTGTGCGTAATATAGCGCGCCCTTGGACAAGGCCCAATCCTTCATCGCCAATGCCACGACATCGGCAATGGAAACATCCAGTTCTTCACCGGTTTCGATGGTTTTCTTTACTGATTTGAATACTTCTTTAGGCAGGCTTTCCTTCATCTTGCTCAGCGTAAATACATCACTCGCCCATAGACTGCTGAGCGACTCCGGTGTTTTCGCAGGCATCGGTTGACGATTGGTGATGTTTTGAACAGCCTGAACGCGGGTTGCATTTCCAGTCATAGTGTTTTCCTTATTGGAGAATTAAGTGTCATTCAATAGGAAAGCAATTATTGAACCAATCCGTGATTTTCATCACGGATTACAGCTATCCCTTGTCGTTTCGTGGAGAAACAGCCTCATGTGATGGGAAATTACCGATTGATCGGCAAAATTGACGGGCGTTTTCAGTGCGGTCGATGGGGATTGTATGCAAATTGGTGCAGAGCGCGAATAAGGTGCGCGATGCGCACCTAATGTCACAAGGTGGATAAAATTACAACCGGGCTAATAGCTCGGCTTTCTTGGTACTGAACTCGGCATCGGTCAATATGCCTTTCTCTTTAAGGCTAGCCAGTTTCTCGATGGCGCCGAAAATATCGGCTTCCTGGGCTGTCGCCTGGGTATTGACAGCAGGGCTGGGTTGCATAGTCGGTGCAGGTTGGGATTGAACTGGACCATTATTGATAGAAATGACAGGCAACGTTTTAACATCGACCGTGCCGTATTGGCTGGTAAAGGTAACGGAGCCGCCTATCGACTGTTGCTGGGAAAAACCGCCAATCCGGTGATCGAGCGTATCGTAAAGCGTGACTTGTCCATTGATGTCGATAGCCAGCCGCCGAATGGTCGCAAAATAAGCATAACGCACGTTGTTTTGCGAGCCGGTGCTGGTTGGAAACTGCAGTCCTGCGGGCCACCAATTCCCGGAACTGCCTGCTGGCGGAGGCGCGAACAAGCTGACAGTGTTGGCAGGTCCTGAATTATTTTGTTGCTGATGACCGGTATTCGGGGAATTACCGACGTAGTTGCTTTGTTGCTGGGTACCTTGATGCTGTGACTGGAAACTGCCGCTTTGAATGAGTCCGGGTTGATTGGCAATCAGGTTGGAGAGTTCCTGGCACAGCCCGCTGACACTGTTTTTCAAGCCGTTATTGAACATATCGCCCAACATGATCATGCCGCCCTTCATCCATTGGCCGGAACCGCCGAATTCGGGATGGCTGAATTGCGCCATGGAGCCGTTGCCGTTGATGACCGACTGCAACAGGCTGAATACGGCATCGGGACTGAAGTTGTAACGTTGTGCAAGGTTATCGATTAGTTGCTTGCCTTCCGGCGTAAGCTGTCTCATGAAAAAAGTCCGATTAGTTAAGAGGAGGAGGTAAACAATGGATCAGGAGCCACAGGTTTTACTGCGCGTCTCCTGATTTGATTTGGCATACAGTGTAAATGAGCCGTCGAATAAACACACCCTAAATCTGCTGTTGAAATAAAAACCGGTCGGTCAATAGGGCATGCGAGACACCGTGCAATCGGTGGGGTTTTGTACCTTTGGATGAGTGTGATAAAGGTGTCGGCTTCGGTGCCTTGGGAAATCCGGCATTTGTTATTTCGGGCAGCCTTCCAGCTTGTAAATTGCGTAACCTTGCTCATCAATTTGTTTTCGTAATGCCTCGGGCGCTTCGACACTATGACAAAAATAGCAGTTTTCCTGCGTGACGGTCGCATCATGATGACCGATGCTTTCCAGCCATTGTTTGGCGTAGCTTAAAGCTTTTTGCGGGTCCTGCTCATCAAGCACGACATCAAAGTGCATGGTTGCGCCTTTGGCTGTTTTCGCGTAAGTGTCAAATACATGTGAAATAGTCATGAATGCCTCCGGTAGAAATTATTAGAACAGCGACTATGCGGTAAATTGAGAGAGCTGTAAATAGCAAAAACCGAGTAGTGAGTAGCACGGATGGAGCTTGCGGAATCCGGGGCTTCGTGGCTCCGATGTCCCGTATTGCGCAAGCTCCATACGGGCTACTTGTTACTTGCTGTCGTACACGAGGGGTCAATTTCGTACCTGATGATCCCAACGAACCGGCTCAATCCGGCATTTTTGGCTTGCATCAGCCGCTTACGATAAAATAGCCGTCAACATAGACCATTTATTTACTAAAACATGAAACAAGTCGAACTGCTTTCTCCTGCCGGAACCCTTAAAAACATGCGCTATGCGTTTGCATACGGCGCCGATGCTGTTTATGCCGGATTGCCGCGTTACAGCCTGCGCGTGCGCAACAATGATTTTCTTGCCGATAATCTCGCCAAAGGCATAGCTGAAGCGCATCAACAAGGCAAAAAGTTTTTCCTGGCGACCAATGTGATTCCGCACAACACCAAAGTTAAGACCTTTATCAAGGATATTACCCCGATTATTGCGATGCAGCCGGACGCCTTGATTATGGCCGATCCGGGCTTGATCATGATGACCCGGGAAGCCTGGCCGGATATGCCGATTCATCTGTCGGTACAGGCCAATACGGTGAATTATGCAACCGTTAATTTCTGGAAGAGTATGGGCGTTGACCGGGTCATATTGTCGCGTGAGTTGTCGCTGGATGAAATTGAAGAAATCCGCCAGCGTTGTCCTGATACCGAACTTGAAGTATTTGTCCACGGCGCGTTATGTATCGCGTATTCCGGGCGCTGCCTGTTATCCGGCTACTTCAACCACCGCGATCCCAACCAGGGCAGCTGCACCAATTCCTGCCGCTGGAAATACGATACGCTGCCCGCGCATGAAAATGCCGAGGGCGATTACGTTTTGGACGGCGGCGCGTTGTCGATGGCCGACATTAGCAACGCCAGTTGCGGCGGCGCGGAACGGCATCCTCTGGCGGACAAGGTGTATTTTCTCGAGGAAGAAGGCCGCAAAGGTGAATTGCTGCCGGTGATGGAAGATGAAAACGGCACCTACATCATGAATTCAAAAGACTTGAGAGCCATCGAGCATGTGCAGCGCCTGGTCGAAATCGGTGTCGACAGTCTTAAAATCGAAGGCCGCACCAAATCGCATTATTACGTCGCGCGCACCGCACAAACCTATCGCCAGGCGATTGATGATGCGTTGGCGGGCCGCGCCTTTCAGCCCAAACTGATTGGTGTGTTGGAAAACCTGGCTAATCGCGGTTATACCGACGGTTTTTACCAGCGCCACCATACCCACGAACAGCAAAACTATATCAGCGGCTATTCAAAAAGCCATCAGCAGCAGTTTTGCGGAGAGATCAGGAGTTATGACCGGGAAACCCGTCTTGCCACCATTGATGTCAAGAACAAGTTTTCGGTTGGCGACAAGCTCGAAGTTATCCTGCCGGAAGGCAACCGCGACATTATCGTCGAACGCATGGAAGGCATGTACGGACAGGTCATGGAAGAAGCGTCCGGCGGCGGCTATGAAGTGAAAATACCGATCCCGGAAATGCACAGTGGTCATGGCTTATTGGCACGGTATACCTGATTCTGTAATTTCTATACGGTCTTTTGTGACGACGACACGAATGCCGAGTCTGTCCTCAAGCTCTTGTTCCAGATAAGGCAGTCGTCTGGGTCCGCTGCCTTGCAATTGGTTGTGTATATCCAGCAAGGCGCCGGAGATAGGGGCTTCGGGTTGTGCGCGTCCGAGCAGGTCGTTGATCTGTTGCTGAATTTCCGTTGCCACGCGTAATATCGCCTGTTCACGGAGGAAATAATCCATCAGGCAGCCAAGTAAATTTCTTACGTCGGGACTGTCTGTAACATTCGTACCGCATAAGCGCTGCTGTAATAACACGCGAAGCTGATCGGCAACGCTCGCATGATAATCTGCCCGAACCGGGGTCAGTCGTTCCGACAGCGCTTGTTCGGATAGCTCCGGGTCGAGTCCCAATGCGCACTGTTCATAGGTGAGCGAGTAGATGCGTTCGCGATTGGTGCGCCATTCCTCGGTGGCGTAAAGTGTTTCTGTTTTCAGGATATGTACTTTGCTGCGCAGGTTTTCCTGAAGATTCAGAAAGGTGTCCGAGCCTTTTTCGGACCAGGCGTCGACAATAGCCAAAAGCTGTGTGTAGGTGCGAGTCATCGCCGGCCACAGCGAGAAAGCAATCGAATGTACCTGCAAGCCATACAGACCGTAGTCGAATGCCGGTTCCAGATTTTCCAGCGCAGTCTGCACAGGCGCATCAAGCGGCGTCGATTGGGTGTCCGTTTGTAACTGTCCTTCAACCAGCACCCTCAGGAATTCCTCGATCATCGCCTTGGGACCGGCGCAAACGCCGTGAAACGAGTGGAAAGAATTCGTGCGTTCGGCGTAAGCATAGATTTCGCTGCTGCTCATGGGCGTATCCGGGTCCAGCGTTGAACCAGCGAGCGGCACAAAAAGCATTTCACGCATCGTCGTTCTCAAGCCGTCGGTGACGCGAAACATCGACGATAAGGCCGGATGTAATTGCCCGTTTTCGATGTGTTCTCCGCTACGCATAAGCAGGTAAGTGGGTACGACCAGCACCAATGTGGACAGTATTTCAATATCGCCTACGGTCATGCCTTGTCGGGCATGGGGAAAGCGCAGCAGGTAGGCCTCCCGAATCCGCAGCAAAGCCGCCATCATTTGCGGCCAGTAGTTGCGCATGCTTTTGAGAGCGGTGACGTTCATCGGCAACTCGCTTTGGTAGCGGCTGCCGGGGTATTGGCATATCCGCCAATCGGTGGGAATGTCCAAACGCAGCGCCTTCGGGAATACGTTGGCCTCGCCGACCTGGCGTCCTTCCGCATCCAGTACCATGTGGGCGATTCGCCAGATCGGGATGGCTAATTCCAGGTAAGCCAACGGCAAGGATTGCCCGGTCAGTTCTTCGGTAATCGCTTCGCATTCGAACCAGGTGCGAGCTACTGTCGTCAGGGCAGGAGGCAGCGGCGAAGGGCAGGCGCCTTCAGGGCCGCTGGATGCAGCATCATAGCGGCTTGCGTAGTGCAGGATGCCCTCTTCAAGCAGTTGTTCCAGTAAAGCCTGAATACGCGGCCAATCATAATCATCGCCCCAGTTTGTGGCGGTTCCGGCAATAAAGCGCGATTGCTTGGCGAGATTCTCGCCGAATGCGAACAGCTCCGGCTCGTCGAAGGAAATTTCCTTATCGCCGTAGTAGAGATGCAATTCGGTAAGTCCGTCCGCATCCGTCGAGTACTGCGTGACCACCCGCTTATGCGCAGGAAAGACCAGTTCATCTTCGATACCGAGTCCTTCTGAAAGTGAATGTCCGGCATGCATGGGGCAGCGGGAGGGTTCAGGGCCGGTTTGTTCTGTGCCTGATGTTATTGAATTAGTCATGTCTTTCCATTTTTGGTGCTGGAAGCAATAGGCTGGAATTATTCAGGTGATGGGGTTGCAGGAGAGTCTTTATTCGCAAATTAGAGAGTGAATTAAAGTCACTCCTGCATGGCTTATGATGTCTAAAATACCGGGCATCCCGCCCGATTAAATGAGCCGACGCTTAGCCGTGGTTTGGCGCATCGTCGCGACCGTGACCGCCGCGAACATGACCGGGAGCATCATCTGCACCATGACGACCTGCTTTTATGTTTGATTTAACTTTCATTTTCGATTCTCCAATTAGAAAAAATTCAATGCCGCTTGATGCGGCGTTTCAGTTAAGAAGAAGTGTTTTTCTTCTTGTCTGTTAATGTCCGGATGGCGACAAAAGGTTCAAGCCGATAGACTTTTTTCTCCTTGTCAGTGGTCAGCGGTATTGGCAACCAATAACCCGTTAATCTGTTCGAGATCTGCTTCGCTCAGGCTGCTTGACGCCTGTTTTAACTTGAGGCTGTTCAATAAGTAATCGTAGCGGGTGCGCGAAAAATCGCGTTTGGCCCGGTATAAATTTCTTTGCTCGTTTAATATATCCACCATTGTCCGCGTACCTACCTCGAAGCCTTCTTCGGTGGCTGTTAACGCGCTTTCCGCGGATGTAACGGTAGCTTTCAGCGCGGCCACACGACTTATCGTCGACAGCACACCGCGATAGGCGTCTTTTACCTGACGCTTCACCGCCCGTTTTGTCGCGATTAATTTTTCTTTTGCCGCTTCGTATTCGTAACCCGCCTGGCGGGTTCTGGAATTCACCGCACCGCCTTCAAACAGCGGCACATTCAGCTGAACGCCTACGCTTTGCGTATCGCCGCGAAAACCAAAGCTGCTGTTATCGTCGGAAGCGCCCAGCGACGCCACCAGATCCAGGCGCGGTAAATGGCCGTTACGCTGTAATTCGATGGTTTTGCGCGTTGCTTCGGCCTGATTGAATGCGGAAATAATGCTGAAATTACTGACTTCTGCTGAATCGCTCCAGGCTGTAATATCGGCTGGCTCAGGTTTAAGCAAAGGCAATTCCGGTCCCAATGAATCCAGAAGCGCATCGGTTTCGCCGATGATCTCTCTCAATGCTTCCTTTTGATTATCGAGAGAGTTGGCCGCTTCTATTTCATTGGCGCTGGCCTGATCGAAGCCGGCCTGTGCTTCATGGATATCGGTTATTGCAATCAGGCCCGCCTGAAAAAGGTGCTTGGCCTGTTCAAGTTGCCGGACGATGGCTTCTTTTTCGGCACGGGAAAATTCGAGATTATCCTGTGCCGATAATACATTGAAATAAGCTTCTGTCGTTTTCACCATCAGGTTTTGCAGCTCTGCTTGATAGCCCGCTTCAGCCTGTGCGATCTGGTTGTCTGATTGGTTTAATTGAATCCAGTAGTCCCAGTGGAAGAGCGGCTGGGTTAAATTAATGGCAAAGGTGTTGCTCCAGAATTGCTGGTTGATAAGATCGCCGCGAAAATCTTCGCCGGCTTTTTTATTATGCAGCCATTCTCTTTTGGTCGAGCCCGTCGCCGAAATAGTCGGTAGAAAGCGTGCGATACTTTGGTTTTTTACTTCGCCGATAGCAGATTGTTTGGCTTGAGCCTGTTTCAGCACCGGGTCATTTTGTAAGGCCAGTTCGTAAATGTCGGATAAGTTCTGCGCCTTTAACGGCGAAATGGCGGCTACAGCGATAACAATGACAGCGGACAGTTTTTTGCTTACAAATTCCATAGTTTAATAATAGTTGTCATGGTTTTATCGTGAATTTATCTCGCGCCAAGACGCCAAAGTTTTTCTATTTATTTTTCATGGCGGCTTCGCGCCTTTGCGGGAGTTATTATTCTTCCAAGTCTTAGCCTTATCGTTCCCACGCTCCGGCGTGGGAATGCAGGTACCAACGCTCCAGCGTTGTGTAATATTAAAATATAACAAGGACTTATCCCGTTTTATGTTTCGCGACGCTGGAGCGTCTGCCACTGCGTTCCCACGCCGGAGCGTGGGAACGATAAGAAAGCTCTGTGATTTGAAATAGGCAATTCCAGGCAGTGACTCAAAACTTCATAATCCTGTGAATTACAAAAAACGAAAAAAAGGTTCATTGTCAACGTGAAGTTTTTTAAATTGATTTTTTGACCCAGGACTGGAAAAGCTATTGTTTTGCTCTAACTTTCTTCTTTCACCTGTTGGCGTAGGCAAAGTCAGTTGATTGGTTTCCATAACAAATTGGCTTGATGATTAAACCTTTTGCCTGTTTATCGCAATAAACAACAATCGATACGTTAAAACCGGGCGAATAGTCCGGGGAGATTTTTTGCCCACTTCATTTTCTCGAACCACGCGCTCGCTTGCCAATGACTCGTCCAGATATGCGGTTATCGCATGGCTGATTGCTGTATCTATCCTGGCCGGATGGTCGGCGTGGTTTTTCCTTGCCGGGATAACCGTCTACGAAACGTCCACTAAAGCGCGTCTGGAAGTCAATCAATCCGCCCATCCGGTTGCTGCACTGGTCGCAAGCAAGATTGTTGCTACCCGCTTGTTATTGGGACAAGAAGTTCAGGCCGGAGAAGTTTTGATTGAACTTGATGCGAGCAGCGAAAAGCTCCGCCTGCACGAGGAAGAGACCAGATTGAAGGCCTTGCCTCCACAGATTGCCTCGATACAAAAACAGATTGCCGCACTGGAGCAAGCCAAATCCCAAGATCATCGGGCCTCGCTTGCGGTAACGCGGAGTGCTCAGTCGCGGCATAAGGAAGCGATTGCTGCGGCGGAGTTTGCCAAAGACCATGAACGCCGCTTGACGGAACTGAGCGGTTCCGGGCGTATTCCGCTTATTGAAGCGTTACGCGCCAAAGCGGAGTCGCAAAAACTGAGTTCCGCGAGGGATGCGTTGTCGTCCGATATTCAACGAACGGAACTGGACGCCGAAACGCGCATACACCAGGAGCAGGCGGAGATCGAAAATCTCAAACGTGAGGCGGCAAGGTTGAATGGTGAACTGGAAACCACCCGAATGACCATTGAACGGCTTAAGCAGGATATTGAAAAGCACTTTATCCGCTCTCCCGCAAGCGGGCAAATCGGTGACGTAGCGCCGTTACAAGTAGGCGCCTATGTTGCGGCGGGCGAAAAATTGGCTACGGTGGTGCCGCGCGGCAAACTTAGAATTGTTGCGGATTTTTACCCTGCCGATGCGCTTGGGAAAATTCATCCGGGACAGGTCGCGCGAATGCGCCTGGACGGCTTCCCGTGGGCTGAATATGGAACGATTCAAGCCAGAGTCAGCCGGGTCGGTACCGAGATAAGGGATAACCGGGTGCGTGTGGAGTTTACGCCGGAGCTGTCGGCCAAATCGCCTATCATTATGCAGCACGGATTACCCGGTTCCATCGAGGTGAGTATCGAGCAGATGACGCCAGCCGTGATGATCTTGCGCGCGGCGGGTCAGTTCATGTCCGGCACAGCGAAGCCGCAAGCGCCTCCGACCGAACCCAGGCCTTTATGAGCACCGTGAAAAATACGGCAAAGCGGCGTTGGCTGGTGCCCGAGGTCGTGCAGACATCGGCGATGGACTGCGGCCCTGCATCGTTAAAATGTTTGCTGGAAGGTTTTTATATTCCGGTCAGTTACGGGCGTCTGCGCGAAGCCTGCCAAACCGATGTGGACGGTACTTCTATCGATATGCTGGAGGTCGTCGCCAACCAGTTAGGTATTGAGGCCGAGCAGGTCATGATTCCAGTGGATCATGTGTTGTTATCGGAAGCTGCCGTTTTGCCTGTCATGGTGGTTGTGCGTCATGCTGACGGAGCGACGCATTTTGTCGTGGTCTGGCGACGTTACGGCCCCTGGTTGCAAGTGATGGACCCGGCAATCGGCAGGCGCTGGGTGCATTGCCGGCGTTTTCACGAAGAAATTTACCGTCATCGCTTACCCGTCCCTGCTGCCGACTGGCGACAGTGGGCAGCTTCGGATGAGTTTCTTAAACCGCTACGGCAACGCTTGTCGATGCTGGGCGCGTCCGGCAGCGAAGCAAAGGCATTGATCGACCTGGCATTAAAGGATTCCGGCTGGTTAAGTGTGGCAACGCTGGATGCCGCTGTCCGATTGGTTAATTCCATCGTGACGGCTAACGGGATTAAAACCGGTCTGCGCGCTGTCAGGCTGGTGAGGACGCTGGTCGAACAAACGGGAACCGACGATTTATTTAAAGTCATCCCCGCTTCTTATTGGACGGTGACAGCGCAGTCAAGCGATGAGCCTGATAGTCAGGAGCAACTGCTGTTACAGGGCGCGGTGTTATTAAAGGCGAAAGTACGCTCACAGCTAATACCCACGCAGACAGACGCTGAACCTGAATTTGAACAAGTTCGGCTTTCGCCCGAGCTTGAGGCTGCGCTTAACGAAAAACCGCTGAATCCGGGTCGGACACTGCTGGATTTGCTTCAAACCGACGGTATCCTGTCGCCGCTTGCATTGATCGGCGCACTCACTATTTCGGCAGGGGCCATACTTATTGAAGCATTGTTGTTTCGGGGTATTTTCGATATTGCCTGGGAGCTCAATCTGGCCAGTCAACGCCTGGCCGCGGTGCTTGGCTTAATTGCATTTGCCTCGGTGTTGCTGTTGATCGAAATTCCGATAGCGATGGAGTCGCTGCGCTTCGGTCGCCACCTGGAAGCACGTCTGCGCATGGCGTTACTGCGCAAATTACCGCACCTGACCGACCGCTATTTCCAGAGTCGGCCTATTTCAGACATGGCCGAGCGCAGTCACAGTATTCATTTGACCCGCTTGGTGCCCGGTCTGGGTATACAGTTTGTCCAGACGCTGTGGGATATTATCTTCACGCTGACCGGCATCATGCTTATTGATTCTGCCAGTAGTCTGTTGGCATTTGTCATTACCGGGCTGGCGATTGGCCTGCCGTTACTGGCGCAGCCTCTGCTGAATGAAAGGGATTTGCGGGTGCGCAGTCATTCCGGCGCATTATTCAGTTTCTATCTCGACGCCCTGCTGGGCTTGGTGCCGATACGTACGCATCGGGCGGAACAGGCGGTGAGCCGCGAACATGAAGGCTTGTTGGTGGAGTGGGCGCGATCGAGCCGAAGCCTGATCAGCTTGTCATTGTTCATTTCCGGTGTGCAGTCATTAATCTGCCTGGGATTGGTCGAACTGCTGCTGTTTCAGCATTTTTTGCGTTCCGGCGGCGTTAGCGGTGGTGATTTGTTATTGATTTATTGGGCGTTAAAGTTACCGGCCATCGGTCGTAGACTGACCGCTTTGGCGCAGCAATATCCGGCGCAACGCAATGTGTTGCTGAGGCTGCTTGAGCCGCTTTCGGCGCCGGAGGAAAGTGAATCAGCAGAACTACATAGTGAGAATCAGGGAGATTTAGAGGTAGCAGAACATAACGCTACATTTTTTCCCCCCTCACCCCAACCCTCTCCCGCTGGAGAGGAAGCAGAATGCCGCTTTATCGATTCAGCTGCCCATACAGCAGGGAGTTATCAGAATACCGGCGTCGGGATCAATATCAAAAACGGCAGTGTGCTGGCGGCGGGCCATTCGATTTTGCAGGACATTGATCTGACGATTGCACCGGGCGAGCATGTTGCTATTGTTGGTCCATCGGGCGCCGGTAAATCCAGTTTTATCGGCTTATTGCTCGGATGGCACCGGCTTGCCGACGGGCAATTGCTGGTTGACGGCAGGCCCTTGAATAGTGTGCATCTGCAAGCTTTGCGTCAACAAACCGCGTGGGTCGATCCGGCTATCCAGATATGGAATAGCTCGTTTCTGGATAATCTCAATTACAGTTCCGATGACCAGGGTTTCGATAAAATCGCCGATGTCATTGATGCTGCAGCGTTACGCGGCGTACTGCAAAAATTGCCTTCCGGCCTGCAAACCTGTCTAGGTGAAAGCGGCGCTTTGCTGTCGGGCGGCGAAGGCCAGCGCGTGCGTTTGGGGCGCGCATTGCAGCAAACGTCCGTGCGCCTGGCGTTGCTTGACGAACCGTTCCGTGGCATGAGCCGCAACCAGCGGCATAGCTTACTCAGTGAGGCCAGGCAGTGGTGGCGTGGTGCAACGCTGCTGTGTGTGACCCATGACGTCGGTGAAACCTTAACATTCAACCGGGTGTTGGTGGTTGAAAACGGTTGTATCGTTGAAGATGGGGTGCCTGCTGAGCTGGCCCGTCGGCCGTCGCGTTACCGCGATTTACTCAATGCCGAAGACGTGGTGAGCCGGGATATGTGGCATAGCGGGCAATGGCGGCGCATCCGGGTTCAGGATGGCGGCATTAAAGGAAATAGCGAATGAATAGCCACATTTTTGATTTATCGCGCGCGAGTCATTACCAATGAACAACGACATCAACGCAATGGCCTGGCCATTTTCGCGCTTGGGAGAGGCCATTGAAGAACTGGCCCGTTTTGCCAAACTGGATGCGGCAGCGCACGATAACCCGGTGCCTGAACCGTTGAAAGTGCAGGACAGCGCCGATCTGGGCCGCTGGATTGAATGGGTCAGCGATCGGCTAGGCATTGAAGCCGAACCGGTTGAAACATCGGTCGCTGAATTCGGGCGCTTACTGCGTAGCGCTGGGCCGGCTTTGTTTCAACTCGGGGAGGGCATTGACGCCCGCTTTGTGTTGTTACTCAAGTCGAAATCCGCTGTGTTGCAGTTGCTCGGACCGGATTTACGCCTGCATCGGTGTTCGGTTGAAACGCTGAGAGCGGCTCTCTGTCAACGCTACGAAGCGCCGGTGAGCGCTGAAATAGATCGTTTGTTAATCCTCGCCGATGTGCCCGAACGGCAGCGACAACGGGTCAGGGCAGTCATGCTTAAAGAACGGCTTGCCACCCAGCGCATCGGTGCTTGCTGGATACTGCGCTTGCCGCCGACCACCGGATTCTGGAGGCAACTTGCGCATGCGCATCTGCCGCGTCAGGCATTGCTGATGTTGAGCGTGTTTGCACTGCTATACGGCTTGGAAATAGTCGGCTGGAGCCTGATTGGACAAGCCGCGTTAAATGGCCGCCTGGATTTGGGATGGCTCTCCGCGTGGGCCTTACTGATGCTGTCGCTGGTTCCGCTGCAATTGCTGGGTGGCTGGCTGGATGCCGTGTTTGCCCTGGATATGGGCCGGATCCTTAAAAAGCGGCTTTTGGCCGGTGCTTTGCGCATGGATATTGAAACGATCCGGCATCAGGGCGCGGGTCAGTTGCTCGGGCGGGTGATGGAATCGCAAGCCCTTGAGTCACTGGCCTTGAACGGTGGCTTTGCCGTCATTATCGCCGCTATCGAACTGGTTTTTGCCGCCTGGGTATTGGCTATCGGTGCAGGCGGTATGCTGCATTTGTTCTTGCTGCTGGCCTGGTTGATTTTGACTGTCGGGTTGAGCTGGCGGTATTTTCAGCGCTCGCGCCGTTGGACGATGATGCGCCTTGATATGACCCATGAATTGGTCGAGCGCATGGTCGGACACAAAACGCGTCTGGCGCAGGAGTCGGCAGTACGCAGGGATGCCCGGGAAGACCGGATGATGAAAAGTTATTTGCACACATCGAAACAATTGGATAACGCGATAGTACCGATTACCGGCGGACTATCGCGCGGCTGGATGATCGTCGGCCTGCTGGGGCTGGCGCCGGGTTTTATTGCCGGGACTGCCACGGCAGGCGGGTTGGCGGTGGGTCTGGGCGGATTATTGCTCGCCAACAGGGCGCTCTCCGGCGTATCCGGAGGCTTGGCGGCATTATTCAGGGCGGGTATCGCGTGGACACAAGTGGCGGCATTATTTCATTCCGCCGACAGGCAACCTTCCAGGGAGCCGTTTTTAACGTCCGCACAGATGGCCGGTATCGGTGCCGGTGGTTCGTCAACAAAATTGGTTGATGCAAGCGATTTGGTATTTCGTTATCGGCCTCAAGGCGAGCCTGTTCTGCGTGGCGTCGATTTGTCGATTTATCGAGGCGAGCGCATTCTGCTTGAAGGTTCTTCGGGCGGTGGTAAATCAACCCTGGCATCCTTGTTGGTGGGGCTGCGTATCCCGGATTCAGGCCTGCTGCTTTTGAATGGACTGGACCGATACACGCTGGGCGAAGGCTGGCATCGTCTGGCAACGGAAGCGCCCCAGTTCCATGAGAATCATATACTCACCGGCACGCTGGCCTTTAATCTGTTGATGGGGCGTAATTGGCCGGCCAGCGAAGAAGACTTGCAGGAAGCTGAAGCATTGTGCAAGGAATTGGCTTTAGGGGATTTGCTGGAACGTATGCCGGCGGGCATGATGCAGATGGTCGGTGAGACCGGCTGGCAGCTTTCGCACGGTGAGCGTAGCCGCATATTCCTGGCGCGGGCCTTATTGCAAAATGCCCGCTTGACGATTCTGGATGAAAGCTTCGCCGCACTGGATCCGGAAACGCTGGAAAGATGTTTGAACTGCGCATTTAAACGCGCGCAGACTTTAGTGGTTATCGCTCATCCTTGAGCGGTATCGCTGCTAATAAACAGCTGGTTAATTTCCATTCAGCGCAAAAAGGAGAGGAGCAATATTTTGCTCCTCTCCTTGCGGCACTGCAATTAAATCAATGTTTTATGGCAATACGCAACGTGCTGGATAGACGGGTACAGGCACTACATCAGGTGTTGAGGATGAGTCACCTGATGAATTTTTTCCTGCACCACTTGCGCCGCCTTTACCTGCGCGAACATTAGATTTTACTTTCATGTCTATTTCTCCAATTAATCGATTGAATGCCGCTCGAAGCGACCCGGTTCAGAAGATGTTTTATGTCTTCTTAACCGTTAATGGCGAGGTATCGACAAAAGGTTCAAGGTAATAAAAAAATTTTATCGTTGTTGCAGCATGAGGGGATTAATTGCATTGATAATGCTTCACTAATGTAGATGTCCAGGTGGATTTGATACACTACCGGGAATTTTTAACCGGTGCCGTAACAGGACAAACCCAGAGACCATTATGCCGATTACATTAAAAGAACTTGCCGATTTGTGCGGTGCGCGCATTGAAGGTGGCGATTCATCCAGCGTTATTCAATCAGCGGCGGATATTACTTCAGCACAACAAGGTCAGGTGACCCAGTTGACCAATAGCCGCTATGCCCACCATATCAAGGATTCGACGGCTTCAGCCTGTTTTATTGCGGAAAACTTTGCGGTTGACAATGTGCCTGAAAACATCGCGTTGTTAAGATGTCCGGACCCGGAAATGAGCTTTATCAAGGCGGTTGAGTTATTGCATCCCGATCGGGTTTACAGCAACGAAATTGCCGCACAAGCGGTGCTTGGTCGTGATGTGAGCCTGGGCAATGCGCTTTATATCGGTCCTTATGCGGTGATAGGCGACAATGTGACGATAGGTGATGACAGCGCAATACTGGCGGGAGTGTATATCGGCAACAATGTGAAAATCGGCAAAAACTGCCGCATCTATCCCTATGCCGTTATCTACGACGATGTCGTGGTGGGGGATCATGTCATTATCCATTCGGGAGCGATTATCGGCGCTGACGGGTTTGGCTATAAGTTCAGGAATCATCAGCATGTTAAAGTGCCTCAGGTCGGTAATGTCGTCATTGGCGACAATGTCGAGATCGGCGCCAATGCCTGTATAGATCGCGGCGCATTGGGCAGTACGGTAATCGGCGCGGGCAGTAAAATAGATAACCTGGTGCAGGTCGGCCACAACAATAAAGTCGGCAAGCATGTGATCATGTGCGGACAAACCGGCGTGTCGGGTTCCTGTACTATCGAGGATTATGTCATTCTGGCCGGTAGTGCCGGTATTGCCGATCATGTCACAATAGGGCAGGGCGCGGTAGTGATGGCGCGTTCCGGTGTTGCCGGTGATGTCAAGGCTGGTACACAGGTGTTCGGCAGCCCTGCAAAAGACAAGAAAGTGGCTTATAAGGAGCAGATTGCAATCAGTAAATTACCCGAGCTGTTGAAAAAAGTAAAACTGCTGGAAGAAAAGATTCAACTGCTTGAAGGCAAGGCGGATGAGACGGGCTGACGGTTCAATCATGCAAGGGTCGGGCGACAGTTTTATCGTTGCCCGGCATTTCGGTGTCAGGCAATGCAACAACCGCCGTCAAATTGGAACGCCATTGGCATAGTGAAGGATTGGAACGTCGGGTGTGAACAGCATGCACTCATTGTGCTTTACCTGTTTTTAGGGGAGGGCGGTATTGATCTCAACAGGCATAGTCGCAAATGGATTATTCCGGTTGAGACGTCTCATCCTTAGCGAAATTTTCCTCTTTGTGCGCCAGCGCACCGAACTATGAATGGCGCGCATCTATTCTATACAGGTAGTACCGAAAGCGACATTTCAAGTCGATCGGGTTTGTCCGCAGACTTTTTAAAGAAACCTGCGCCGCAATTTTCCACTTCCATAGGATTTCCCATGAATTACTCGATAATGATATCTGCGCTGATTGTTGCGCTAAGCCTTAGTGCTTGTGACCAAACCCCAACCGTGGTCAACGTACCTGTTGCGGTTCCGGGCCCCGCAGGCCCCGCCGGTGCAACCGGCAACGACGGCGCTCAAGGCAGCCAAGGTGAAACCGGTAGCCAAGGTAATAAAGGCAATAAGGGCGAGACCGGCGACAGCACCACAGTAATCGTGACACCACCTGCTGAGCCTGCGAACTAAATTTGCTTACTCCTCAGGGCCGGACGGGATTTATTATCCCTCCCGCCGAGTTTCTCGGATGGTTCGGATAGCAGCGAAACATTTGGGACCGGGTTTAAACCCGGTCCCGCTTGGGGGCAGAACGGCTTCTTTCCTAAACACCATCCCCTTCACGGTAATCAAACAAAATCATCAAGCGCCACGCAGATTTTTGTAATCACGCCCTGGTTTCGGCTTATAAATTGCCTGCCTTTTTCAGCCAGGTTTTTTCTGTAGACAGGGTCTTCATGTAACAGATAAATCGCGGCGGTTATCGCTTTGCTGTTTTGGCATTGTATGGCCGCATCCTGCTTGAGTATGTTTTCGGCGATCTGCTTAAAATTCGACATATAAGGGCCGAACAGGGTCGGTACGCCGATTGCGACCGGTTCCAGGATATTGTGTCCGCCGGTGTTTACCATGCTGCCGCCGACAAAGGCTATATCTGCCGCGGCGTAAAACATTTTTAATTCACCCATGGTGTCGAGCAGATAAACATCGCTTGCCTGCCGGCAGCTTGCACCGGAGGTGCGTGTCACCAGCGTTAAACCCTGCTGTTCGGTCAATGTCTTGACTTCACTGAAGCGCTCAGGGTGCCTCGGCACAATGACCAGTAATAATTCGGGGATTCTCTGCTTGATATCCTGATACAGGCTTAAAAATATCGCTTCTTCATGCTTATGGGTGCTGGCTATCAACCAGACAAATCGGTTGCCGAACAATTCTGTTTTTAGCTGCGAGCCCTGTTCAATAATGGCTTGCGGAATCTCGACATCAAACTTGATATTGCCGAAAGTTTTGACGGTTTCAGTTTTAGCGCCGATAGCGATAAAGCGGTCGGCATCGTCCTGTGATTGTGCGGCGATCAGCTTGACCCTTGCTAAAACCGGGGCAATGAATGACGGGATTTTTTGATAGCGGCGGGATGATTTTTCCGACAGGCGGGCATTGATCATGCATAAGGGGATGTTGTTTTCGCCGCAATAACTAAATAGATTGGGCCAGATCTCGGTCTCGACAATAACAGCCAATCTCGGTTTAAAGCAGTGCATAAATCGCTTGACCGCATCGGGAAGGTCATAAGGCAGGTAGACGTGCGAAACGGTGTCTTTCATCACGGCTTTGACCCGTGCAGACCCGGTTGGCGTTGTTGTGGTGATTAACAGCGGTATAGCGGGATGCTGTTGTTGTATCTGTCGGACTAATGGAAATAAAGCTTCCGCCTCGCCGACTGAAACGGCGTGAAACCAGATAACATCTGTTGGGAGCTTGTTGTTATAGCAGGCAAATCGTTCGAGCCAGCGATGTCTATAATCGGGGGCTTTAATGCCGCGCCAGAAAAGGCGCAAGAGTATTGCAGGGATTAGCAGGTAAAAAAGGCAGGAGTATAGAACTCGCATAAAGACGCCTATTGTTGTTGAACAGGCAGGGGGATTTAATGATTGCAGGTTACCGTTGAACAGTATGGCGAAAGCAATATTTCCCCTGGTTGGGCGCGCTGTGCGTATATGTCATGGTTCAATAAGAAGCCCGTATCCAGCATAAGCGAAATACGGGATCAATGCCGCAAAACTCCGGATCAGGCTTGGGCTCGATCCAGGCTGCTTAAATCATCGTAACCCGTTTGCCAATAACAACGGAGTCGCACAGGTTACGATAATCAGTTGTTTACCTTATGCTTCAGCGGCTACTTTAATGGCCAGTGTTGCTGTAACATCGGTGTGAAAACTAAAATCGATGTTATATTCGCCAACATGTCTGATAGCGCCATGAGGCAAGCGGACTTCATGCTTGCCAACCGGAACGCCCGCTGCAGTGACGGCTTCGGCAATATTGTGTGTGCCTACCGAGCCAAACAATCTGCCTTCGTCGCCGGCTTTATGCGTAATGACGATTTGCAGCTTGCCGAGCGCGTTCGCACGGGCCTGAGCGGCATTCAATTTTTCAACGGCGGCTTTTTCAAGCTCTGCACGACGCGCTTCAAATTCAGCGATTTTTTTAGCCGTTGCAGCAACAGCTTTACCTTGTGGAACAAGATAGTTTCTGCCGTAACCTGATTTAATGGTGACTTTGTCGCCCAGGTTACCCAGGTTTGCTATCTTTTCAAGAAGAATAACTTCCATCTTTTAATACCTCATTGTTCGGTGCTTAACCGATTATTTTGCGCCTTGCGGCGTTGTTGGTGTGTAGTGGATTTTTTAGCTGTATGTGGTTTTTTTGCGTAAGTTCAGCCATGTATCGCTGAGGCCTATTAAAGCAACCGGCAACAAAACATGAGGGATCAAAAACAGCGTCACATAGAACATCGGTACTGTAAAGCGAGCCAGTTTCATGGCGCCGAATATCGTATGCATGATTGCGCTACCGATAAAGGTATACAACACAAACAACAGAATAACGATATTCCAGGACAACTCGGAAAGCATTCCGGAACTGAACGATGCGATAGCGATAACGCCGATAGTGCCTATTGCCAAACGTGGATGCGTTGTCAGGGACAAGAATTCTTCTCTGAAACCACCGGGATTATAGAGGATTGCCTGCCACCAGCGGCCTAAAAAAAGACCGAACAGCAAGCCAAATACAGTGCCTGCCGCGACCACGCCGGTCATGTAATGTGACATGACATCCAGCGTGTGTTGAATATCTTCAACCGGCGCGTCTTTCGGCACCATTTGTGACAGCAAGCCTCTCCACATGACCGCCAGTTCCGGGTTAAAGAGATAGTAGCCTATAACCCCGAGTACGCCCATTAACACGGCAATTTCGACGGCCAGCGATAAATGTCGGCCCTCTCGCAATACGATTGAAATCAGCCAGACAGGAACCCAGAGCACCATCACATAAAGTAAGGCAAACTGGTAATTCCCGATCAGGAACAGTCCTAACAATCCTGCCGCCGCACTTGAACAAACCAAAACATACAAGCCTTCATAGGCGCCCCGTCTTAACGTGACCAGAGCGACCGAGGCTGAGCTTACAACACTGACTGGAGGAACGATAAGTGACAATAATGCCAGGGAGGAGGCCACTATCATGGCCTGTATTCTTCCTCGCATAATGTATGTCGCTAAAAAATTCACTCGGTTCTCCAATTATTGCTATTAAAAAGCTTTGCTATTAAAAAATCCTTGTTATTTGTGTGCGTCGCAGAAAGGCAGCAAAGCGATAAAGCGTGCGCGTTTTATCGCAACGCATAACTCTCTTTGATACTTGGCGCTGGTGCCGGTAATACGGCTGGGAACGATTTTGCCGGTTTCGGTGATGTAATCGCTTAATAAATCCAGATCTTTATAGTCAATCTGTGTGCCGCCTTCTGCACTGAAGCGGCAGAATTTTTTGCGTCTGATGTTACGTGCCATAATAATTCTCGTAATCCAATTAGTTAAAGTGTTTATTCAGGAAGGCTTATTCAGAAACAATATCGTCAGCATCAAAATCTTCATCGATAGCATCCAGATCGATGTCATCGTCGAGGATAGCGGCTGCTGTTGCTACGGCTAATGCTTCTCTGGCTGCAGCGTCTTTAGCTCTGGATTCAGCGGCTTTATTTTCTTCAGCGGTTGAAGTGGCAATCGCGGATACGTCGGTAATGGCCTGTTTTTGCAGTAACGTCATGCTGCGCAAAATAGCATCATTGAAACGAAAGCCGCTTTCCAACTCGGCTAATGTAGGTTGATCGCATTCAACATTCATTAGCACGTAATGTGCTTTGTGGATTTTTTTAATCGGATAGGCCAGATGTCTGCGGCCCCAATCTTCCAGACGGTGAATTTTACCGGATGCCGCTTCAATGGTTGATCTGTAGCGTTCAATCATTGCTGGAACCTGAGCGCTTTGATCAGGATGGACTAAAAAGACAATTTCATAATGTCGCATTATTTTTCCTTTCGGTTAGAGCCTCCCCTCTCTGTCTTTAAAGAGGGTAAAGCAAGGAGGAGCAGGATGCCCCATAGAACCGCGCATTATAAAGTCTTTTCCGGGTATTGAAAAGAAACGTCTGCTTTACGTTCGGTGTAACGGCTATTGAGATCTTTGAATTCAAATAAGGCAGTGATGGCTTTTCCTTTGGACTAGGTATTCATACGTATTGTTTTTCTGATCTTTTTGTCTATAAAATGCAGGTTGAAGAATATTTCTTCACGCTATAAAAACTATTTAGTAGGAGGAGATATGGAAACTGAATATAGCTCGTCACAAAGTTCTCACATCGGCGTCATAGAATCGGACAAGTTCCGGCAAATGGTTGCAGAACGTGCGTATTATAAAGCTGAGAAAAGAGGCTTTACAGCTGGTCATGACGTAGAGGACTGGCTTAAGGCGGAAAGTGAAGTCAGGGAACAGTGCGCCTATTGGTTGCTGGAAATCAAGTGAGGCCTTAATGATTGACTTTGTCAGCACAACTGCTATATGAGGTGTACTATTCAGGTGTGTTGTGCATATCAGTATGAGCCGGCATAAACCGGGCATTCGAGTTGCAGAGCGATTTTAATGCTTGTCTAATCTTAATCGAAGGTAATAATAAAACCATCAGCCGCCAAGCAATTTGTTTTTGTTTACTAACAAATGATGCTTTCAAGCGAGGCGGCATGACCTGTACGAGGAATATAGATAATGGATACGCTAAACAATTTAGTTCAGTTCTTTATAAAGTTATTGCTTACTGTCTACGCCGCCATGAAAAAAGTTTTCATGGCGGGGTTGGGTTATTTATCCAAATCCGATCCCGATCTTGAAATCAACAAGCCATCAGATAAAACCGCGCTTAGCGGCAAACAAAAAAATATTATTTATATAAGCTTGATAATCGTCCTGATCATGCTGTGGTTCAATGGTGTTCGGGAAGTACAGCGCGATGAAATTCCTTATAGCCAGTTTCTTAAATATGTGAAAGAAGCCAAGGTTGACAAGGCCATCGTGACGGAACGCTTTATCACCGGCGTTCTCAAATCCGACGATCCAAAGGAATTACCCCGACATTTTATGACCATACCTCTGCCGCAAACCGATCTTGCGAAAATGTTGGAGGAGAATAAGGTTGAGTTTGTCGTTAGAAGCAGCGAGAGCTGGTTAAGCAATATTTTTTTCAACTGGGTCATTCCTATCCTGATCTTCATGTTTATAGGCTCATGGTTTATGCGCCGGACGGCGGCCGGGGCGCAGTCGTTTCTCAATTTGGGCAACAAGGTGCGCATTCATCAGGATACCCAAAGCAAAATTACCTTTGCCGATGTGGCGGGTGCCGATAGCGCGAAGCAGGAGCTTAAAGAATCTATCGATTTTTTAAAGTCGCCTGAAAAAATCCAGAAGTTAGGGGGGCGCATGCCGAAAGGTGTGCTGTTGGTAGGGCAACCGGGAACCGGAAAAACCTTGTTGGCGCGCGCCGTTTCCGGCGAAGCGCAGGTGCCGTTTTTCAATATCAGCGGTTCGGAATTTATCGAGCTGTTTGTCGGTGTCGGCGCCGCCAGGGTTCGGGAGTTATTCGAACAGGCGCGCAACAAAGCGCCCTGTATCATATTTGTCGATGAACTGGATGCGATTGGGCGTACCCGCGGCGGGCCGGTCATGATGGGTGGGCATGACGAGCGGGAACAGACATTAAATCAATTGCTGACCGAAATGGACGGGTTCGATACGTCGGTTGGCGTGGTGGTGATGGCGGCGACCAATCGTCCCGAAGTGCTTGATAAGGCTTTGCTACGCTCGGGTCGTTTTGATCGTCAGATTGTGGTCGATAAACCCGATCTGCAAGACCGTATCGAGATTCTTAAACTGCATACCAAAAAGCTGACCATGGCCGGCAATATCGATATATCGGTAATCGCCAAGCGTACGCCGGGGCTGGTCGGGGCCGATCTTGCCAATATCGCTAATGAAGCGGCGATTATAGCGACGCGCGTCGGTCATACTAAAGTTGAAATGGAAGACTTTGAAGCCGCTATCGATCGTATATTGGCCGGACCCGAAAAGAAAAACCGGGTATTAAATCCTGAAGAAAAACGTCGGGTCGCTTACCACGAAGCCGGGCACGCGATGGTTGCCGAACATGTGCCGACCGGACAGCCGGTGCATAAAATTTCCATCATTCCCCGGGGAGTGTCCGCCTTGGGCTTTACTTTACAGTTGCCTGTAGAGGAAAAGTTCCTGTCTACTGAGGATGAGCTTAAAGATCAAATTGCTATATTATTGGGCGGACGTATCGCTGAAGAGATTGCACTGGGCAGTATTTCAACCGGTGCGCAAAATGATCTGGAAAAAGCCAGTGACATTGCCCGCAACATGGTTTGCAGTCTGGGCATGAGTAAAAAACTCGGGCCGTTGACCTACGGCAAACGGCAGCAACTGCAGTTTTTGGAATCCGAAGTGTCTGAATATCGCAATTACAGTGATGTAACGGCGCGTGTGATCGATACCGAAATTATGGCCCTCGTTGAGGACGGGGAGAATAGGGCGCGCAAAATTATCACTGAACACAGGCCGGTATTGGAAAAGCTGGCCCAGTTGTTACAGGAAAAAGAAGTCATTAACAGGGAGGAAATTGTGGCATTATTTGAATAATTGGAGATCGGTGTCAAGCGTACGATAAAGCCGGGGCGGAGTTTAATCGCTTCGTTCCGGGCTGCTTGACTTAGGATGGGAACAGAAATCATCAAGCATAAAAAAGCCGCTATTTAAGCGGCTTTTTTATGGGAAGTGTCACTACTCGTTCAAGCGAGCGCTTTCACTTTTGAATTCAGTCTGCTTTTGCTGCGCGAGGCTTTATTTTTATGAATAATGCCTTTATTGACTGCGGAATCGATAATAGGCACAGCAGTGTTATAAGCTGCTTGCGCTTTTTCTTTATCGCCGGCGTTTACGGCTGCAATAATCTTTTTAATGAAGGTACGTAAGTTGCTGCGTTGTCCTGCATTGCGAATACGGCTTTTTTCCGCTTGTTTCGCGCGCTTTTTAGCTTGTGCTGTATTAGCCATAGTGTCTCGAAAATTGTTGAGTGAGTTAATTAGCCGCGTATTATCTTTTTAACTGCTATTATTGTCAACCTATTTAACGAGTTAATGAAAGGAGCGGTGTTGAGTCGGCAGCTTTTTAAGTCAACAGTGGTTGTCAGTAGCATGACCCTGATTTCACGTATCCTGGGTTTTGTACGGGATATGTTGATTGCACGCATTTTTGGTGTTGATTTGGCGACGGATGCGTTTTTTGTCGCCTTTAAAATCCCTAATTTTTTGCGGCGTTTATTTGCAGAAGGCGCATTTGCGCATGCGTTTGTGCCGGTACTCGCTGATTACAAGGCGCAAGGCAGTAAGGCGGCGTTAAAACTGTTTATTGATAAAACCGCAGGAACTCTGGCCTTACTGTTAATGCTGTTCACGCTGATCGGTATCGTGACAGCGCCTCTACTTATTTTGTTGTTGGCGCCCGGTTTTGCATGGCAGGGCACCCAACATGAACTGGCTGTGCAGATGCTGCAAATTACATTTCCGTATCTGCTATTTATAGCGCTGGTAGCGTTTGCCGGCGCGATATTAAATGCTCACGGCAAGTTTGCAGTCCCCGCTTTAACGCCGGTCTTCCTGAATATCTGCATGATTGCTGCGGCAATCCGGCTTGCCCCGCTTATGAACGAGCCGGTGATGGCGCTGGCGTGGGGGGTGTTTGCGGCCGGTGTTGTGCAGGTGTTGTTTCAGATTCCCGCTTTAATGCGTCTCGGGCTAATGCCGAGATTAAGACTCGGCTTTAACGATAGCGGTGTCCGGCGCATTATAAGCCTGATGCTGCCGGCTATTTTCAGTGTTTCAGTGACGCAAATCAATTTGTTGCTGGACACCCTGATTGCATCGTTTTTAGCGGTCGGCAGCGTGTCCTGGTTGTATTATTCCGATCGTCTGGTGGAGTTTCCGCTGGGTATTCTGGGACTGGCTTTAGGCACGGTTATTTTGCCGAATTTGGCTAAAAACCATGCGTCAGATGATGCAAGCGCTTTTTCCAATACTCTGGATTGGGGCTTGCGCCTGGTCATTCTGGTCGGAGTGCCGGCAACCATCGGCTTGTTGTTACTCGCAGAACCGATGTTATCGACGCTGTTTCAGTACAATGAATTCAGCATAAGCGATGTGCATCTGGCGGGATTAAGCCTTAAGGCTTATGCAATCGGTTTGTTGGGTTATATATTGATAAAAGTGCTGGTGCCCGGATTTACCGCGCGTCAGGATATGAAGACGCCGGTGCGCTATGGTATTTATGCGATGCTGGTCAGTCTGGTTTTAAATATCGTTCTGGTCTTCCCTTTGGCCCATGCCGGACTGGCTTTGGCGACTTCATTGGGCGCATTTTTTAATGCCGCCTTATTATTGAGAAAATTACTGAGGGAAAATATTTATCAACCGGCAAGCGGGTGGCCTTTGTTTTTTATTCGCGTGTTGTTGGCGGGTGCCGCCATGTCCCTGAGCCTGCATTATCTTGTTGATGCCCGGTGGTGGAATGCATGGAGCGCAACTGAACGGGTTATTAACCTGCTTAAGTGGATAGGTATCGGGATGGCGATTTATACCGCGACATTACTACTGGCCGGCTTAAGATTGCGCGATATGACGGCCATGCGGAGCAAATAAAAGGTCTGCGTGAGACGATTAATTTTGTTGCATGTCTTGAGAATCATCGGTGCTTTGATCGGGTTGATCAAATTGATTGTTTTCAAAACCTTGCCCTCCATCGTCATTTGGCGCGTCTTGGTCGGACGAATTATCCTCACTGTTAATAGAAAAATCATCGACCGGATTGCCATTGTTATAGTCGGAGTCTTCGGATGCGTCCGCTATCGAAATTGCTTGTTCGGAGCCATAATAATTTTGCGCCGTTGCGGTTAATTTCTCTTGTCCTGTGCTAATTTGTGGAAGGAGGAATGTTAAGCAAAGGCCTAATAGACTGATGTATTTCATTTGATTACCTTGCTTGAAAGTGTGTGAGAGTGAAGGCATGTTATTGCCTGAGCCTGGAACGGCGTCGAAGAGAAGCGTACCGTTAACGATAGATTCGGTTTGGATACGCTTCGACGCCGGTCAAAGACTAGTCTATTCAACCATCAGCGTCAATCTGTAACTGACCGGTCTTCATGAGATTCCAGTTGTCGCAAAAAAACATTAACCGGTAGTCATCAACCTTCGCGTTATTTTTGTTCTTTAAAATAGATGTTGCCGGTTCGGTCTATCGAAACGCTCCAGTCAACGCCAGACGCGTTAACGGTCAGGTCGTATTCTTCGCCCAATCCGTTGGGATTGGTCACCAATACCATTTCTTTAATGTCATAGTTTTTAAACGCGGCGTTCAGGCTGTCGTAACCGGCAGACGGCATGACGTTGGATGTTTTGGATGTTTCAGTCATGGCGCCGTTGATATAAAAACGACCGTCCGGTCTATACAGCTCGACTTGTTTGCTATCGCCTTCCTTCTCTTTAAAGAAGACTTCGTATAAATCCTGGCCGAAATGCTTTTTTTGTTCTGCGCTAATATCCAGTGCGTTGGGATGTTTTTTATACAGTTGATCGATTATGGCCGCAGGAATGCCGTCTTTACCGAGAACTTCGGCATAAGCGGACATTGATGACAGTGCCAGCATCACACAGCCCAGGTTTAAAAAATAGTTACGCATAGTGTTATGTACCTTGTAAATGATTGGTGAAATAGGTCAGTGGTTTATATTTACGCTCGATGGCGTTTGTTCGTACACCGGGTCAAGATGTTTACCGCCTCATGATTGATCTTTAAAAATACTTTCATGATCGGGGCGGACTCTTTGTAAGTTAAAGAAATTCATGCCCTTGTCCGTCTGGAAAGACATGATACGCCTGATTCGGTATGTCGCTATTGCTGTACCATACTATCAATAAAATTACCGGATACAACGGATATTCAGCAGGCAGGCTGTTTATGTAGTATTAATAACGTCATTGTTGTTTACAGCAGATGGTGGTGAATCAGAATTTTGGCAGTTCTCCCGGCAGGTATTTCGGCTTCCGAATAGCGATCCGCTCATCGCCCGCACCGGGATAGCGGCGTTTTTGCAAAGCCGGACTATGTTACCCGTCAAGGCTTAACTTTCCAACTTCTGAACGCAAAAAAGCCCGGCATTCAGTGCTTCAATGATAAGTGAGATGTTTGATTTTTCAGTTTTATTTCAGTTTTACGCGATAATCTGGCTAGACACAAATAATGAGGTACAAAATGAATACGCAAAATTTAATTAAAGTCTGGGATATTCCACTCAGGATTTTTCACTGGTTGTTGGTACTCGGCTTCTTTGTCGCTTACCTGACGGAAGATGATTTATTAACGGTTCATGTTTGGGCCGGCTACTTGGTGTCCGCTTTACTGGTTTTCCGGTTGATCTGGGGATTTGTCGGTAATGAGCATGCCCGGTTTGCGAATTTTTTATGCAGCCCGATTCAATCCATCAATTATGTGAAAGAGGTAATCGCTTTAAAATCCAGGCGCTACATCGGCCATAATCCGGCGGGAGCGGCAATGATTCTGTTATTACTGGTCAGCCTGTTAATGACCTGCCTGACCGGCTTTGCTGTATATGGTGCGGATCAAGGGGCAGGGCCGCTGGCCGCGATGGTTGGATCTTCTTATGAAGAACTGTGGGAAGAGGTGCATGAATTTTTCGCCAACTTTACGCTGTTGCTGGTTTTTGTTCATATTGTCGGCGTTGCCGTGGAAAGCTATATTCATCGTGAAAACCTGGCAAAAGCGATGTGGAACGGCTATAAAAAATCTGAAGATAAATAATCTGTGCAATTAAAACTAGAACAAGCGCCCTTATGACAAAATCACAGCAATCAATAACACCTCTCTCAACAGGCGAAAACAGGATCGCCGTTTTGAGCCTGCTCGGTATCGGTGCTTATTTGGTGCTTAAATTTGCGCTCAATTTCAGTGATGAAATTTATACGCTGAATTTAAACATACTGCTGACTTCAAGCGTCGCGGACATCTATCAGGGACGCCTGGTCGTTCCTGTTCATTTGTTGCAATTGCCGTTGCTTGCCGTATTAATACTGGGCGGCATTCCGTTGGTTTACCAGCTCATCGCAAAATTATTCCACGGTGATTTCGGCGCCGATTTGCTGGCCGGTCTGTCCATCGTGACGGCGGTGTTGCTCGATGAATACCTGGCAGGGGCGCTGGTGGTGTTAATGCTGTCCGGCGGCGTAGTGCTGGAACATTACGCGGTACGCAAAGCCTCATCGGTGCTTGAAGCCTTGTCCAAGCGCATGCCGTCGATTGCGCATAGAAAATCAGCGGATGTACTGATCGATATTGGTACCGAACAAGTCGTTATTGGCGATACCTTGCTGATATTGCCGCACGAAATTTGCCCGGTTGACGGTACTGTGTTGGAGGGCATCGGTACGATGGATGAATCCTACCTGACCGGCGAGCCGTATATGATGTCGAAAACCAGCGGTTCCCCGGTAATGTCCGGGGCGATTAACGGCGATAGTATGCTAACGATTCGCGCCGATAAACTGGCCGGCGATTCGCGCTATGCCAAAATTATGGAAGTGATGCGCTCTTCCGAACAATATCGCCCGAACATCAGGCGTCTCGGTGATCAATTGGGCGCGTTTTATACACCTCTGGCGGTCATCATTGCGCTGATTGCCTGGGCCGTCAGCGGTGATGTCATACGTTTTCTGGCCGTGTTGGTGATTGCTACGCCCTGTCCGTTGCTGATCGGTATACCGGTTACCATTATTAGCTCCATTTCATTGGCCGCACGGCGTGAAATCATCATCAAGAATCCGGCTATTCTGGAAACGATCGGCACTTGTCGCACGGCTATTTTTGATAAAACCGGTACCTTAACTTACGGGCGTCCCTCGTTAACGGCGCTGATTCCGGGCAAGGCTCACAACGAGAACGACGTATTGACGTTAATCGCCAGCCTGGAGCGCTATTCGAAGCATCCGCTATCGGGCGCCATTCTCAAGGCGGCGGAAAATAGCGGGCTATCCTTGTTAGGCGTCAGCAACATTACCGAATTACCGGGTGACGGGCTGAAAGGGCAGGTGGCCGGTAAGCTGGTGCAGATTACCAGCCGCAAGAACTATGTCGAACAGCATCACCCGACGGTTGATGCCGATTTGCCGCCGCTCACGGGCGGCCTGGAATGTATCGTACTGATTGATGAAGTCTACGCTGCAACCTTGCAGTTTCGCGATGAAGTGCGTACCGACAGTTCATCCTTTATCAATCATTTGCAGCCTAACCACCTGTTCGACAAGGTGATGCTGGTATCCGGCGACCGGGAATCGGAAGTCCGCTATCTGGCCGACAAGGTTGGCATCAAGCATGTGTATTTTAGCCAGAGTCCCGAGCAAAAACTGGAGCTGGTGCGCAAGGAAACCCAAACGGCAAAAACCGTATTTCTGGGCGACGGCATCAATGACGCGCCGTCGCTGACGGCAGCAACCATCGGCATCGCTTTTGGCCAGAATAGCGATATTACCGGCGAATCGGCGGACGCCGTGATCATGGACAGCTCACTGTTAAAAGTCGACGAGCTTTTTCATATCGGCGCGCGCATGCGCAAAATCGCCCTGCAAAGCGCGGTCGGCGGCATGGCATTGAGTGTGATCGGCATGGTGTTTGCCGGATTGGGTTATCTGACACCGGTAGCCGGCGCCGTGACCCAGGAAATCATCGATGTCCTGGCGATAGTGAATGCGTTAAGAGCTGCAATCCCGCCGAAATCGCTTTCTGATTTTTAATAACTTGCCGTTTTCCCGCTAATTTCAAAGCTCAACCTCCTGAATTTGTTTCCAGGCAGGCCTTGTTTGGAAATGAGTTACCGCCAATAAATACTCAGGCATTTCTCCAGGTTCGGCTCAAAAATTTTCAGTTTCGTTTCAGGTTCGGTTGATATTTTGATGCCACCCTCTGATCAGATCATTACCTGTACGTCTTATGAAGCGCCTTGAGCCTTGTGCTTTCGCTGTTACTGAACAAGATGCGCAACGGTGATGTTTTACGTTCCTAAGCTAAAGCCTCTTTAGCAAAAACTTTAAATCTCCGCACCTAGTTCAAGAAATAAGGCGAAATCATGAAAAAAATACTCCTGTTAACCGGTTTGTTTTCATTAAGCACCACAGTGCATTCAACCACCATCTATGGCGGTTTAGGTAATTTTGATGCCGTAAACGACACCGGCGTTGAAGCGCACGGCTTTGAAATCGAATTGGACGATGTCACCAGTACGCAAATTGGCGGCACCTATGATTGGAACCATTACGGACACCCAACCATTACGGAAGATAACAGTACGCCGGGTCATCCCAAAGTGTTTATACGCTATCAGGCAAAATACGACGCGGCTACCGGTCATTGGTCGGCTTTTACGACATTCCCAGTCAACGGCCTGCCGGCAACGCAAGGCCACCAATGCACCAATCCGGCCGTTAATGAAGGCTGTGAACATTTTGCCGCAAGCTCCTATCCTGTCGCGTCATCAATGACCTATTCCTGGCTTATCAATGACCCGGTTCATCCGGGTACGCTGGTTAGAGCGCCTAATTCCACCGTGATCGCCACACCGAATTGGGTTTATACCCCGCCTGCGCCACAACAACCCGCTCAAGTGGTGGCGGTTATGCCGGCTCCGGTTGTCGTTCCTAAAGTCGCTCCCCTCGTTGTCTACAAATTTGGTACGCCTTCTTTTGTCAAGGTCATTAAAACCCAAGCGCATAAAGCGAATCATGTTGTATTAGAGCAGTTAATCGGTGGAGATAAGGATGGTGTCCCCGGGCCGGACTGGGCAAATGGAGAGGAGCAACAGGTAGAAGCCGAATTTTATTTATTACAGAAAGGTAATAATCAGAATAAAGTCGCCCATAACGGTGCAGCAGAGCAGGTTAATGACGGTGACAATATCACGCGTCGTTATGAATTTTATAAATACGCAGGAAGCGCCGCTACCATTGACGGTGAAACGCACGAAGCGATGTGTGATGAGGTCGGGCCGGACGGCTTGCATGGAAAAAAATCGTCCAGGCCGGATGGTTTCACGGCCGTCACTGACGCCAATGGCGTTACTCAATATATAGATTGCAGTCTGGAAACCGTTGTCGGTGATTATACCGGCGCCAATATGGTTGGCTTCGAAGCCGCCGCTGCATTGGGTTTAATTGATCATGTTGAAGATGGGCAGATTAATCAAGACTATGTTGCGCGTAAGCTGGTATTTGGCGGTAATACGCCTTATGACGTCGCTGTCTCGGGCGCCTTTCCGCAAGGATTAAGTCTCGACCCGGTCACTGGTATTCTTACCGGCGCGCCGACAGAAGCGGGATTATTTACCTTTACCGTAACTTCTACCGATGCCGATAACACCCGAGCCACTAAAACCTATAGCATCGAGATTTTAGATGAGAATGGTCAGCATGTGCTTAATGCACCGGCGATTACCAGTAATGCACTGGCGGACGGCGTTGAACTGGCCGATTACTACACGACCTTAACGGCCACTTCAGGCGCTGCGCCCTACACCTGGTCGGTCACCCCTGCATCTGTATTACCGAATGGTTTGACATTAAGCGCTGCCGGTATTTTGTCAGGCATTCCTGCTGCCGGTACTGCCGGAACCAGCACGCCCAGCTTTACTGTCACAGACAACAACGGTAAATCGGCGTCCAAGATCCTAACCTTAAAAATTGCTGCTCCGCTTGTTCCGCCCACCATAACCACCAATGTCCTGCCGGATATTTTTGTAGGCGCTGCGGTTAATTTGCCGATTACCGCGACTACACCGAATAACCATGCTTACACTATCGCTATAAGCAGCGTGCTTCCAGCCGGATTGACGTTTAATAATGCGACTAACGCGATCGAAGGAACAGCCACTGTTATTAGCGCGGCCAACACCCCGTTCAACATTGACGTTACGGTAACCGACACGGTTACGCAATTAACGGCGACAAAAACATTAAGTCTAGCCATCAATGATAATGCGATCACCTTTGCCCCCGTTTTACCCAAGGGCGTAGTGAACACCGCTTACTCGGCGTCAATTAACGCTGTCGGCGGCTATGGCGCTTTTGCTTACTCAGTGACGGCAGGGGCGTTGCCGACCGGCTTGCGTTTAACGGTGGGTAATACGATCAGCGGCACACCGACAACAGCGGGAACCTATTCGTTTACATTAACAGCGACTGATTCACTGGGCACCGCTCAACAATTTAACGGCTCGATTACGATTGATGCCGCGCCGGTAGTCGTTCCTCCGTCAACAGGAAATTACACTATTAAAGATGAGAGCAGCGGCAAAATATCGGCTGTGGGTAGTGATTATGTGATGGTGGGAAGCAAGAAATTAATCTGGAATTCGGCAACGGTGTTTGGACAAAACACGAAGGCCGGAAAAATCAGTGTCTTTAATGCCAGATTAATCAAGCTGAATATGACTAAAGTACAGTGGAAAGGATTGCGCGATAAAGCCACTAATACCGTGCTGACCAGTAAAATTGAAATCAATTAGGTTAACAATGTTTCGATCGATTGAACCTTTCGGTCTTTTAATGTAATTCACAACAGTAAGAAAATTAGAATACGTTAAACGTATAACTAATCGGAAAAGATGATCTTTATTTAATAAATAGCACAGAATGGGGATTCGGTTTGGCAACACTGAAATTCCTGCCTTGGATGCAATATCCAGCACTATTTTGCCTACAACAAAAATCTGCCTCTCTCGGCAATTACCCTACATGAGGAATTAATGATGAATCATCCCAAACTATTAACACTGGCCGCCGCCATTGCGTTGCTGGCAGCACCAACCGTCGCGCCAACGGTTTCATGGCTGCCCGGTTTAAGCAGTCAGGCGTTTGCGGCAAGCAACAATGTCGATAAAGACAGCGACAACGACACTATCCCGAACGCAAAGGATGTCGATGACGACAATGACGGTGTCCTGGATAAAAACGATACCGATGACGACAACGACGGCACTCCGGATACAAGCGACACCGATGACGATAATGACGGTGTGCCCGACAGTAAGGATCAACGCGACGATGACGCCGACAATGACGGTATACCTGATCAAACCGACACCGATGATGATAATGACGGTATTCCTGATGTCAGCGATACCGACGATGATAATGACGGCACGCCCGATTTGGTCGATCACACTGATACCGATGACGATAATGACGGTATCCCGGATGCCAGAGACGGTGATTTAGACAATGACGGCATCCCTAATAACGTGGATACCGACGATGACAACGACGGTTTGTCCGATGTCACCGAGAAGCTGGATGGTAGCGATGATGACAACGACGGTATTGCGGACAAAAATGACAAGGATGACGATAATGACGGCGTTCCTGATGTTAATGACAGGGATGACTACAACGACGGTATTCCTGACGCAACCGACACCGATGACGATAATGACGGCGTTGTTGATCAAAGCGACAAGGACGATGATAATGACGGTGTTGCGGACAGGAACGACGAAGCGGGCAATGATGACGATAACGACGGCATAGTCGATGATGCCGACCTGGATGACGACAATGACGGCACACCCGATACATTAGATGGTGATGACGATGATGACGGCATTCCCGATAGTAGCGATCTCGACGAAAACGACGATGACGAAGACGGCATTTTAGACGCCAGTGACACCGATGACGACAATGACGGCGTTGCAGATGTCAATGACACCGATGATGACAATGACGGTGTTGCCGATACAAACGACCTGAATGATGACAATGACGGTGTCAGCGACAGCAATGATACTGACGATGATAACGACGGTCTGCCTGACAACAAGGATGAAAACACGCCTAATGACAGTGATAATGACGGCGTGACCGACGACAATGACAGCGATGATGACAATGACGGCGTTACTGATAACAGTGATTCTGACAGCGACAATGACGGTGTCGGTGACGACAATGACACTGATGCTGATGACGACGGCATTGATGACAATGACGACAGCGATGAAGATAATGACGGTGTCGATGATGAAAACGAAACCGATGATTAACGGCTAGCGAGCAATATTTACCCGTTATAAATGTGTGGCTGTTATCACCCGATCATGCTTATACTTGGTCGGGTGATTTTTTTTGTGCAATTTTTCGACGCCTTGCAAAAATAGCTTGCTTTGATGCTCGAAGCCGGAGCTTGGGAACGGGTTGATCAGCTATGAATATTGAATATAAGATTAAGTTTTGGTAACTACTCAGCCCCTATCGCTGGTTCCCAAGCTCAGCTCTCATTGTTATACACAACTCGACGTAGGCCGGAATAAGTCTGTCCGCGCATGAGCGCAGGACAGGCGTTTCCGGCACTTCGGAGCTCCGTGATGCCGGAAACACACGCCCTTGCTACCGCCGGGCGTGCTTATTCCGGCCTACATTCAAGTCTTGAACAGACTTGTGTATAACGATGAGAGCACCGTTTGGGAACGAACTGAGTAAAATAGCCACCTAATTAACCCGTAATAAGGATAGAACCCATGCGCCTGCTGTTGATTGAAGATGACGAAGATTTAGTTCGTATCTTAAAAAAGGACCTGGAGAAAGCGGGATTTTCCGTCGATGTCGCCGGTGATGGTATTGAAGGCGAGTATCTGGGCAATGAGGGTATTTATGAATTGGCAATACTGGATCTGGGCTTGCCGAAACGTAACGGCATCGACGTATTGACAAACTGGCGGGCTAAGCAAAATACCTTGCCGGTATTGATACTGACCGCGCGCGACGCTTGGTATGAAAAAGTGGACGGCTTTAAAGCAGGAGCGGATGACTATCTGGGCAAGCCTTTTCATATCGAAGAGCTGTTGGCTCGAGTTAACGCCTTGCTGCATCGCATCCATCAACAGCCCGGCGGCAGTTTGCAGGTTGGCGGTTTGACATTGGATGAAAGTCGTCAGCAAGTGACCACCGAGACCGGTGAAATCCATGAACTGACCGGCATCGAATACAAATTACTACGTTTTTTTCTGCTGCACCCCGGCCAAGTGTTGAGCAAATCGACATTAACCGCGCAGGTCTATGATTTTGACTCGGACAAAGACAGTAATGTGATTGAAGTCTACGTCAATCATTTGCGCCGTAAACTGGGCAAGCAGCGCATTGAAACCCATCGCGGCCAGGGTTATGTCTTTAAGGAACGGGTCGAATGAAGTCATTGCAAGTGCGTTTGGGCGTCGGCCTGTTTATCAGTCTGATCAGCGTATTCATCGCCTTATGGTGGTTAACCAGCAGTTCAATCCGCTATCTGGCCGAAGAATCGGTGGCCGAGCACCTTGAGCACGATGCGCAAAGTATTCTGGCTGCACTCGCCATTGATGCCGCAAACCGGATCACGCTGGATATTAACCGCATAGAACCCATTTACCTTCAGCCGTTTTCAGGCGACTATTATCAGGTCATCAGCGATAAGCAGGTGCTTCGCTCCAGCTCCCTGATGGACCAAAGCTTTGCCGTCAAGGCTTTGCCCGCCGGAACCAACGGCAAACTGTATGTCACAGGGCCCTTGCAACAACCCCTGGTTATCATGGTGTACGGATACAGCAAACAAAATCGGGACATTACCATTGCCGTTGCCGAGGACCTTTCGCCGACCTTGGCGCGCATAGCTTTGTTTCAGCATCGCTATACGCTGATAGCCGTGCTTTTATTGCTGGCGCTGATCGCCTTTCAAGTCATTCTCTTGCGTAGCGGTTTTCATCGTCTGGCGCGCATTCAGCATCAGATCAGGGCCCTGGAAAAAGGCGAAATAAGCCAGTTGGATACCGACGTGCCTCAGGAGGTTGCCGGCCTGGTGGCGGAAGTCAATTGGTTGCTGAACGTATTGGAACAGCGCCTGCAACGTTCGCGCAATGCGCTGGGCGATCTCGCCCATTCATTGAAAACCCCCTTGACGGTATTGCAGCAATTGCCGCGCGAAGCCGCTTTACAGTCTCAACCGGAAATTTGCCATACCCTGCAAACACAAACCACCAACATGCAAAGAATGATGGATCGTGTGCTTAAACGTGCACGCATGGCCGGCGCCGGTTCATCCCTGATAAAGTTTGACATAAGGCAGGAGATACCGGCGTTGATCAAGGTGCTGCAAAGCATGTATCGGGATAAAAACCTGGAGATCAGCTTTAGCTTACCGGATAAAGGCGTGTTGTTGATCGACAGGGAAGACATGCTGGAATTGACCGGCAACCTGCTCGACAATGCCTGTAAATGGGCCAAGTCCAGAATAATCATAAGACTGGATGTTAATCACGAGGTACGTTTACTGGTCGAGGATGACGGGCCCGGCGTTTCCGAAGCCGATATTGTCACGTTAACGCAACGCGGCACACGCCTGGATGAAACGGTCAATGGACATGGTCTGGGCTTGCCTATCGCGCGCTTAATCGCAGAGCACTACGGCGGTCAGCTTAACCTGCGCCGATCCAATGAATTAGGCGGATTTTGCGCGGAAGCGATATTACGCATAACCAAGTAGCACGGATCGGGTCGGGGTGACGGGATTGCGCCCGCCACCTCTCCCACACCACCGGACATGCGGTTTTCCGCATCCGGCGGTTGAACCCAGCGACTTATCTTGTCGCAAAATCTGACGGAAGCCATAACCCCCAGCGTTTCAACCT